>JAKPFT010000017.1 GCA_029551285.1 bacterium | reverse complement strand
TTTATAGGCCAGGAAGCAGTAACCGTAAGTCCTGAATCAAGTAAACTATTTATAACGGTCTCCCAGCCAGATGTTGTTTTATGAGCATAAACTATTGTAGCAATACCTTTTGGTTTTAATACCCGATATATTTCTTGAAATGATTTTTTTAAATTTACTTCAAAAAACTTTTTATCTTTATCAGGATATCTTTTAGGATCCCATCCAGCCATTTCACAAATCTCTTTTGATTTTGGAGTTAATGGTGTTGAAAATAAGTCAGGATATAAATCTCCAATAACCCTTTTAAGCCATACATAAAAGAAATCAGATAAATCCGCGTAAGGGACAGAATTGTAATAAGGTGGGTCTGTAAAAACAGCATCAAGGTAATTGTCTGGATATGGAAGGTCTGTAGCAGAGGACTGGGTAATTTTTGGAACTATTTGTTCATTTTTCAAAGACGGGATGTTGGAAATGTGAGACAGAACATTGCAATTGTATTCTAATGAATTTAACCAGTCTCCTGTAGAACCACTAAATAGATTAGATTCAACGTAATCCCATACCATCGGCAATGCTTGTCTACTTGATGAACCAGCAATAGTTTCTTTTGTATTTGCCCATCTACTAACCACATTATTTTTTTCTGCAACATTGTTTATTGAAATACCTAAATAACTCACTACTGCCTTTGCATATTCTTCATTATATCCTTCCTCTAACATTTTTTTATATGCTTGTTTAACTTTTTCTACAAATGTTATTAAAGCAAGTTTCTGTCTTGAATTAAAAAGGTCTCCCCATTTTTTTATTCCGTATAAAGGAACATTAAAAACTCCACTCATTAAAGGTAACTCTTCATCAGGCACAGGGCCAAATCCCCGTTGTTCCATGAGTTCTTTTCTTTTTACTTCAAGGCATATTTCTGCTTCTTTAAAAATTTCCAAATCTTTTTCTGTCGCTAATCTATATCTTTTGCCTTTTTCTCTTGGATTATAAAGAACAACTGCTATCATTTTCTGACCTGATTTTCTCTCCTGAAACAATCTTCTTACTTGTTTATCATCAATTGTTGCTCCACATACAGGACATTTTACTATTGCTCTTGAAACAGTCCCTTTTTCAGGATTAAAACCTTCTGGCATTTCTTCATAACCAGTACCTACAATTTTAAACTTTACATTTTTATTTTCTACATAAGGATAGAGTGAGACCTTTTTATCATTTTTCTTTGCAAGCCAGAACTGCCTCATTAAAGGAATTTCAGCATTGCAAGTAGGATTTTGACAGTTTATTGTTCTTGCCCAGATATAACCAACAGGAATTGAGCCATCAAAGTCAGAGGGATAGAATTTACCTATTTCTTTTTTTGCCTCCTCAAGAACCCAATTTCCCCATTTTTTGACATCTATCAATAAATTTGTATCTTTTTCCAGTTCGTTTTCCTTATTTTTTATCTTTTGAGATTTCCAATATTTCTGTGGATATTCAAGTGTGCATTTTAATATTAAAACAGCAACAGGGTTATATTCACTTGCATATGTTTCACATCCTAATCTTAAACATTCAAGAGGTATAGAACCACCTCCTGAAAATGGGTCAAGAACTTTTGGAGGTATACCATTATTTGCTTTTAAAATATCTCCTCTTGCCTTTTCAATATCACCCATATTAAGTGAATTTTCCCATTTTGAAAATTTAATTATAAATTCTTTTACTTTATGCCATTCTGTTATATCTTTTGGAGCAGGTATTAGTGAAGCATAGGATGTAACCCTTGATGATGCTAAAGGCCTTCTTGCCCACCAGATATGCAAGGTTGAAATATGCCCATGTCTTATATTTTTTTCTCTTGCTGATTCCTCACTAACTTCTTTTACTGGAAAACTTTCTTCAATAAATCTTTTATCTTTCATTTGTAATTTCCTCAATTCGTTTTAGAAATTTTTTAGCAGAATCTAACGCCTCTTTTACTTCCTTTTGTACAACGATGAAAGTTAAACCATACTGGTTGTCATGTCTTATTTCTCTGTAATAATCCAGCAATTCTACCCATTCCTTTTCTAATTTTCCTGTTTTAACATATTTTTCTTCTAAATATCTTGCTAAACAATAATGACTCTTCTCTCTGTACCCATCACGAAAAAGAATTGCTCTTGCTGAGTGAAACATGGCAAGATATGAACCAAGAAGAGAAGACAAATAGGCACTATTTCTAAAAGATTTTTCTGCTTCCCTCAGCCACTTTTTTGCATTATTTATAGAACGAATACAATTTTCTTCTGATGGTGGTATTTTTCTCAAAAGCCCTTTTTCAGTACACTCTTTAAATTTAGATGCCATTTTTCTCCCCATAAATTACAATAGAACCGAAGAAAAGAGAATAATAAAAAAGAGTATCTTCTTTCTTTAATCTGTTTATTTTTTCTTCTGTTAAAAATACCACCTTAACATTTTTTATTTTTCTTCTTAATTCACTTAAGAGTCTAACTTCATCTTCTTGTGATACATTTTCAATTTTTACCCATATATCAACATCAGAATCCACTCTGTTTTCTCCTTTTGCACAACTCCCATAAATTCCCGCTGATTTTACAAACTTATATTTCTTGAAAATGTTCTGGTTTATCAATTCAATGTTAAACAAAATTTTAATTCCCTTTATTACAGGAGATTCTGAAAGAATAAATTTTTTACCTGCCTTTTTTAAAATTCCTTCCTTTTCTAAAATTTGAAGGAATTTTGAAACAAACCCTTTGCTTAATTGCAGTTTTTTAGCTAACTTATTAACTCCTGTGTCTTCTTCTGTATAAATAACCTCTTTCAATATCCTTATTCTTTCGTGTGTGGAAAGTATTTCTTTCATGGTTTCTAAATTGTAAACATTTTGTTCACAAATTGCAAACCTTTTGTTTCCAAATTATAAACATTAAATTATTACTCACTTTGTGAGGGTTTACCCACCACAGTTTTATCCCTCCATTGTTCAAGCCGGATTATAAATCTCACAATTTCAATCTTTTCTTCTGGATTTAAATTCTCAGCAGGGTTTTTAATTATATGAAGCTGGGGATTTTTTACGGCATTCGTTATAATGTAAAGGTAGTAATGTTCTTTAAATCTTTTTGCTTTGAACCATTCATTGGGGGTTAAATCGATATCTCCTTCTGAACTTCTCGTTTTTACCTCTATGTATCTTATTTCATTTTTCCCCTTTGACCTGATGTCAAATCCAAGATTTTCCTTTGATACATCCTCTGGAATTCTTCCATTGTCCCTCTCATATTTCATAACTATTTCCATACCAATTTTCTCTATTTTCTCATCAATTAACAAACCTTCTTCTGCCCTACTTTTTACAAAGACACAGCTGATATACTTTGGCGTTGTGAGTATCAGGTTTGTCTCTTTATTAATTTGTTCTTTAAGTTTTTTTAGTGCCTCTTGATAATGTGCCTTTCTTTCTTCTTTATTCCTTATTGGTAGTTCAACTTTTTCCCCTTTGTTTTTTCTTTCATATAATTCAACCAGTTCTGTATCAACTTTGGTTATCAGATATTCAAGTGAACTAACCCCATATTTTTCCTTTATCTTTACCTGCTTTGTCCTCTGGTCTAAAAGTTCTTTTTTGTACTTATTCACGGTCTCTATAACCAATTCTTCAATTTTTTCTTCTCTTAAAGGTGGCACTTCCAATTTTTCATTACTAATTGAATTTGAGACAATTAAGTCCCATATTATCGCCGGATTTATTTCTTTAGTTTCTTTTCCGTCGTCATACACGCTTAATATTTTTTTCCCAACCGTTGCTCCAGTTCCATCTTTAACTTCACATTCATAAAACCAGATGATTCCGTTATATTTACCTGAGGGGTCAAAAAATAAAGAACCTTTTTGTAAGTTTTTAACATACGTTCTTCCTATCCATTCAAGAAGCGCCTCAAACAAGGGATGCCCGAAACTTACAAATTCAACATCAGGGTTTTTAAATGCTATGTCTTTGTCAAAGGTTATCTTTGTGTATGATTTAAGCAATATTCCATATTTGTTCTTAAAATCAATTTCATTTCCTATGTTTTTAATTTCATAAGGAATTGAATCAATTGCTATAAATCCATCCCTGGTAATTCTATGAGCACCACCTGCTTTTTTTAACCCTTTCTTGAAAAATTCTTCTATATACTCAGGGATTAGCCTGTGTTCCTTCGCTTTTTCCGCAATGTCGGAAATTCTTGTGTAATCAATGTATCTTGTTGCTAAACTTTCTCCAAGGACCTCTTTGATTTTACTTATATATTCATTGTCAATTTTTATATCCATCTCTTTTATTATGTCTTTTGAACTGCGAATATTTATTGCCGCCTCACATATCAGTTGATACAAGTTTCCCCCGAAAAACACATCTCCAATAACATCAAAAACCTTCTCGCTGCCGAGAACCTTTCTTATTTCTTCAAGTTTATCAAAGAGTTTTGCAAGAACTTCTCCTTCTCTTGTATCTTCAGCAACGAGATTATAAATATACACATCATATTGCTGTCCGTATCTGTGAATTCTGCCCATTCTCTGTTCCAATCTGTTAGGATTCCAGGGTATGTCGTAGTTAATCATGATATTGCAGAACTGGAGATTAATACCCTCGCCTCCTGCCTCAGTTGCTATCATTATCTGTGTTTCATGTTTGAAAATTTTTTCTGCATCAACCCTTTCCTGTAATGACATCCCCCCATGAATATAGTTCACCTTGTATCTCCAACTTTTAATTTTTTCATAAAGATAGTCCATTGTCTCTTTGGATTCTGTAAATATAAGTATTTTCTCATTTGCTCCAACTTCTTTGATTTTTTTAAATCCTTCTTCAATTGCTTTCTTCAATTGGATGATTTTTCTTTCCACTTCTTTTTCAATCACATCTTCAGCTTTTTCCATCAGTTTCTTAATTGTATTTATTTCCTTTTTTAATTCCTCTCTATTTTCCGAAATTGTTATTGTTTCCCAATGATTTTCTATTTTCCATCTTTCCACCTCTTCTTTTTCCTCTTCCTCCTCAAGTTCGTCAAAATTTATTAATTCTGGAGAGCATCTTGGAATTTCTGCTTCTTTTAATAGGTCATCCAACCTTCTTTCCCTTCTTTGAAGTGATTTTAATAACGCATAGGCACTTGAAGCCATTCTTCTTTGTAGTATTACAAGGGCAAAAGCAATATTCCTGTTAGTGTCTTTTCCTCTTGCTTTGTTATATTCAGTTACAACATACCTTGAAAGTTCATTATAAAGGTCTTTTTCTTCATCGGTTAAGTTGAATTTTACAGTTATAACATGTCTTGGTTTAAAAATCGGTCTTCCTTGAAAATCTTTCATGTCTTCTTTCAATCTCCTTATAAAAAGAGGATTGTCCTTATTTCTTATTGATTCTTCAATTAATTCTGCTTTCGCAAAAAATCCTGGTTCAAGTAAATCAATAAATAATCTAAAATTTTCAGGGTCTCCTTTGTGCGGGGTTGCTGTTAAAAACAATAAATGTTCTGAAATTTTAGAAAGTGTTTCTCCCAGTTTATATCTTTCGCTTTTTTCTATTTTTATTTCTCCGTATCTATACGCTGAAAATTTGTGAGCTTCGTCCACAATTGTTATATCCCAATGAGAACTTGCAAGCGATGGTAAAACTTCTTCTTGTTTTGCGAAGTCCATTGAGGTTATAACCTGGTCAAATTTTATCCACGGGTTTTCTCCATAATGAGTGATTAAAGAATTTCTGTCCATGACCTCAAATGATTCCTGAAATTTTTCTTTGATTTCTCTTATCCACTGACTTTTCAAATGTCCAGGAACGACAATAAGAATTCTCTTAATTACACCTCTTAATTTCAGCTCTTTTATTATGAGGCCTGCCATAATTGTTTTTCCTGCACCAGGGTCGTCTGCTATCAGGTATCTTATCCTTGGTAATTGTAAAATGTATCCATAAACTGCTTCTATCTGGAAGGGCAAAGGGTCTATTTTTGATACATTCATTGCAAGTAAAGGGTCAAAAAGGGATGCGTATTTATATCTTGTCGCTTCCAGGGTTAAAAAAAGTTCGTCAGGTGCACCTGAAAAATCTCTGAAAAAAGAGGTTATCTTAATTTTTTCTATTTCATCTTTTGATATTAACTGGTCAATATGGCTGCAAGAGTGAATAGTACTTCCAATCACGTGAATAAAGGTTCGTTTATCTTCAACCTTCTTTATTTCTACCGGCTCAGGCCAGAACGGTCCTTCAACAATAATGCCTTCTTTTATTTCCATTTGCCATATTATATTTTTTCATTTTGATTATTACAACTTTTCACTTTTTGAGGTTTTTTATGTAATTCTTTGAAAAGTCCACCATAGTCCTGTACTGTCCCCATCTGTCAAGAGCAAAAAAAAGGAGAATTCAGCCCCTCGGTTAAAGTTAATTGTTTTATCTTTTTCTGTTCAAATTCCACCGGCGTCATATATCCCGGAGATGAGTGCAAAAATTATGCCGGTTAATCCAGCCCCGCCAACTTATCTTTGAATTCATATACGCTGGTCCTTTCTTCTGGCCACGCCAGGGCTTCTTCTAATGTCCGTGTTACGCCTTCGGTATCAGCATTCCCTTCTGAATCGTCATAACTGGCAAATATCTGCCTGGTTGCCACATTATCATTCTGCTCCAACACCGCTTGACATTTTCTCAGTGATGTCTTAACCTATGGCCATTGATAAATCTTAACCTATGGCCATTGATAAATTGCTTAGGGTATGTTCCTATCCGGGACAAGATTATGTACGATTATCTGAGCAGGCCGTTAGAAGAATATCTCAATCAACTTGCGGCGAAACTTCCCTGCCCGGGGGGAGGTAGCGTCGTCGCGTTAACGGCGGCTCTTTCGGCGGCTTTGACCGGTATGGTGGTCAATTACACCCTCGGAAAAAAAGGATATCAGGAATACCAGAAGGAACTGGAAGAAATACGCACCAGGTTAGAAGCCCAGCGAGAACGGCTTCAGAAAATCGTGGAAGAAGACAGCAACATCTACGAAAAAATTCAACAGGCCAGCAAGGAAAAATCCCCGGCCTTAGAGGGATACCTGAAAGAATCAGCCACTCTTCACCTAAGTATTGCCAGAGAAACCCTTTCGCTCCTGAAAACAAATTTCCTTCTCCTGAACAGGGGAAACCGCTACCTGCTTTCGGATGTCGGGATTGCCGCTGTACTGGCTGAGGCGGCTTTTCGCGCCGCCAGTATCAACGCCGCCATCAATTTCAAATACCTTAAGGATACATCCTTCGTTCAACAGGGTTGCCGGGAGCTGGAAGAGTTAAGCCAGGAAATCTTCTCCCTCAGCCGTCAGATTGAAGAAGGTGTCCGAAGATCTCTACAACGAAAGGAATAACTTTAAGGAGGCACCATGGCCGCCAATTTAATCCCCGGGAAAGAAATCGCTACCCGCATTCAGGAAGAAGTCAAACAGGAAGTGGTTGAATTAAAAAGGAAGGGGGTAATTCCGAAACTGGTAGCGGTTCAGGTCGGGGAAAATGCTGCCTCGGCTGTCTATGTCAAAGCACAGGCCAGGAGTTGTGAAAAGGTTGGAATTAATTATCGGCTGCATCAGTTGCCGGCAGAAACCAGCGAAAACGAACTGATTTCCACGCTTCAGGCTCTCAACGCCGATAGTACCGTCACCGGCATTATTCTGCAGTTGCCATTACCCCAGGGGCTGGATGTTAGAAAAATCCAGTCTTTCATCAGCCCGGTTAAAGATGTGGAAGGGGTTAACCCGACCAACATGGGCTGGATTGTTTATGGCCGTCCCGGACTGGCCCCGTGTACTGCCCTGGCCGTAAGGGAATGCCTGGCCTATACTGGTGTTAAGTTTTACGGGAAAGAAGTGGTGATGGTAGGTCACAGTGACATCGTCGGCAAACCCGTGGCGCTACTGTTGCTGGACCAGTTTGCAACGACAACCGTCTGCCACATTGGCACCGGTGAACGCGGCCTGTTGCCGGACCATGTGCGCCGGGCGGAAATCCTGATTGTGGCTGTTGGTAAGGCCGGTTTAATCAAAGGCGAATGGGTACAGGAAGGAGCCATTGTCATTGATGTCGGCATCAACCGCGTGGGGGATAAAATTGTGGGCGACGTGGAGTTTGAACCGGCCAGTCAGCGGGCCAGCTGGATTACTCCGGTGCCTGGCGGTGTCGGCTCGGTGACCACAGCCATGCTGCTGGCCAATGTCGTGAAGGCTGCGGAAAATCTCTGACGCCCTGGTAAAATGATATGGAAATAACCCTGATTGACTACACCCGGTACCGGTTGAAACCGGCCAGCGAACTGCAAAATCTGATGGCGCCGCTGGAAAGAATTTTTGTGCTTTGGTGCCGGAAGTGTTTTCAGGAGTTTAAGGAAATCCAGGAAAGTGAGTGCCAGAGTTTCCTTGAATCCATAGGAGCTCTGCGGGAGCGCGTAACCGCCTGCCAGGGAGTTGATTTCCTCTGCCGGGAAGTTAACGGCAAAAATCTTGCCTCTTCCCTGGGGCTTCCGGGGTACCCGGCTGTTGGAGTTATTGCCTGCGGTATCGGTGTTCAGGTGGTCGCCGGCTTGTTGAAAAAGGTCCCGGTGCTGGCACTGGCTGACTCTATTCCCCAGAGCGGAAATGCCACTTCCGAAATAGCCAGTCATGGCCTGGCTCTCGGACCAATTAAGTGCGCCGGTTGCGGCCAGTGCTACCTCAACCAGACCGGCGGTATCTGCCCGGTGGTTAACTGCGCCAAGAGTCTGGTTAACGGGCCGTGCGGAGGAGCCAAGGCTGGCAAGTGCGAGGTGGACAACACCCGTCCCTGTGCCTGGGAAGAAATCTATCAGCGTTTAGCAGGACAAAAAAGGGCCTATCTTGCACCTTTTTCCATCAGTGACCATCATAGTTTCCCTGTCTCCGAGCGGAAGAAAATGCAGCGGCAGGTCCGGAACCGTCGCCAGTTGAGTTTTGCCGGTGGTGTTTATCCTCCGGAGAAAAAAGATATCACCGCCAGGAGAGAAATCCAGCCTTTTCCAGCACCAGAGAAAGTTTTTCTTTACCTTTCCCAGCATACCGGGGCACCAGCCACGCCCCTGGTTAAACCCGGTCAGCGAGTATTGTTGGGAGAAAAAATCGCTGAAAGCACCGGTTTTGTCTCCGCACCGGTGCACGCCAGTGTCAGCGGCATCGTGGAAGGGCTCCAGGAAGTTTACCATCCCCTGCTGAATAAAACTGTGCCGGCCATCATCATCACCAACGATGGCCAGGATGAGCACGCCGGCTCTGCCCGATCAGAGCCGGCCTGGAGTCACCTGCCTGAACAAGAATTGCTGGCAAGGGTAGGCCAGGCCGGAGTGGTGGGTCTGGGTGGGGCGATGTTTCCCACCGCGGTGAAATTAGCCACGCAAAAAAAGATTGATACACTGCTGATCAATGGGTGTGAATGCGAACCTTACCTGAATGCCGACAACAGGTTAATGTTAGAAAAAGCATCCCTGGTTCTGGAAGGTGCCGCCATCGCGGCCAGGATTCTGAAGGCTATTCAGGTGCTGGTGGGCATTGAAGAGAACAAGCCAGAAGCCTTAGCCCGGATGGGCCAGCTCGCCAGCAGACTGCCAGGTTTTAAGGTGGTTGGTCTGGCCACCAAGTATCCTCAGGGCAATGAACGGCTTCTGGTCTTCAAACTTCTGGGCCGGCAGGTCCCGAAAGGTGGCTTACCCCTGGATGTGGGCGCAGTCGTTCTCAATGTCGCCACCTGCCTGGCTATTCGGCAGGCTGTTTGTGAGCAAGCAGCCCTGACCGAAAGAGTGGTCACTGTTTCCGGAGAGAACCTGGCCAGAGCTGGTAACTTTCTGGTAAGGATAGGAACCCCGCTCAGAAAACTGCTTGACCACTGTCTGGCAGGAAGAAGTTTAACCGGCGAAGAAGTTGTCCGGGCTGGCGGACCGATGATGGGTGTTGTTCAAGAAAACCTGAAAGGAGCGGTGGTCAAGGGGCTAACCGGTCTGACAGTGTTGCCCAGACATCCGGTTCAGACTTCTTCTGACCGCAACTGTATCAAGTGCGGACGCTGTGTGGATGTCTGTCCGGCCAATCTTCTTCCTTATATGCTTGCCTATTATGGACAAAGGGGGCTCTGGCAGGAATGTCAGGCTTACGAACCGGCTCTTTGTTTTGAGTGCGGCTGTTGTGAGTACATCTGTTCTGCAAAAATAAACCTGGTGGAATTAATCAAGAAGGCGAAAATTTATGCTCGTCACCAGAATAAAGAATGAGGCTGAGTTAAAAGAGGCATTTTCCGGAAGGACTCTGGCCATATCCTGCCACGGCTGTCGGGAAGTCTTTTTCCCGGAAGACCAGGTGGAAAAGGCGCTTAATCAGTATCGGAACTGCCTGGTTGGTGCCGCCAGTCTGGATTACCTCTGCCGGGAAGACTTCAGCCAGGTTTATCTCCAGAAGATGGAAAACCTCATCACGCAAAGCAGCCGGGTGGTCATCTTTTCCTGCGGGGTTGGCGTTCAGGTCTGGGCAAAACTCCTGCCGGGAAAAATCGTTCTGGCCGGTTGCAATTCTTTTAACATAAATGGGTTTCAGGGACTGACACCAACCCGATGGAACTGCCATCAGTGCGGGGAATGCTGGCTGAACACAACTGCGGCCATCTGCCCGCTCACGGCCTGCAGCAAAGGTTTACTCAATGGCCCCTGCGGGGGGGCAAAAAATGGCAAGTGTGAGGTCCACCCTTCTGTGGACTGTGGCTGGCATTTGATTTACGAGAGAACTCAAGCCACCGGACAAAAGTTTCTCCCGGCACAGAAAGTTGCGGTAAGAGATTATCGCCGGCTGGTGACCGGCACCACTACCAGAGAGGGATAACATGGTCCTGGCAGAAAAACTGACTCAGGGGAAATTTGCTCTTACCTCGGAAATCGGGCCGCCCAAGGGAACAGAGATTGAGCCGGTTTTGCAGGAAGCGGAACATTTGCGGGGTAAGGTTGATGCTTTCAATGTAACCGACCTGCAGAGTTCAGTGATGAGACTGGGCTCGCTGGCAACCTGTCGGCTCCTGGTAGAAAGAGGACTGGAACCGGTTTTTCAGATAACCTGCCGTGACCGTAACCGTCTGGCGCTACAGTCAGACCTGCTTTCGGCCTATGTCCTGGGAATAAGAAATGTTCTCTGCCTGACCGGAGACCATCCGGTTTTAGGCGACCACCCTGGAGCCAAACCGGTTTTTGACCTTGATTCCGTCAGTCTGCTTTATGCGGCTACTACCCTGATGGAAGGGCGTGACCTGGCCGGTAATCCGCTTCAGGGCAAACCGGAGTTTTTCCTGGGCGCAGTGGTCAGCCCGGTGGCTGACCCGGCCCAGCCCCAGATTGCCAAAATGGAAAAGAAAATTGAGGCTGGCGCCAGGTTCTTTCAGACGCAGGCCGTTTACGACTTGAAAGCCTTTGAAAACTTCATGAAATCGGTAAGCCGTTTCCACATCCCGGTAATGGGCGGTATCGTCTTGCTCAAGTCTGCGGGCATGGCGAAATTTATGAACGAAAAGGTGGCCGGCGTAAGTGTGCCGGAACGCTACATCAAGATGATGGCCTCAGCCAGAAAAGAAGAACGGGTCAAGGTAAGCATTTCCATTGCCGCGGAATTGATTAAAGGAATGAAAGACCTCTGTCAGGGTATCCACATTATGCCGCTGGGCTGGGAAAAGTATGTCCCGGAGGTTCTGACTGCCGCAGGTTTTTGAGTCATGGAACGGTTATTTCTTTCTCCGCCGGAAATATCGCGGGAACTGGCACGTCTGGGCAGCAATAAGGCCGAAACAAGAGCGCTGGACTTATTTTTCCTGGGCATCCTGGCCGGTATCTATATCGGACTGGGAGCCCATACGGCTCTGACTGTTTCCAGTGGAGGCACCCTGGACGCTGGCCTGACGAGATTCCTTTCTGGAAGCGTCTTCAGTCTCGGTCTGATTCTGGTATTGATTCCCGGAGCAGAACTTTTCACCGGCAATATCCTGATGACGATTGGTCTTCTTACCCGCCGTTATCCTGCGGGCAAGATGCTGCGTAACTGGTTGATTGTTTATGCGGGCAATCTGGCGGGTTCAATCTTTCTGGCCTGGTTAATCAAACAGACAGGCCTTTTCGGATATGGTCCTGAGGCTTACACCCCTCTTGGCAATCTGGCCATCAGCGTGGCCGAAAAAAAGATGGCTTTGACCTGGGCGGAGGCTTTCTCCCGGGGCATTCTTTGCAACATGCTGGTCTGCCTGGCCGTCATCATGGCTATTTCCTCCCTGACGGTGAGCGGCAAAATTTTGGGCATATACTTTCCAATTATGGCTTTCGTTACCTGCGGCTATGAACACTCCATCGCCAACATGTATTTTATCCCGGCGGGACTTCTCGTTCAGGGTCAGTTACTCAGTAATTTCGGGGCTATGTGGAAAAACTTAATCCCGGTCACCTTAGGCAACATCATCGGCGGTCTGGTGTTGGTTCTGTTTCACCCCCGAATGCTGAAGCGGCTCTTTCCTTCTGTCCGTCAATAGGTCTCAAACTTCAGACTGCTGGCCTTAGGTTGCTTCAAAACACACTCCGGAGAAGGTCTTGTGCCTGTGAAACCACTTTTTCCAGAGACCCTGGCGCCAGTTTTGCCCAGTAAGGACAGGCCGGGTGAACCTCATGCCCTCCCCGCGCAAAACACTCTTCCGGCGCCAGATAACCGACATAGTGAGAAATCATGTGCGCCACCAGGGTCAGCGAAGCCGGAGAACCGACCTTTAGAGCCAGTTGCGCTTCCACAAAAGGTTCCCCGGCCAGACCCAGCAGCGCGACAGGACCCAGACGAAAAACCTGTATTTCGTAGGGAAACAGCGGGTTTCTCCGACGGCAGTACTCAATACTCCTGGTGGAAGCGGCCAGAAACCATTGAGGGTCAACTCGCTGTAAATTTTCCGACAGAAATTGCGGCTGGTCTGACTGCTTTAAAATTCGTTCCACCTCTGCCTGTCTCACCTCTGGAATCTCACGATACGGCAAAGCGATTCTCTGCATTCTGCTATCAAGACAAACCTCATCGGTAAACTCAAGGTGAGGCACCAGGCGGCAACTCACTTCTGTCAGAGCAGCCCCCATGCGCCGGTGGTCCATCACAAACTCAGGGTCAAACGGATCAATGGGATTGATGTTTCCGCAACAGCCATTCACCACCAGGGGCACACACTGTTTTCCCAGTCGGGTTCTCATGCCAGCCGCCCAGGCTCCAGGCCAATCAGCGGAAACTGCGTAATAACTGGTCCGCTCACAGAAGACATTAACGGGATGACAGGCAAAATGAAGCAAAGCAGCCACCACCTCCATGTCTCTGTTTTGAAACACCACCACACCCACTTCCGGGTCAACCGGCCCTTCCAGATAACAAATCTCCGTTGGCCCAAACGGTTGAATTTTTCTCCCGGTAGGAAAAGGCATCTGCACCTTTCCGTTTCTGGTCACGGCGCGGCGGTTAAAAGCCAGCCTGTCCTGCACCGCACGGCCATAACCCATCACCACCGGTTGTAACGAGGAGATTGCCTTCTCCAGGGCCTCAATTGTTTTCTTCAGGGCAAACCGGCAGTAGTTCGTTTCGGCTCCGCGGAGGTACTCTTTTTCTGGAGGCACACTCAAAGGAAAGTCAGGGTCAAACATCAGATGTCCAAAAGAGGGTGCGGAGTGCGTCTGGGTAGCATGGACCATCACCTCCCCGTCACTAAAACCAAACTGCCTGGCGGCTTCCCTGACATGGTCTGTCCACTCCTCGGTAACGGCCGTAACATCCATACTGATTAAGGCCAGGTGCCGTCCGCCTGATTCCAGAACCAGGGCTGAAACATAAAGCGGGTCCATCACGGTTCTGGCCGGCCGGTGCTCACCCAGACCACTGCCTGCCAGATGCGTGCCCGCCGGTGGGGTAATCTCCAGTCTAACTGCTCCAGCCTTAAGCATCTTTGCCTCCGGGGTTCAGAGAGACAACCTTTATTTCGTTGGCTTCCACCAGGAAGTTCTGGTAGTTCTTAACTGCTGTGTCAACTGTTGAAGACTTTCCAGCTTTATTTCACCTTTATATCTTACCCGAGCGTAAGCCTCCAACCATTCTGCGATTCGCTGGCTGTCATAGCCGCGCAGGCTCACCCCTCTCAGACGGGCCGCAAACTGATGCAAGGTTTCCGCATGGTGCCGCCGCTGCTGCCTCCACAGTAGCGAGCGTTCTACTTTTCTTAAAAGGTGTTGAAGGTGCCGGTGAACATCCGGTTTTCTCCTTTTCCATAATAGCCGGAAAATGACCACCAGCAGCAACATTGAAGCCAGCCCAGCCACAGACCTGTTAGCGATTACCGAGGATATTTTCTGGCCTGAAACTTTCAGGTGCTCCCGGAAAGATTTCATCCAGAAGACAAATTCTGCCCGCAGGAAAACCTGAACCCTTTGCAGGTAAAAACTGATTGATTCCAAAAGCACCACGGCCTGATTCACTGTTCTTTCCCGGGGCAAACCTTCAGGCGGGGTGGCTTCCACGGTTAGCCAGTAATTCTCCTCAGAAAGCGCCTCGGCCCAGGCGTGGGCATCTTTCGTCCGAGCCACCCAGTATCCACCCAGTTGATTCCTTTCCTCAACCAGAAAGCCAACGACATAGCGGGAAGGTACTCCCGCCAGCCTCAACAAGACCGTGGCTCCGCTGGCAAAATATTCGCAATGAGCCGCCGGCCTTTTCAGGAGAAAGTAGTTTAACGGGTCCTCTCCCAAAGGTACGGAAATTCCAGGATGGTATCGGTAGTGGGTATGAAAGTAGCGCTCCACTGCCGCCACTTTTTCTTTCACCGTGCGGGTCCCCTGAAAAATATCTCTGGCCAGTTCCCGAACAGCCGGGTCCAGACTTTCCGGGACCGAGAGCAAGCGTTGCCGTTGTTCTGGCGTGAGGTTCTCCGGAAGTGGTTCAGGCGAAACATAGTCGGTGTAATTGAAACCGCCAATCAGTTCTCCGGCATCAAAAATGCTGTGGTCATCAACTTCCAGAACATTTACCGGAGCCAGAACATAAACGGTGTACAACGGAGCAAACATGCCTTCTTCCACCTGGGGAGCGGGCCAGATATCAAAAGTCAGAAGGTTTTTCCCCGCCGTCTTTCTGATGGCAAAGAAATTCCGGCCGGCCGGCGTTCTGACGCCGGTGAGCGCTGAAAGATCCCTTCTGGAAGCGACTGAACCCCATTCTGAGCGGCGGTATTCTTCATAGGCCCGTCCCCGCAGGTATCCGGGCCTCCTCTGACTGTAAACGCGAAGAACCGGGCTGGCTTCCCTCAGCCGATAACGAAGGTCCATCACGCTGCCCAGCCTGGCAGTAGCAGAAAAGCCAGGGCCAAAAGTTTCCATTCTGGCCAGCCGCTCTATGAAGGCCCGGGAAATAACTTCCCGGTATTTTCTGATCTGCTGCCCGGTCAGAAAACTGGTGAGGAGGATGAAGACCAGGGTCAAGGTCCGCCAGAAAGACCGGCTGTTAGAGAAAGGTGACCGCAAAGCTTCCCGGCTACTGGTAGCGAAAAAAAGAGCCGCCAGCGTGACAAAACTGAGCGCGAAAGCCTGATAAAGAAAATCCTGTCTTTCCGTGGCATAAATATTTCCGGCTGAACACATCACCAGAGTGCCAAAGATTACCAGCGTGGCTGGCAATCGGCGGGGAAAAAAGAAGAACTCCAGCGTCTCCAGCGTGAGAAAGTATAATCCGATGAAGTAAAAAAAGGTGTAGAAAAAGAAGCCACTGACCCCGAAGTGGAAATAGGCCGAAACTCTTCTCACGGCTTGAAAGAAAAGGGCCAGCACCAGATAAAGAATAATCCTTCTTTCCCGGCTGAGCCGGAACTGAAAACGACCGCTGACCCCGACTAAAGCCAGCAGCATCAGCAGCAGCGGGAAAAAGAGTTGTTCGGAAAAACAGACCATCATCGTTCCACTTAAAAGGACCAGCAGCAAACCTAAAATCCGGTGAAAAATCATATCTTCTCCACCTGGCCTGTCAGCACCTGTTCCGGTGTCAGTTCAATCACTTCTTGTCCGGAAATCATCCTTTTTTCTGTTGGTCTGGTCGCCCGGATCAGGACAACCCTGGTCAGACAACCTGCCTCCTCGGCAATGCGGACCAGACTCCGCCGCAACTGGTTCCACTGTAAGAAAATAAAAATTACGGCGCTCATTCTGGAAAGTTCTTCGGCCAGCAACGGTAGAATTTTTTCCAGGGGGTCCTGATGACAGCCCTGCAGACAGGCCAGAATATCCAGTATCTGCTCAAACTGACCGATGGAACGACCAGCCCGAAAGGTGTAGATATCGGCTCCGGCAGCAAACAGGTCCACCACATATTCCCCGTAACAGGTGGCCTCGGCCACCGCCGCCGTAAGAGAGACGGCAGCTTCTAATTCAGGAAAACTTCTGCGGTGCCGCCGCGGCCCGACGAAAGCATCCAGAACCAGACCCACCCGGCAATAGTATTCTTCCTGATATTCTCTGACCACCGGCCGGGCCAGACGGGCCCAGGACCTGAAATCAATCCGGCGGGTGGGGTCACCGGGCCGATACTCCCGGTTACCGATGTATTCAGGTGAGTCGCCGCAACTGGCTCCAAAGGCCAGGCCACCTGGCTGATGACGACTTCGTAAGGGGAGACTCACCAGTCGCAGAGGGTGGAAAAATGGCCAGACAGTCACTGTCCCCACCCGATGAAAAACCTCGCCAGTTCTCCGCAGATGGAAAGGGAAAGAAGTGTAAACTAAGGCATCCGGAATTTGATACCACCCGCGCTGGCCAGGCACCACCGTCACCTGCAACCGGGCTCTCCCTCTCGCCGGCAGGAAAGGTACAAGGACATCCTCGTCCTTTAACCGAAAGGCTCCAGGCAGACCAAAGAATCCCAGACCGACATCGTAGGCAGGACGCCGGGAAAGATTCTCCAGAGTGAAATTGACCTGAAAACTAACCTTCTCCATGGCTTTTTCCGGGAAGCTTCCGTAAACCTTCACCCTGGGCTGAAAAAGAGAACTGGCTAACCAGGAAAAACCATAGAAAAACATCAGCGATAAGAAGAGGTGGTAGAGGGGTATCTCCAGAGAAACAGCCGCGGCCATCCCGGCGCAGGAAATAGCCAGCAGTACCGTTTTGCCGCCATCGGTCAGCCGGTACCGCCACACGTAAAGCGACCACGCCCACATGGCTCTAATTTCACTACCGACCCTGCTCATGTGGGAACTTTCACCTCTTTCAGAATTTCCTTGATAATTTCCTGGCTGGCCGTTCCGCTGTAGCGGGCCTGGGAAGTAAGAACAATTCGGTGGGCGAGAACAAAAGGGGCCATGTACTGAACATCGTCAGGCAGCACATAGTCACGACCGGCAAGGAAGGCCAGAGACTGGGCGGCCCGGAATAACATCAATGACCCCCTGGGGCTAACCCCCAATCTCAATCTGGCATCCCGTCGGGTAGCATTAACAATACTGACGATATATCCCGCGACACTTTCCTCCACCCTGACCTGTCTCACCTGCTGCTGCATCTCCAGGACCTCCTCCACTTTCAGCACCGGCTCAATTAATTCCAGAGGGTGCTGCCGGGCCTGAAGATAAAAAATCTCCTTTTCCACCTCGGCCGCCGGATAGCCGATGTTAAGCAGTAACAAAAACCGGTCAAGCTGGGCTTCTGGAAGGGGATAGGTACCATGAAATTCAATCGGGTTTTCTGTGGCCAGAACCAGAAACAATTCCGGAAGACTATACCGGTGCCCCTCAATAGTTGCCTGCCGCTCGCTCATGGCTTCAAGAAGAGCTGACTGGGTCCGGGGAGAAGCACGATTAATTTCATCCGCCAGGAGTATGTGGCAGAAAATCGGCCCTCTTCTGAACGTGAAGGAGCCGTCAACTGGATTGTAAACGGAAGAACCCAGGATGTCCGCCGGAAGCAGGTCCGGAGTAAACTGAATCCGGTTAAAGGTAGCGTCCAGAGAACGCGCCAGGGCTTTCGCCAGCGTCGTTTTGCCCACCCCGGGAACATCCTCAATCAGCACTGACCCGCCGGCTAAAAGGGCAGTGATAACGGCTTCCACACATTCCGGTTTGCCCCTGATCACGCGGGAAAGATTCTGACGCAGACGGCTTAACTTTTCCTGCCAGAGGGCAACGCAACTATTTACCTGTGTCAAGCTGACCCCCGATTAGAAGTATAATTTGCTATGTCCGGCGGTTGTTTCCCCGGTAATAAACGCCGTCGGCTGTCTCCACCTCAATAAATTCTGGTTCACGCTGGAAACGTTGCAGGTAGTTCTGTTTCAGACTGTCCTGGAAATCTTTCACCGCCTCTTTCTTCAGAAGTACCAGACAGCATCCTCCAAAACCGCCTCCCGTCAGCCTGGCGCCAGCCACCGCAGAACTTCTCCTGGAAAAGTCCACGATAAAATCAAGCTCATCACAGCTAATTTCATAGAGGTCCCGCAGGCTTTCGTGGGAAGCATAAAGCAATTCACCAAATTCCCTCACCTGGCCTGCCTGCAAAAAATCAACGGCCTTCAGCACCCTTTCATTTTCCCTGACCACGTGGAGGGCCCTGCGGAAGATGACGCTATTCAGGCAGTCCCGGAAACCTTCTAGTTCCTTTACATTTAACTCGGCCAGATACCGCACCTCAGGTTTTTTCTTCTGGATGGTCGCCAGCGCTGCGTTTACCTGTTCTACCCGCTGGTTATAAAAAGAAGAAAGCAGACTTCTCTCCTTGAGGGTATTTACCAGGAGAAAACAGTACTGACCCAGTTGTAACGGGACCTGCCTGTTTTTCAGGGTGGCACAGTTTAAAAGAAGAGCGTGTCCTTTCCGGCAGAGGTAACTGGAAAACTGGTCCATAATACCGCAATTGACCCCGACGAACTCGTTCTCCGCCCGCCGGGCTAACCTGACCACTTCCAGTGGCGGCAATTCAGTCCCGGCCATCCGGAGCAGCAAAGACGCGATGCAGACCTCCAGGGCCGCCGAGGAACTGAGTCCGCTGGCGACCGGAACATTGCCTCCCACTGCCAGGTCAAATCCGAAAGAAACAATCTCCCGTTTCATCAGTTGTTCCACCACACCCAGGATGTAATTAACCCAGGGATACTGCCGCTGATAGGTGAGTTCTTCCAGTTTTCCCTGAAATAACTGCTGGTAGGTGAGAGAGTATAGACGAAGGCAGCGGTCAGAGCGTCGGACAGCCCAGGCACCAATGACCCGCTCCACCGCCACCGGCAACACATGGCCACCCTGATAATCAATGTGTTCGCCTATTAGATTGGTTCGGCCAGGCGCCTCAGCGTAAACCGCTTCGGCTGTCTTTCCGAAGTGTCTGACAAATTCCTTTTTTATTTCCTCTCTCATTTTCTCCTTTCTTTCAACTATTGTAACATGAAGGTTAGAGTGGCAACAGACTGAAAGGTTTGCTTTGGCCGGGTAAGGTGGAGTAAAATATGAGCGGAAGCAGTGGAGCGGCAATGGCCCTGTACTGAAAACAACGGGAGATGGTCATGACCAAGAAGAAAATTGAAAAACAACTCTCCTTGCCCTTTCGCAACGCTTTCCAGATGAGCCTTCGTTCTCTGAAAATTCGGTTCGGCCGTTCCATCATCGTCACTATGTCCATTCTTCTGGGCATCGCTTTTCTGATGTCGGTCTTCTCCAGCAATGCTTTTACCAATGCCCTCATTGAGAAGGGACCGGAGGCGCTTCGGGCCACAATGCAGCAAAACAGCCAGGAGTTGCGAACCAGGTCTATCTGGCTGGTTTCTCTCTCTCTTCTGGTCTGCGTGGTTGGTATTGTCAATGCCATGCTGATGTCGGTAACAGAACGTTCCCGGGAAATAGGCACCATGAAATGTCTGGGGGCTCTGGACCGTTTTGTCATGGAGTTGTTCCTGCTGGAATCGCTGGCCCATGGATTGCTGGGCTCAATCGCCGGAGCCATCATTGGTATTTTCGCGATAACGATAGTTTTCCTTCTCCAACATGGACGACTGGCGATTTCTGTCTTCCCGGCTGGAGCCTTGCTGAAATACAGCCTTGTGTCTATCATCCTGGGTACAACTCTGGCGGTCATCGGCGCGCTATATCCGGCTTATGTTTCCGCCAGAATGGAGCCGGCTGAAGCCATGAGACGGGAAGTATAAAAACTTAAAGGCTCTCTGAGTAAAGGGGGAAAAGATGCCCAAAGAAGCCATAGTCAGAACCATCGGGTTGAAGAAGACTTATATGTTGGGAAAAATCCCGCTGCCGGTGCTCAAGGGAATTGACCTGGAGATACTGAAAGGGGAATACATCTCCATCATGGGGCCTTCCGGCAGCGGCAAGACCACGCTCTTCAACATGATTGGCGGGCTGGACAAACCCACGGAAGGCAAGGTTTACATTGATGAGGTAGATGTGGCTCAACTGGACGCTTATGAACTGGCCTGGCTGCGCTGTCGCAAGATCGGGTATATCTTCCAGACATTCAACCTCATCCCGGTGATGACGGCCTTAGAAAACATTATGTTGCCGATGATTTTTGCCGGACTGTCCACCGACGAAGCCATGGAAAAAGCCAGACAGCTTCTGGTCACGGTGGGACTGGGAGAACGAATCCATCACAAACCTTTTGAACTTTCTGGTGGTCAGCAACAGAGAGTGGCTATTGCCCGGGCTCTGGCCAATGACCCGGCGATTATTCTGGCTGATGAACCCACCGGCAACCTTGACCTTCGCACCGGCAAAGAGATTATCCAGTTGCTCAAGCAGATGAACCGGGAAAAGAAAGTGAGCGTGATTACCGCCACCCACGATTTGAAGATGCTTGACGTTTCTGACCGGGTGGTCTGGGTGCGGGATGGCCTGATTGAACGGGTAGAAGATAGAGCCAATCTGGACATTAAAATTGGAGAAGTTGAAGGCGAAGAAGCTGGCTAATGCATGGTAACCTTACGTGGCTAAGGCTCTTGCTGGTTCCAAAAAAGCGCCAGGAATTAAATTAGGGATTATTGGCTGCGGAAACATGGGCCGGGCCCTCCTGGAGGGGCTGCTCAGCCAAAAGGTTCTGCCCCGCCGCCATCTTCTTGTTTCCGATGTTGAAGCCAGCGTTTCCGAAGCCATCCAGCGTCAGTTTAAAGTCAAAGCCACCGATAACAGGCAGCTGGCTGCCGCCTGTCAGGTTCTGGTGGTCGCAGTGAAACCCCACCAGGTGGGACCGGTTCTGGAAGAAGTGAAGGAATGTCTTTCCCGGAAAACTCTCATTTTCTCTTTAGCCGCAGGCGTCAGCACGCGTTTTCTGGAAAGGACCCTGGCGCCTGAAAGAATTGGCGTGGTCCGGTTGATGCCCAATATTCTGGTAAAGATAAGGCAGGGAGTCATCGCCTATTGTCCTGGTCGCTATGCCACCGGTGTTGATCTCCTGGTTAAAAGAATTTTTTCGCCCCTGGGAAAGGTAATCAAAATTAAAGAAAGCCAGATGGATACTTTTACCGCGATCTCTGGAAGCGGACCGGGTTACCTCTTTTATCTGGCAGAACTGCTGGAGGAGATTGCCAGAAAGCGCGGTTTCAGCCAGCAAACAGTCAGGGAAATTATTGCGACACAGTTTACCGGCACCGGATTGATGCTGGCCGCCAGCAGCCAACCCGCGAAAACGTTGAAAGAAAAAGTTTGTTCTCCCGGCGGGACCACTCTGGCCGGCCTGGCTGTCCTGGAGCAGGAAAAACTCTCCTCTGTTTTGGAAAAAGCCATCCAGGCCGCGGAAAAGAGAAGTCGCCAGCTTACCCGCTAAACAAATGCTGACCCCTCTGAAAAGGAAGTCTATCCTGGTAGTTGGCTCGGTAGCCCTGGACACCGTGGAAACACCCCGGGGTAAAGCCACGCGGGTGCTGGGCGGTTCCGCGACCTATTTTGCTTTAGCCGCCAGTCTTTTTGCGCCGGTGCGAATGGTCAGCGTGGTGGGTGAAGACTTTCCCCGGCGCTACCTGAATAAGTTTCGCCAGCGCCGGATTGACACCGCCGGTATGAAAGTTCTTCCCGGCAGGACCTTTTCCTGGCATGGTCGCTACCGCGAAAACATGAACGAGGCTGAAACTATTTCTGTCTGTCAGAATGTTCTGCGCCACTTTCCCGGCGTGCCTGCCCATTACTCAGACTCCCGGTTAGTTTTTCTGGCCAACACTGACCCGATTACTCAGAGGAAAACCCTGAAAAGTGTACAGGCCCCTTCCCTGGTAGCCTGCGATACCATGAATCTGTGGATTCGCACCCAGCCGGCAGCTTTGAAAAAACTCCTGAGGGAGGTGGACATTCTTCTGGTGAACGACGCCGAAGCCAGAATGCTCACCGGCCGGAACAACCTGCCCTCAGCGGTCTGGGCCCTTTTGGAACACGGGCCGAAAACTGTCATCGTCAAGAAAGGTGAACACGGAGTTTTCCTGTGTACCGGCGGTGAGCTTTTTGCCGTGCCAGCCTACCCGCTCCACCAGGTGGTGGACCCCACAGGCGCTGGAGATAGCTTCGCGGGCGGTTTTCTGGGGTACCTGGCCTGCTGCCGGAAGATAACACCCCGGCAGGTGAGAAGAGCGGTTGTTTACGGAGCGGTGGTGGCTTCCTTTACGGTGGAAGACTTCAGCACCCGCCGGTTGGAAAAAATCAGCCTGCCTGAAGTGGAAAAACGCTTTCAGGAAATGAAAAGGATGGTCCGTTTTTAAGCCTGCTGGCCGGCAAGCCGGCTTAACTCAGCAATCGTTAGCAGCAGAAGTTGCTTAACCCTCTCCACATTCTGCCGGAAGACCCTGAGTATTTCTTCCCAGCTCACCGGTTCTTCGTCAACCTTCCAGCAGTCATAGTCGGTGGCAACAGCGACCACCGCGTAGGGTAACCCGACTTCGTTGGCCAGGATGGCTTCCGGAGCCACCGACATATTAATCACATCTGCACCCCACAAACGGAACATCCGGGATTCAGCCCGGGTAGAAAACCGCGGACCTTCAATGGTAACAACTGTACCTTTTTCATGAAGCGGCAGGTTCAGCCGGCGAGCGTTTCTGATGAGCAGTTGCCGCAATTCTTCGGAGAAGGGGTCGGCCATCGGAGTATGTTTTAACTGGCCGGGTTCAAATCTTTCAAAAAAGGTGATGGGCCGATGTCTGGTGAAATCAATAAACTGGTCCAGAATGACCAGGTCCCCGCGATGAATTTCCTCCCTCAGGGAACCGCAGGCGGTTGTCGCCAGAAGATGGGTGCAGCCCTGCTCTTTCAGCGCCCAGATGTTGGCCCGATAGTTCACCTGCGTGGGAGGAAGGGTATGGTCTTTTCCGTGGCGGGGAAGAATTACCACCGGAACCTGCTCTATTTTTCCGGCAATCAAGGGTAGAGAAGGTTGGCCGTAAGGAGTATTGACAATCAGTTCTTTTTCTTCCTGAAAGATTTTCGGATCCTCCAAACCTGAACCGCCGATGAGCCCGACTTTCACCATCAGTTTTCTCCCTGTTTTTGCTCTATTCTAAACTTAATCTTTGCCCACTCATCTTTCAGACTGACCGTGCGGTTGAAGACAGGATGGCCAGGCGTTGAGTCAGGGTCAACGCAGAAATAACCCAGCCGTTCAAACTGAAAAGTGTCCCCGGGTCGGGCTGAAGATAAAGAAGGTTCCACCAGACAATCCGTCAGGACTTGAAGCGAACGAGGATTAAGATTGACGGTGAAGTCAGCCCCTTCCGGTAAATTGAGGGGGTCGGCTTGGGTAAAGAGGTGCTCGTAAAGTCTTACCTCTGCCTTGAGGCCGTGCCTGGCTGAAACCCAGTGAAGGGTGGCCTTAACCCTGCGGCCATCAGGCGTTTGTCCACCACGGGTGGTCGGGTCATAGCGGCAACGAAGTTCCACCACTTCACCTTTCTCATTTTTCTTCACCTGGTGGCACCGGATGAGATAGGCATAGCGCAACCGCACTTCTCTACCCGGAGCCAGCCGGTAAAACTTCGGAACAGGCTCTTCCATAAAGTCGTCTTTTTCAATATAGATTTCCCTGGAGAAAGGCACTTTTCTGGTTCCTGCCGCCGGGTCTTCCGGATTGTTAATGGCTTCTAATTCTTCGCAGGTGTCTTCCGGGTAATTCTCAATGACCACCCGCAAAGGATTAAGCACCGCCATCACGCGCTGGCATTGCCTGTTCAAGACTTCACGAACGCAGTGCTCCAGAAGGGCAAAGTCCACCACGCTTTCTGTTTTTGCCACGCCGATTCTGGCACAGAAGTCCAGGATAGCCCGGGCTGGATAACCCCGTCTTCTCATCCCCCTGAGGGTGGGCAGCCGCGGGTCGTCCCAGCCTTTTACATAGCCCTCCTGGACTAACCGCTGCAGAACTCTCTTGCTCAGGACCGTATAAGTCAGGTTCAACCTGGCAAACTCAATCTGCTGCGGATGATGAATGCCTAACCTGTCCAGGAACCAGTCATAAAGCGGCCGGTGGTCCTCAAACTCAAGTGTGCACAGAGAATGGGTGATACCTTCAATGGCGTCCTCCAGGCCGTGAGCCCAGTCATAGGTAGGATAAAGACACCAGGCATCTCCGGTGCGATGGTGCCGGGCGTGAAGAATGCGGTACATCACCGGGTCCCGCAGGTTCAGGTTAGGAGAAGCCATGTCAATCTTGGCCCGCAATGTCCGGGAACCATCCGGAAACTCCCCGGCCCGCATCCTGCGAAAGAGCGCCAGATTTTCTTCAATACTTCTGTTACGGTACGGACTTTCCCGGCCTGGCAGCGTCAGCGTGCCCCGGTATTCTCTCACCTCCTCAGCCTTGAGATCGCAGACATAAGCCAGTCCAGCCTTAATGAGTTGCTCGGCATACTGGTACATCTGCTCAAAGTAGTCGGAAGCAAAGGTGAGTTTTTCCCATTGATAGCCCAGCCAGGCCACATCTTCAATTATGGCTTGAACATACTCCGCCTCTTCCCTGGTAGGATTGGTATCGTCCATCCGCAGGTTGCACTTGCCTCCAAACTCCTGGGCGATGCCAAAATCAATAGAGATGGCTTTAGCGTGGCCGATATGGAGATAGCCGTTTGGTTCCGGCGGAAAACGGGTGTAAACCTTTCCACCAAAACGGCCACTGGCAAGGTCTCGCTTCACTGTCTCCCGGATAAAATCAAGCGGCGGAGAACTGTTTTTCTCCATGTTTTTGCAGTATGGGGCTGCGGCCTGAAGTTTAAGTTTACCGCGGAAAGGAAGGGAAAGTCAAAGTCGCAACTTCATTCTAAAAATTAAAATTCTGCCTCACGGGGTATAGCGTACCCAGGCCTGGTCGTTATAAGCCACTCCCTGAACATGGCCGTCCACAAAAAGAATATTGCAGACACCTGGCTTGGCCCATTCCATTCGGTTGTGCTTGCAGGCTGAAGCCGGGATACTGCTCCAGAACCCGGAAGAAGACGGGCCGTAATTTCCGTAGGTGCCGGTATTGCCCACATCGCCGGCCATGACGGTGACCGATGGATATTTGAGTTTCTGCAGTTTCTGGTGGGTGTAATAGCAAATCACCGACCTCATATTTGGACCATAACTTCCGCGGTAGCCACCTTCATAGAGCCAGCCATCATCATAGGAGCGGTCCCAGCCATAGTCTGTCGGGCAGATGAAAACAGAAGGTGGCCTGGGCGGTTTAGTGCTGGCCCGGCTGTAAGCATCTTTCGGAAGATAACCGTTGTTGCAGAGCGCCTGCTTCCACTGGTCCACCGGCGGGTAATGAAGCGGAAAGAAATCGTCATAGTCAGCCAGATACATATAAAGAGCCACACCAATCTGCTTCAGGTTGTTGACGCAGGTACTCATCCTGGCTCTTTCTCTGGCCCGGCTTAAAGCCGGAAGAAGCAGCGCCCCTAAAATCGCAATAATCGCGACTACCACCAGAAGCTCAATGAGCGTAAAACCTTTACTTCTTGCCCTCTTTCCCGCAGCCATGTGCCCTCCCTTTTTTACTAAGCTAATCATATTTCCGGCTTTCTGTCAAGAAAAGCGACCCGCTCTGAAATTCACACATAAGAAATCCATCCTTCCCAGGCCATTCAGAACGAGGAAAACTACTAACCGGTCGGCTTTTGGCATATAATTTCTGAAGGAAAAAGGCAGAGGGTTGTTTTCTCTGGAGAAAAGGTGGAACTTCTGGCGATACTGCTGCTGGCAGGCAATGCCTGTCTTATGAGCCGGCTCATTGAAAATGAGTCTCCGGGAGCCGGACTTCTGTCTTTTTTCCTTCTCTTTTACGGCCAGTTGATTGGCCTGCTTCTTTTCTTAGGCTGGTGTGGCGCCGTTAACCTTTTCTCCCTGACCCTTCTGGCTGGCCTGGTTTTCCTGTTTCTTCTGGTAAACCAGCCGCAGATGAAAGAGCAGCCTTGCGTAACGTGCTTCAGCATTCATTTACCGGCGCCGGTTATTCTCTGCCTTTCCGTGACCGTGGCGACCTACCTGGTGGTAGTCTGCTCCCAGGCAATCTATCACGGGCTGACCACCGATGCGCTTCTATACCATCTTCCCTTTGCCGCTCGCTGGTACCAGGCCGGAAAAATTCTTCCCGTGCCCCTGGTTTTCTCTGATGTCGCCATGAGTTACTACCCAATCAACGGCAATGTGGTTTTTCTCGCCCATTTTCTTTTCCTGAAAAGTGATTTTCTCCTGCGCTTCAGCCAGTTGCCTTTCGCCCTGATTGCGGGCCTGGCTTTTT
Organism: bacterium; assembly: GCA_029551285.1. Lineage (GTDB taxonomy): Bacteria > Ratteibacteria > UBA8468 > B48-G9 > DSTR01 > JAMWDF01. The sequence continues at coordinate 181 of JAKPFT010000017.1, read as the reverse complement.
TTCTGCTGTTGCAGCAGGTGGGAATTTCCCCGGGTAAAAGTTTTGCTGGCGCCTGCCTTCTCCTTCTCTTCCGCCCCATCCTGCGACAATCCATCATCGTCTTTGTGGATTTAATGGTGGTGGCTTTTTTTCTGAGCGCGGTTTATTACTTCAGCCAGCCAGGTAGAAAGAACTTTCTCCT
>JAKPFT010000024.1 GCA_029551285.1 bacterium | reverse complement strand
GGTTCTTTGATGAAGAAAGCGAGAAATTTACGCCCTGCGATGATCCGTTTGGTTTTAAGATAGTAATTTGAAGGAAATATGAATAAAAGTGTAAACTATCTGCCAGGAATAAAGTGTAAACTATGTGTCAGAAAGAACACCGGGGGGGGCTCAGAACTACTCAAAAAGAATGGAGCCGGCCGGTGTTTCCGGGTCAGGTCCAGTGTTGGCCACATCCAGATATTTGTCTTTAGGGTCTTTCATCCACTGGACATGGCCATCCACAAACAAGACATTGGCGCCGTTGGAATGCCGGTAGTCCATATAGGGATGGGTTCCCCGGGTGTAGGCAATACACAACAGAGCAGCCACGCCGGCATCCATGAGCAGGAAACTTCGGGCCGGCTGATGAATCTGGGAGAGGCGAACAAAACGGTCTTCTGGGAACCTGAACGCTCCGGTTTCGGTAAAACCAGGGCAGATGTCAGCGTTGATGGCATAGTCTGATTGCTCTACCCGGCCAGGCAGCCCACTGAGAGGAACGCTCTTGGGCGTCTTGGTCGGGCAGCGGGTCAGATTATTAATGCGGCTGGTGCGGTCTCTTAATTTGCCGTCCAGTGTTTGTCGCACCACATAGGGCGCCAGATAATCAAACCAGTACAGGGCAGAACCCGCGTTGGGCTCAGGTCCAGAACGACGGGGAGGAAAAAATTCGTTGTAATCCTGGGCGTACATAGCAAAGGCCAGCGCCCATTGCTTTAAATTAGCTGCGCAGCTTGCCTGTCGGGCTTTTTCCCTTGCCCTGGCCAGGGCCGGCAGGAGAAGCCCGGCCAGAATAGCCACAATGGCCACTACCACCAGCAACTCAATTAGGGTGAATCCTTTTTTTCCTTTTTCCGGCAATGTCTTCATTGTGTCCTTTCAGTTGATTTCCGCCAGGTCATCTTCAAGGCGCAAAGTATAGCAGGAAAAATTTTCTTCGCCAAATTTGCCCCGGTCACGTTTATCAGACAGTTTCCGTCAGTATTTCGGCGAGAGGTTTAAGATGTGCTATACTTAAACTCTAAACTGGAACTCTAAACTGGGATAGCCAGACCATGCCGAAAATAGCCTTTCTCGGTGACCGGTACAGCCTGGAGTTCTTCCGGCTGTTTGGCCTTGAAGTTTTTCCGGCAGAAACCCCGGCGGAGGCGCGAACGATTCTGGAGAAACTTAAGGAGCAGAAGGATGTCACCGTCTTTCTTACCGAGGAAGTCTTTGACCCGGTGGAAATGAAGGAGGCTTTCTTGAAGGGGCAGATAGTCGTTCTGCCAGGCTGGAAAAAACATCAGGGTGCCGGTCAGCAACTCATGGAGGAGCTCGTTAGAAAGGCCACCGGGCTTAAGTAGTGAGGTGAAACAGTGCAACAGGGTAAGATTGTCAAGGTAGCCGGGCCGCTGGTTGAGGCCACGGGAATGAAGACGGCCAGGATGTACGACATGGTAAGGGTCGGTCCGGAGCGTCTGGTAGGCGAAATCATCAGTCTGAAGGCCGGGGTGGCTTCCATCCAGGTTTATGAAGAAACCGAAGGTCTGAAGGTCGGTGACCCTGTGGAAGAGACAGGCCAGCCCCTTCTGGCGGAACTGGGTCCCGGCCTTTTGAAGAACATCTTTGACGGCATCCAGCGTCCGCTTTCCCAGATTGAAAAACACGGGGATTTTATCCTGCGCGGCCTTCAGATCCCTGCTCTTGACCGGACGCTGAAATGGGAGTTTCAGCCACTGGTAAAAGCAGGACAAAAGTGCCAGGCCGGAGATATTGTGGGCCAGGTTCAGGAAACCCCGATTATCTCGCACCGGATTATGTTGCCGCCAGACCAATCCGGGGAAATTCTGGAAATCAAACCCGGTTCTTTCACGGTGGAAGAACCAGTCGGCTGGTTGCGGACAGATAGCGGGAACAAGCCAATCACGCTGATGCAGAAATGGCCGGTAAGGCGCCGGCGTCCGTTTCTCCAGAAGAAACCGCCGGAAGAACCGCTGGTCACCGGTCAGCGAGTGATTGACACCTTCTTTCCTATTCTTAAAGGTGGTACCGCCTGTATCCCCGGTCCCTTCGGCAGCGGCAAAACCGTGGTGCTTCACGCCATCGCCGAGTGGGCCAACTCTCAGGTGGTGGTCTACATTGGCTGCGGGGAAAGGGGTAACGAAATGGCTGACGTGCTCATTGAGTTTCCCCGGCTGAAAGACCCGGGTTCTGGTCGACCGCTGTTAGAAAGGACAGTGCTTATTGCCAACACCTCCAATATGCCGGTGGCTGCCAGAGAAGCCTCTGTTTATACCGGGGTCACCATTGCGGAATACTTCCGGGACATGGGTTATTCAGTGGCTTTGATGGCTGATTCCACCAGTCGCTGGGCTGAAGCCCTGAGAGAAATCTCAGGGAGAATGGAAGAGATGCCGGGCGAGGAGGGATATCCGGCCTATTTAGGAACAGCGGTGGCCTCTTTCTACGAAAGAGCGGGCCGGGTTAACTGCCAGGGAAAACCTGAACGGGAAGGTTCTCTCTCCATCATCGGAGCGGTTAGCCCGCCGGGTGGAGACTTAACCGACCCGGTGGTGCAGATGACCCTGCGGGTAGTTAAGGTCTTCTGGGGGCTGGATGACCGGCTGGCTTACCAGCGTCACTTTCCGGCCATCAACTGGCTAAATAGTTATTCCCTTTACGACGAAAGCGTGGTTCCGTTTTTGTCCCGGGAGATTGCGCCTGACTTTGCCCGGGAAAGGAAGGAGGCTCTTTCTCTTCTCCAGCGGGAAGCGGAACTGTTAGAGATCGTTCGGCTGGTCGGAATGGAGACACTCTCTGCTTCCGACAGGCTGATTCTGGAAACCGCCCGTTCTCTCCGGGAGGATTTTCTGCACCAGAGTGCTTTTGACGAACGGGATGCCTACACCACGCTGAAAAAACAGTTTCTGATGCTCCATGCCATTATGACTTTTCACCGGTTAGCCAGCCAGGCTCTGGAAAAAGGGGTGGAGATGGATAAGATAAGGACCTTGCCGGTGCGTCAGAAAATTTCCCTGGGTCGCTATGTCCCGGAAGAGCGGCTGGCCGAGCTGGTAAAACTGGAGGAAGAAATAGTTTCTGCTTTCCAGGGGTTGCTGCGGCAAGCGGCAACGGTTAAATAGACATGTCCTTCCGGTCCTTACCTGAATTTGTTCGTCTTTCCCGGATGCTGTCAGCCGGTCTTTTTTTTCTGACAGGCATTGTTGCTTCCCGGGTGAGTGCCGCCTCTTTCCCCTTGCGAGACATGGCGTTCAGCGATTCGCTGGACCTTTCCAGTACCTGGTTTTTTCTGGAAGACCCGAAAGACGAGGGTGCTGAGGCTGGCTGGTATCAAAATTCCTGGAACCGGAGCAGCTGGCGTCCGGTAGCCGTCCCTGGTGTCTGGGGAAAACGGCCGGGTCAGGTGACCTATCCCATTTACACCGGTCTGGGCTGGTACGCTAAGTCTTTCATTATTCCCCGGCACTGGAACCAGCAGGTTATTCTGGTTTTCCTGGGAGCCATGCATGTGGCTGATGTCTGGGTGAACGGTCGTTATGCGGGGGTGCATCGGGGAGGCTACACACCATTCTATTTTGAGATTACTTCCCTGGTCAAACCTGGTTTAAGAGCCGAGATTGTGGTAAGAGTGGACAACCGTCTTTCAGAAGAGACCATTCCTTCCCGACACTTGGGCTGGCAGTCTTTCGGCGGTCTTTATCGGGAAGTTTATCTCTTGCACCGGACTCCTGTTTATCCTGAAGGAATCTCCACCAGAGTAAGTGTTCCGGAGAAAGGGCCGACTCTTCTTACCGTAGAAGCCACCATGAAAAATGATACCGCCAGGAATTACCGCGGTGTTCTTTCAGCCCAGGTGAAAGCAGAAACCGGTCTGGTGGTTGCCCGGGAAGTCAGTGTCTCTGTCAAACCCGGAGGGGCGTTGCCGGTTCGGCTGGAATTGCCCGTGGAAAAACCCCGGTTATGGTCTCCGGAAGACCCTTATCTTTACACGCTTAACCTTGGATGGAAGTACGGTGGCTGGCAGGTTGTTTCTTTTCCCCTGGGGCTGAGGGAGATTTCTTTGCGCCAGGGTTTTTTCTACCTGAACAATCAACGGCTGTGGCTCCAGGGCTTTGGCCAGCATGAGGAATATCCCGGCGCTGGTCCGTGTCTTACCGAGAGCATGCGGGAGGCAGACCTGACCCTTTTGAAAAATGTGTTCCACGCCAACACCTTAAGGCCGGGCCATTACCCCAACCATCCACTGTTGTACGAGCTTTGCGATCGGTTGGGTATTATTGTCTTCTCGGAGATTCCTTCCTGGCAGATTAAAAAGGTTTTTGCCGAATCAGAGCCGGCCTGGCGTTTCTGGTTGAAGCCGCAGATAGAAGAGATGATTGCCACCTTGCGCAATCACGCCTGTGTTTGTTTCTGGGGGGTGGCTAACGAACAGCACGGCACCCCGCTTTACAATGAGAAAGCCACCGGTCTGGTTCGCTCCTTAGATAGCAGCCGGCCGGTGACGATTGTCTTTGCTTCCGCGGCGGAACTTGAGTCCACCAGACTGGTGGATTTTCTGGCCAGAAATTTTCACTACGGCTGGTACCATTCCAAAAGCGTTTATGCTCTGAGGGAGAATCTACCGCTGGTTTTGCAGGCGGCTTCGGGTAAACCTGTCTGGGTAGCGGAGCAGGGTGCGCTGGCTAATCCTGGCCGGCTGGATGGTGGCTACGGAGACCAATCGCGCGGTTCGGAAACCTACCAGGACCATGTGGTCAGGTTTGGTTTTCAATACGCGGCCACAGCCTCGGAGCACATCTGCGGAGTCTCTCTCTGGACCCTGAGTGATTTTCATCGGGATAATACCCTTTGTTACCACGGTCTTCTGGAGGAGAAGCGCCAGGGCAAACTTCTGGCTTATACCGCGGCTAATCTTTTGCGGGGAGACCTGCGCCTTTTTCTGTGCGAAGACAATGCTCTCTGTCCGGCTGATGGTTCCTGGAGGGTTTCCCTTCGTTACTTCAACCCCAGAGGACTGAAGGCCAGCCGGCTGACGGCTACCTGGAAAATTCTGAGGGGCATCACTGAGTTAGCCAGAGGTGTCATTGCTTTTGATGTGGACGGTCACCGGCAGGCAGAAATAGGCAGTGTCAACTTTCCTGCTTCCCGCACCATTCCCGGTGTTCTCCACACTTTCTGGGTGGAGGTGACTGATAGCCAGGGTGAATGGATTTATACCAACAGCAGCCCCTTTGACGTCGGTCAGCCATCCAGGCCAGGCGTGTTAAAGGTTCAAACTACCGCCTCCGGTCGGCCGGTGGAAAATGCCTTTGTGATTTTTTCGGGAGTCAGGGTGCCGGTTTATCCTTCGGTCGGACTTCTTCTGCCCCTTCCGCCGGGAGACTATCCGTTGGTGGTGAAGGCCCCTAACTGGCCGGAAGTTTCCCGGCAGGTGAAAATCACCGCGGGACAGCTCAGCCCGGTGGAGGTTGACTTCGGCGAGAAAACAGAAACCGGCTGGTTTCTCTCTCCTCTGAAAGATGTCTCTGCTGTCACTCAAGCCCCCCCGGGGAAAGCCCGCGTGAGTGCTGGCGGTGAGTTTCGCGTCAACTTCTCCCTGAGAAGAAATTTCCTCTTTACGCGTTAAAGATGGCCAGAATCAGAAATTTTCCCTGGGCCTTCCTGGTTAAATTGTTGATGGCTCTGGGCTGGCTGGGACTGGCTGGCTGGCGTTATTTTGACGAGGATGAATTTCAGCATATCCACATAGCCTGGTTAATCAGCCGGGGAGTTCTTCCTTTCCGCGACTTCTTTGAGCACCACGTACCTTTTTACCATCTTCTTCTTTCCCCGCTGCTGCGCCTGCCTGAGGGACCATGGCTCATTTTTCTTTTCCGGGCGATAAGTCTTCTCTGCGCAGGGGCCACGCTGGTAGTAATTTATCGGTTTGGCAAGCGGCAGGATGGTACCTGGCCAGCCCTTGGTGCTACCTGGCTTTTAGCCTGGGTGCCCATGTTTGCCGGAAAGATGACCGAAGCCAGACCGGAAGCCCCGGCGATACTCACTTTTACACTGGCGGTGCTGGGCCTTCTGGAAACTGAGGCAAGGCCCCCCGGTTACGGAAAATCTTTTCTGGTCGGTCTTCTGGCTGGATTAACCGTGCTTTTTTCCGGCAAATACATCTTTCCTGTTTTTGGTCTGGTTCTTGTCTTTCTTTTTACTCAGTCAGCGGCGGCTATCCTTCTTCTTTTTCTGGGAGCAGCCAGTAGCTGTTTACCCCTGATTGTTTACCTTGCGCTGAACCGACTCTTTCCGGAGTTTCTCAGACTGGCGCTCATTAATAATATTTTCTGGCGGCACCGTTTCTCTCCGCAGGGTTATCTCTTTGAAGCCTTCGCCACCGCGGCAGGCCTGGCGGGTCTGGCTCTGGCCGGAGTTTTAGCTGGATTTCTGGAGAAACCAGAACGCAGCCTGGTCCTTGTGGGGGCACTGGGAGGGAGTCTGTTGGGAATTTTTGTGATACCAGAACCATACCGGCAAACTTTCCTGCCCCTTTTCCCTGCCCTGGCCATAGCGGCTTCCTTGACCCTTTCGCTTTTCTTGAAATCCTTTCCTCAACAGGGGCTGGCCCTGGTGGTAATGGTTCTGGCTGGTTCTTTGCCGGGACTGGTGCGGCTCTGGAGCGGTGATGTTCATGGTAACAGAAAGGACCTGGCGACTATGGCTCTGGTGGAGAAAGTTGACCCGGGCCGTGGTCCGGTGTTTGACGGAAGGGGATTGATGTTCTACCGGCCACATGTCGGTTTTCACGCCTGTATGCATCGGGGAATTATGGCGATGATTGACCCTGGGAGATACGCCGGGGAGACCATCAGGGAACTTCAGAGGTTGAACTATCCGGTGGTTATTTTTGACTACCGGGTAAAGGAGATGCCGGTGGAACTCCAGGATTTCATCAAAATGCATTATCAGCCGGTGGGCAATACTGAAGTTTACATGCCCGGACTGAGTATTGACCGGTCCCTGCTGGCGATGGAAGGTTCAGATGTAGAAATACCGATTGCGGGTGAGTATCAAATTTCCTGGGTTGGTCAGGAGTTGATGATTGATGGCCAGGTCGTGGCTAACAACAGCGTGATTTCCCTCTCAACCGGTAACCATCACTTTCAGGGATTGGGCTTTGTCGACCGGCTTTCCCTGATTCTGGTGAGGCGAAGGCGGTAGAGGCATGAAAAGCACAAAGCGGCAATTAGAAGTGGTTGTCTGGCTGGTTTGTCTGGCCAGTTTGTTTTTCTTTTTTCGCCATGCGCTTGGTTGTCTTTTCTTCCCTTATCCACTTCATTACCGGGAAGGGGTGATGACCAACTGGGTGCTTCGCCTGATAAAGGGAGCCAGTCTCTATCCGGCTGTTTCCCCTACCGGTCCTTATCTCCACAATCCTTATCCTCCAACTTTTTATTTCCTGGTCTGGCCACTTCAGCGGGTGGGCTCAAAGATGGGTCTGTTCTTCCCTGGACGGCTGGTGAGTTTTCTTTCCCTGCTGGCTGGCGCCTGGTTGATTATCCTGATGGTAAAAAAGAAAGCGGGTCTCACGGCGGCAGTGGCCTGCGGAGCGCTTTTTCTTTTTTCGCCGGTTACCCTTTATGCTACTGCTGTGGTCCAGCCAGACACCACAGGTCTGACGCTAACTCTGGCGAGTTTATTTCTCACCGAGAAAAGTCGTTCTAAGGCTGGAGCCATCTGGTGTGGTCTTTTGAGCGCCTCAGCCCTTTCGGTAAAACCATTTTTCTTGGCCGCGGCTCTGGCCTGTGGCCGGGGCTGGATGGAGAAGAAAAGAGGTTTGATCTTCCTTCTGAGTTTTCTGATTTTTCTGACTCTGTTTTTCCTGGTCGCCATCTTATTCCGGGCAGAGGCTTTCTGGCAGCATTTCTGGCAGATGAATCTGCTCGGACTTTCCTGGAAACAGTTCGGTCATCTTCTGGTACAGGTTTTCGGCCGGCATCCTTTCCTGCTGGCAGCCATTGTTCTGGTGCTGAAAGGCAGAGCGGAAAGGTTCTGGCAGTTTTACTGGCTGCTGGTGCTGGTCGCTCTTGCTGGCAGTCTTAAGGTGGGGGCTGAGGAAAACTACTATCTGGAGATGGTAGCCGCCGGAAGTCTCGCCTTCGGGTTTCTGTTCAGCCTTAGCCAGCCCCGGCAGACGACTTATCTTTTAGCGCTGGCCCAGCTTTTCCTTTATCTGCCACTGAAGCCAGCGCCGGTTTTCACCAGAACCTATGGTCAGGAAGTGCCCGCGGCGGTTTCTGGTTTGACCCCGGGAAAGGTGGAGCGGGAAATTGGTCAGCTTCTGCGCGGTTACCTTGGTCCTCTGGCTGAACCTGTCATCTGTGAGGACCCGGGCTACCTGCTACTTTCTGGTAAGGAAATTTTCCTGCAGCCCTATCAGTTTGCCCGGTTAGCCGTGGTTGGTCGCTGGCAGGAAGAGCCCCTCTTGAAAATGGTGCAGCAGAAAAAATTCTCAGCCATCATCGTCAGCGCTGAAAGTTACCAGCAGCAGTCAGTATTTTTTACTCCGGCTTTCCTCCGCGAGCTTAAGAAAAACTACGTACTGAGCCGCATTATTGGCAATTATTATCTGCTGGAGCCAGCGCCGTAACAGGGGATAAACGGCTCTTGCTCTCGCTGCGGTTGAAAGAGCATGTTATCCTTAAGAGAGTTTGTTAGAAATAGTTGAGGGAAAAAGATGCTCCTCTTAGCCTTCCTGTGTGCGCTTTACATGGGCTGGTCAATGGGAGCCAACGATGCGGCCAACTGTGTTGGCGCAGACATTGGTTCCGGAGTTATGTCGGTCCGGACTGGCATCGTCCTTACCTGTGTCTTCTGTTTTCTGGGAGCCGTCCTGCTTGGTGGGCAGGTAATTAAAACTATCGGGAAGGGCATTGTGCCCCTGGCCAGTTTACCCCATCAGCAGGCTATGACGATCGCTTTTGCCGCTGTCTTCGGGGCCGCTTCCTGGGTGACGTTGGCCACCTACCTTAAGTTTCCGGTTTCCACTTCCCATGCCATTGTGGGTGGTGTCGCTGGCGCCGGGCTGGCCTGCCACACCGTGGTGCTCTGGGAAAAGATGAGTCAGATTGTTATCTGCTGGATAGTGACACCGTTAGGCTCAGCAATTTTTGCCCTGGTTCTTTACCCTTTTCTGGCCTGGATTTTTGGCCGGCCGGCGGTAAGAAAGATTGGCGACCGTCTTATTGTAGTTTTGATTTACCTGACCAGTATGTACCTGGCCTTCACCTGGGGTGGCAACGATGTGGCCAACGCGACAGGGTTGCTTACCGGAACAGGTAAGTTTTCCGCACAGCAGGCCGCCGTAATCGGAGCCGCAGCCATTCTTCTGGGTGTGGTTACCTGGGGACACCGGGTGATTGAGACCATCGGCTTTCAGATTACTAATTTGACGCCTCTGATGACGGTGGCAGCGGAGATTGCTTCTTCCGTGAACGTCCATCTTTACACACTCTGGGGAATACCGGTGTCCACTTCTCATTCCATTGTGGGGGCCATCTTTGGCGTGGGGTTGGCCACCGGAATAAAAGCACTTAATCTAAGATTGGTCCGGGATATCTTTGTCACCTGGGCTGTCACGCCAGTGGTCGCCGGCGCGATCAGTTGGGCTGTGGTTAAATTGGTGGTATTATTCATGTAAGGAGGCTTTCATGGCAAGGACACACAATATTCTGGCCTGGCTGGGAGAAAGGGAGGAGAAGAAAATTCTCAATGATGCCCTCAGTCACGTCACCAGGTCGTTGACCTGCGTGCGGGAACTAAAAAGGGCTCTGGAGTCACTGGCTCAGCGTGACCATGAGAATAAAGCCCAGGCCATCAACGCGGTGAAACAGGCTGAGCATGAAGGTGATGAAATTCGCCGGATGATGATGGAGGAACTTTCCCGGGGGATGTTGCTGCCGCCTGACCGCGAGGACTTAATGTTTCTGAATGAAGCCCTCAACGACATCGCGGACAATGCCAAAGGTGTAGCCCGCCTGTTAGAATTCATTCAGGAACCGCTGGCACCGGAGTTGATGCAGCGGGTGGTGGAGGATAGTCTGCTGGCGGTCAAGGCCGCAGAAAAGTTAAAGCAGGCCATCATGGCGCTGGTGCAGAACGGTACCGAGAAGGTTCTGGAACACTGCGCCCAGATTGAAACTCTGGAAGAAGAGGGCGATGACCGCAAACGCGAGTTGATGCTGCTGCTTCTTAATTCTGACCTGAGCGGTCCGAGGTTGCTGATTGTTTACGAAATTATTGATACCCTGGAAGAGATGATTGACAGCATTGACCGGGCCGGAGACCTGGCGCGTATTCTGGCGATTAAAGCGCGGTGATTACCCTAAAGCCACATCCAGCACCATCATCGTCAGAAAACCAGCGATGGTACCTAAGGTAGCCAGGTCTGTCTGCTGGCCTAACTGGGATTCGGGAATCAGTTCCTCCACCACGACAAAAATCATGGCGCCAGCAGCAAAACTCAACGCGTAGGGCAGAGCCGGTTTAATCGCCAGGACCGCGGCCGCTCCAGCGACCGCGGCCATCGGTTCCACCACTCCTGAAAGCTGCCCGTACCAGAAACTCCTTGCCAGAGACATTCCTTCCCGTCGCAGCGGTAAGGCTACCGCGGTACCTTCCGGAAGATTCTGCAGGCCAATACCTAAGGCCAGCGAAACTGCTGTCAGAAGAGATGTCCCGGGTAAGTGACTGGCTGCGGCTCCAAAGGAGACTCCGACCGCCAGCCCTTCCGGGATGTTGTGCAGGGTAATGGCCAGAACCAGAAGGATGGAACGTTGCCAGGAAGTTTTTAACCCTTCAGCCGAAGATGCCGGAAATCCTGGGTGCAGATGGGGCAGAATCTTGTCCGCCAGCCAGAGGAAAAAGCCGCCGGCCGCAAACCCGATGGCCGGAGCCATCCAGGCTGACTGTCCGGAAGCGGCACTTAAGGCAATCGCGGGAGCCAGCAGAGACCAGAAGCTGGCCGCTAACATCACCCCGGCAGAAAAACCCAACATGGGATCAAGGACCTTTCTGGAGGCGGTTTTAAAAAAAAAGACCAGGGCCGCTCCGGCGGCCGTCATCGCCCAGGTAAATACAGTCGCCAGAAAAGACTGCCAGACTGGAGAAAGTTCGCTAAACCATTCGGCCATGGTTTCCTCTTCAGGGTGACGCCATAGTCTACTTCAAAGTTCCGCCTTCAGGGAAATTTTTCTTCTCCGGGAAAAGAAGTATAATGGAAGCGGGTGAGGCTGATGGGTCTGAAAGTCTGGCTTGAAGATCTGGCAGAAACCTTAGCCTGGCTGGGTCCCCGGGTGGGGTTTGTCATGATTCTTGGCGCAGTGGGCTATGCTATGGCTGGCGGCAGCGGCCAGAAGGTGGCGCTCTTTGCTGCTTTTGGTCTCATCTCTTTTGCGCTGGGCTATTTGATGTCCATGTTTTTCAACCTGGAGTAAACCGTCTTACTCGGAAAACCTGGAGGTGATGGTGAAGAAGATAAAAAGAATACTCTGGCCGACAGACTTCAGTGCCTTAGCGGAACAGGCTATGGAGACTGTTATTACCCTGGCCCGGTCTTTCAGAGCCCAGATTATCATTGGCCACATAGTCCAGCCCATTCCTGTCTCTCCGCCTTCGCTGAACTTTGATGTCACCAGGTACGAGAAAGAAATGCTCTCCTCAGCCAGAAATAACCTGAAGAAACTGGCCGAACGCTTACTCCAGAAAGACAGGAAACTGAAGGTCAAAACAGTGGTGCGGTTGGGCCAGCCAGCCGAATCCATCGCCGAACTGGCCAGCCACTATCAGGTGGACCTGATAGCCATCTGCACCCACGGCCGAACCGGGTTCAATCACTTTTTGTTTGGTTCTGTAGCGGAAAGGGTTATTCGGACCGCGGCGTGCCCGGTTCTGGTCATCAGGGCTAAGGCTTCCAGTTGAAGGGGAAGGCCCGGGGAAAGCCTTTTTCTATTTAACAAAAAATGGCACCAGCAGCAGTACCAGCAGCGCCAGGACCCAGAGAACGACCAGGACAATAATTTGTCGTTTTGCCAGACTCCAGACAGTGTACTCCGGTTCAGAATTGGCCCGGGCAATCTCCTCGGCAATGGCTGCAATCTCTTCCGGAGATTTACCTTTAAGTTCCTCTATCGGCGGCTTTCCAGGAAACTGATCTTTCATTCCGGTCACTCAACAGCCAACAGGTATGATAACAGCTTCCCCTTTTAGTAAATTACCTTCCGGCATTAATGTCAAGTCAGGCTCACGGATTTCCAAAATTTCGACATAAGAACCAGGGTGTCAACGAGGGGAGATTTCAAGCCACGCTATCCCGATGGCGCAGCTACAAGACAAGCAGCCAAAGCGGCAGCGTTCGGTAAGCCTCCCGAAAAACATAATCCGGGACGCCCACCTTACCCGGCGGTGTCTCCAGTTCGCCAGAAGGCGAATGAGTTCGCTCCCGCGACCGATTAGCTGCGTAGTCTTGTCTGCGGCAAGGCGTGTGCGCAGAAATCTTTCCGAAGTCAGACACACTTCTGCACTACTTTCACTAGTCGGAATTTTAGTACGGGTTTGGTTTATTCAGTGCCAGTCACCTTTCCAACCCAACGGACTTATTTTTTCTCTTCAAATTCCCTGATGAGCCGGCTGGTATCCAGAAAAGGATTCCAGAGAAGTTTGGCGGCTACATACAGGCCTAAGTTGGATGTGGTAGCCTGGCTGAAGAGTTCCTCCGGAACTGACTGATTTTTCCGGCAGCAGTCCTTAATGGCTTCGGCAATTTTTTCCACCTCAGCCGGACTTCCTGAAGAAGGAGCCGGCTGGTAAGCGTTCTGACAGCCAAGCTGCCAGCCAGCCGTTAAGCCTTTTCTGGAAAGGTAAGGCCAGTCCAGAAGGTAGAGTTCGTGCAGGAAAGCAGCGCTTAAATCCGGCAGTTTTTCCCTGGTCTCTGGCTGGAAGAACCTGACGCCGTGGTCTTCCAGATACCGGGCGACCCCGTAAGCGGTACCTTCAGGTGATAGACCGGCAATAATTACTACACCCTGGTGGGCCCGGATAACAAAGCCTTCAGGTCCTGCAAACTGGAGTTCTTCCCGGCTGACCCGCTGGCTGGCCAGAGCGGCCGCCTGGCCCAGCAGGAAGGCATTGCCCGTCTGGCCGTCAATGCTTGCGCCTGGTGGATTTATAGGCAGGGTTATTCCGAAGAGTTTCTTCAGATAGGCTTGTAAGGCTTCGGCGGCTCTGACTTCCGCCGGGGAAACCCCCTGGCCGGTCAGAATAGCCCGCAGCGGTGTCAGACACCGGTCAGCCGTGAAAGTGCGGAACCGTTCGCCTTCATAATTATCTCTATCGGCTGTCTTGTTGGGTCGTTTCCGCCACAGTTGCCTGGGCACAGGTAGATTATAGGTGAGGTTGGGCCGAAACTGCGTTAGCCAGACGACCTTCCCCTGATAGGGCAAATCTGATGGCTGGTGGGAATAGTTCATGGCAGAAACACTCAGCAGTTGTACTTCTGCATCTTTAACCTCAGGATGGGGATAAAAATTGTCCTGGGGCCAGAATTCAATTTTCACTCCGGAGATAGTCCCGTCCCATTTTTCTTTTTGCCTGGCCCAGGCGCAAGCGGCATGCTGTCTTAAATCCATTCTGACAATCTGCTCGCCGGGATGAAGAAGGATGTCGCTGCGCACCCCGGTAATGCCGGTGAGGTCAAGGTAAAAGGTGGCCGGCACACTGGTAGAACTGGCCAGGTGAAACTCGACGAAATCGCATCCGGAGATATTTACCGGAGTGGCTAATTTCTTAACCAGAGCAAAGGAACCGGCCCGAATAGTTTTCTTTCCTTTTTCTGAAATGGGCAGGTGAAAACTGGGCAGTTTAGTCAAAGGGAGGCTGACGCTGACGGCAGGAACCGACTGTCCCGGGTTGACCTGAGATAATTTTTTGACGGGGCTGCTGGCCGTTTCCGGAAGGGTTGACTCCACTGACCAGGGCTGTACCTCCTTTTCCCGGGCAGGGTCAACGATAGGGACCAGACGACGTTCTGAAGGCGGCTCTAACTTTGGTGATAGCTCTTTGATGATGACTTCAGGATGGACAATGATACGGCTGTTAATCTGTTCCGGAGTAGGCGGTTCCTTCTTATCCCTGGCCGGGTCCTCCACGATTTCTTCGTACTTCAGGTTAAGGGACTCCAGGGTTTCCTTCATTTGCTTTTCCAGGGAATTTTTCAGCCATTGACTTTTTCTCCGGAGTGCCTCGGCCATAAGAAGATGGCTGCTGTTGAGATACCAGATAACATCTTCCTGATATTCCCGGATCTCCTGCTCGGAGAGAGAACTCTGACGCCGGGGGGCAAAGTAAGAAAAGCGGTCGGTAAGGAAGGTAAGGATGTCAAAGGCTAACTTACACTGTACCTCCGCAGAATCCTTACTGGCCAGCTGCCAGGCCTGTCTCAGAAGATTTCTTCCCAGCCTCATATGTTCCTTATCAGCAAGGATGTGACCTGGGCCGGAAGTGGCTAATTCGCGGTCTAACTCAAGATACTGCAAAACTGGTGGGGCAGCCTGGCCGTAGGCTACCCTGACGTATTCCTCTATCAGCTTTTCCGAGTCAAGGTAGGGATCCCAGTTCAGGCGGCTGATGACATAGAGAAAGAGACCGTCAAAGAGCGTGGGTGTGCCACAGCAGTAAACTGTTCTTACCCGATTCCTGGCATACCACTTGACCCGGTCTATATGGCCGGCCAGCCAGAGACAGGCGCCATGTCCCGGGTAGTCATAAACACCCATCTGGTCAGGAAACTTCATTGCCCAGCCCATGAATTCTTCCATGGCCGTGATGTTTTTAGGGTGAGCCCAGGAAGCATAGCGCACCCCTGCTGAGCTCCAGTACCAGGGACAGTAAAGCACAATGACGTTGGCGGCTGGTTTCTCCTTAACCGGCGGTTTCACCGTCGGACCATAGGCGAAGGCAAAAAGTCTTTTTTCCGGATGGGCTTTAGCCACCGCGCTGGCCACCGAATTAACCCAGGCCAGGTTACGGTCTGTGCAGTAGTAATGGAAGTAATCTAAGGCCAGGCACTGCGCGCAGCGACAGGCATCAGCGTCAGCGTCGGTACAGTAGAAAAACCTCCTGTCGTTCTGAAGATTCATCCACTCCAGCATTCTTTCTGCAGCAATCCGGTGAACCTCAGGATTGCTCAGGCAAAGAGACATTCTCTGCATCAGAGTTTCCCGGGGCAACCGTTTCCCGCCAGAGACGGCAAAGTATTCCGGGTGGCTGTCGTAGTACAGTTGTTTCGGCACCAGGTAGGCGGCCGTATGGTCACTGCCCAGCCACTCGCCTGGCAACCAGGTTTTTTGTGCCTGCCGGCCAAGAATTTCCTGATTGGCGGCTTCCTGGGGATTACCCAGGTCCTGCCAGGAACCTCCAAACATTCCCCGGTCAAGGTAGTCCAGGAGACTGCGGTATTCAAAAAAAGGTCTGGAAGAGAAACTGCCTTCAGGCAGGGAGGTCGGCATTATCCGGGGAATACTTTCTATAGTTCCTAAAGAGCGGTGACCCGGGTAGAGTTTTAGCCCCATTTTTTCCAGGAGAGCATAAGTTGCATAAAGAGTTCCCCTGGCACGGTACCCGGCCAGGGCAATTCCCGAGGGGGAAATCCTGACCAGGTAACCATCGTACCTGAGGGCTTCCAGTTCGTCCTTGCTGACCAGGCCGGAAGCGGTGGCGGCTTCTCGTCCTACGAAAATGGCTGGTTCTGAGGTCTGCACCGGCCCGGTGGCAATGGGGACTTCCAGCGCCAAAAGGGATTTCAATCTCCGGTTTAACTCTTCCGCGGCCTCTTTTTCCGGCCAGGCCACTGGCTGAGCCACCTGGATAGACTTCAGCGTCCGCAGGTCAAAGGCAGCCAGGCCAGAAGCCATGACCAGTAATAGTATCAGGATTGTTCTTGTCTTCATCGGGTCTCCTTTTCAGTGGCGAAATTTTACCAGTACCTCATGGATAATTACCCAGTGGGAAATCAGACTGTCGCTGTTGGCCAAGTTGCGAATTTCAATCACATTTTCGCCTGTTTTCAGGACATTTTCAGGCAGAGGAAAGGTCTGACGGGACCATCCTCTTTTGACGAAGCCGTTGCGTCCTTCAAAAACCTTCCTGCCATTGACCAGAATCTGAATGGGAACCGGCTGGCACCAGTACTTATCGCTATCCTGTCCTTCTATTTCCAGAAAAGCCTTTTCTCCTGGCGGTAACCGGTCCAGGGTGAATCTGGCCTGCATCCGGGAAAATTCTGTCATTGTTCCCCGCACGATGGCCCCATCCTTAGGTTCACACAGCCAGCCGTATTTTGACCACACCTGGCCACCGGTGAAGGCGTGAGCGCTGATACGTAAGCCGTCCGGGATTTTTTCTACAAAATTCGTGACCATCTCCTTCTTAATGGTTTCCACCGGGTTAGTCATCAACCTTGTCAGGACAGGCGGCACCTCGTTTTCCGGCAGGTCAGTTTCCACCTTGATTCTGGCCCAGTTCCAGAGTTTGCTGGCGATTTCCTCATAGCCAGGGGCTTTTTTCTTCTCTTTCCAGGCCTTGTTTACCTGTTCAGCGTGTTCAGCCAGCCATCTGGCGATGTATTCCTTCAGGCAGAGAGCGAAGACTTCCAGTTCTTCCTCTGTATATTTCCGGCCGGCTGGTCTGGTCGCGGCCAGGCAGTTATCCACAAACCAGTTTCGGTCCTTAATTACCTCGCTTGTTAATCCCCGGCGGTCCCCAGGCAAAAGCGAGATAGCCTGGTCAAAAAGGGCCAGGGTTTCTGTAACAAAAGGTTTGCTCCAGTAGTCAGCCGGCGGAACCCCGTGCATACGGCTATCATAGTGACCGTACTCAATCCGGTCATAGATGGAGTTGATAATTTTTTCCATCACCGGTGCCGCGGCACCGTAATAAGCGTAAATAAAATCATGCTTCAGGGTTGCTACTTCCAGCAAGGGATTCCAGTTCAGTTTGGAGTGGACATAGCGGAACAGCGGCTGAAAGGACTGGTTGATTCCGCAATACATAAAGCCGCACATGTTGCGACGGGCGCACCATTTAACCTTCCAGGCCATCCCGTTTAAGGTGTAGCAGCCGTAAGCGTTGTAGTCGTAAAGTCCCACCCGGCCAGGAGCCACCTTGAGCCAGCCTTCAATTTCGTGTTTGGCCAGATAGTTTTCCGGAGCGTCAAAGTCCCGGATGCCACAGGGCGCAGAAGTGGCATTCGGCCAGGCGCAGTAAAAAACGTAAACATTGGGCTCCGGTTTCAGCTTGACCGGCGGTGGCTGGGTGGGACCATAGGCGTAAGTAATCAGCACTTTGTCCGGATACTTTTTCGCCACCGCTCTGGCAACATAGTTAACCCAGTAAAGCATCATATCACTGTAATTACCACTCTGGTACTCCATGGAGCGGCAGCGGGGACAACGGCACCACTCATGGTCATCCCCCTGAGTGATGGAGAAAAACTTCCGGTCAGGCTGCAGGCCAATCCATCTCAGGGCGCGTTCGGCAGAAATCTTCAGGACATCAGGATGGGTGGTACAGATCACAGTACGAAAATTGCTGGTATCCTTCGGTAACCGGGTGCCATCTCCTTGAAGACGGAAATACTCAGGGTGTTTGTCGTAGTAAAGTTGTCTGGGAACCAGGTAGCCGGCGGTATGTTCCCGCCATCCCCAGGAGATGTCAGTGAAAAACTCCTGGTTTTCAGCCTTGTTAGCCAGTCCCCAGGCGTCAGAGGGCGCTCCGTAAATTTCATAGCCTGGCCCGATGCGCGGTCCAGGAAAGAAGGGCTTGTCCTGGAACTGACAGGCAAGAACTACTTTCTCTTCTTTCCGTGGAATCTGCTGGCAGTTTCCACCGAAAAAGCGGCAGCCCTGTTTTTCTAAGAAAGCATAGGTGCCATAGGCGGTGCCGTGCCGGTTAAGGCCGGCAATCGTCACCAAGCCGTCTTCCGCTTTCACGAAAAGGCCAAAATAGCCCAGTTCTTCCAGTTGAGTCCGGCTCACTGTACCGGATTTGAGGGCCGCTTCCGGACCCATCAGGATCACATTTTTAATTCCTTGGGCAGCGGAGAGTGTTTTCGGGTTGACCGGCAGAGTGAGACCGTACATTTCCTTCAACAACCGTTGCAAGACCGGTGGAGATTGCTCTGTTTTCTCCGGATAGACTGCTTCCGACAGAATGGCGTAAAGTGGCCAGGCGTGTCCAACTGGATTGATTCTATTGACCGGCCGCACCAGGAAAAGCTCTTCGCCAGCCACCGTGGTTGTCGGCGGCAGGACCTGAAGGCCCAGCAAGGTGAAACCGGTGGTTTTCGCCTGAGAGTCAGTTTCGGCCAGGATTTGTATCCCGTCAATTTTTTCCCAGCCGGCTGTGCTGGCTGCCCGTTCAAAGACACCCAGGGGAAGAAGAACAACCTCTTCACCCGGACCAGCGGAAAACTGAACGGAAAAATTGCCTTCCCCGCTTTTTATTCTCAGAATGATTTTCACCGGATTTTGGTAAGCAGCGCGTAAGGCCAGACTGCCGGCTCCTTCTAAGTTAGCCTCCAGAGGAAGGAAAATGTCGGCTGGCAAACTTACCTTTAGTCCCGGCCTTGCCTGGCCAAGAGGTGGCTGGTACTGACAGGTCTGTGGTGCACCTTTTCCCTGCCAGCGGTTGCTCTGGCAGTCTTCCAGAACCAGCACCTTTTCCAGAGAGTAAAGGTTTCCCGAGACTATCAGGGAAACCAGAAGCAGCATTAGCATTTTTCTCGCCATTTTTTCTCCTTCGTTAATTGGACTGACCCCATCTCAGTACCGCATCGCTGATTAACAGGTAACAGGTGGAAAAGGCCCATCCCTGGCTGATATTGGCGATTTTTAGAGTGTTTTCTCCTGCCTGAAGAATTCCAGGTTTAATCTGGAAACTGCGGCGTGACCAGTTGCCCCGGACAAAACCAGCCGGACCGGAATAGATTTCCTGGTCGTTGAGGCTGATTTTCATGGCGGCCTGAAAACTCATTGCCCGCTGATTGCCAGCCGCCCATTTGGTAATAGCGTCCTGACCTTCCAATTCCAGGGTAGCCGGACCAGAGATTTTCTCCAGCAGTTTGAATTTTGCCACCATCACGGAACTGGTTGGCCGGCCCCGGGAGTCCCTGGCTGACTGCAGCACCCCCACGTAAGTCTTCGGGGGAAACTTGTAGTCAGGATGCACCCAGTCGGCGCTGGTTGTCGGTCCTAAATCGGCCCGGAGAAACATTTCCGGCGGTAGCCGCAAGCCGTCAGCAAGTTTTACCGGCTGTCCTTCAGGCAACTGACCAAAAACTTCTTCTATCAGCTCTCGGTATCCGGGAATTCTTCTTTCAACATCAAGCGCCAGGCTGTTAACACGGCTTAAGAAGTCAGCGGTTTTGCCGGTGGCTTTTCCCAGGGCACTGAGCCGGTTAAAGCCGAGAGCCACAATTTTTCTCAGTTCTTCAGTCAACTGCAGTGCAGGGGGATGTTCTAACACGCTCTGCAGAAACAGGGCTTCTTCATTCTGGATTTCTTTCAGCAGGGCATTTTCTTTGGCCAGTTTTTCCTCAGCCTGTTGAAAGCAGGTCAGGGCTTCCTGAACAAACTTAGCCTGGTAGTATCCCTTCGGATACATCTGGTCCAGTCCGGCTTTCTCCTTCAGGGTTTCCTGGTAACGCTGGCGGCTGAGCTGGAAAAACCTGAAAAGCGGCTCGGCCGCAGCCGGATAGGCAAAAGTTAGAAACTCCCGGGTGAGCTGTTCCACATCCTGGTCCGGGTTCCACATCAACTGACCCCAGAGATAATTCCAGAGGCTGCGGAAATTGGCTGGAGCCCCGTAAGTAAAAAGGACTCCGCGCAATCCTTTTTTACCGTAAGTCTTTAATCTGGAAGCAGTGGTATCCAGCATGGCTGGAAGATAGACGTTGCTTAAGTATTCGCAAACCAGATACTGGTGGGGAGCAATTTTCAACCAGCCATCAACCTTGGCCATATTCTGCTTCAGCCAGTCTGGTGGCTCACCGGCAAAAGCGTGGTCCCAGAAGGGAAGATTCCCCAGGCCCGTGGAACCACAAACCCACACATTTGGTTCCGGTCTGATCCCGGGTGGCGCGGTATCGGAACCAGCATAGGCAAAGGTAATCAGGATTTTGTCCGGGTAACGCCTGGCTACTTCCCTGGCGATGGCGTTGACCCAGGTGAGAAGTCTGGTGGCGTATTGCCCTGGGACCGGGTCCATCTTCAGGCATTCCGGGCACTGACACCAGAAGTTGGTATCACCGTAGGTAATCATGAAGAAACGTTCGTGCGGATTTTTCTCAATCCAGGCTAAGGCTCTCTCAATGGAGATTTTAGTGACATCAGGATGGGAAAGGCAAAGGGGAGTTTGATGGTCATTGAAGCCGTTTTTGGCAATTCTTTTACCGTCCTTGCCCATGGCGTAGTACTCGGGATGCTGGTCGTAATAAAGAAGTTTCGGCACCAGGTACCCGGCCGTGTGGTCAATCCACAGATTAGAACCGGTTTTAGCAGCATCAAAAATTTCCGGGGTAGCGCCTTTCTTCGGGTCAGCCAGCCGGCTCTGCCGGAAGACAGGACACCCACCACAGCGGTAGGCAAAGACAGGTTTCTCCTTCAGGGAAAGGGAAATTTTTCTCTCCGGATTTTCCGGAAAGGGTACCTGGAACCAGGGCCAGGGTTTGAACTTTCCGGCGATGGCCCGGAAAAATTTTGCCCCGGCTTGCTGGAAAAACCCCACTACTCCATAGTAGGTTGCCCAGGAGTCTGCTCCGGCGATCACCAGACGTTGACGGCTGGTCCGGATGAGGTAGCCGTCCGGCCTGAGGGCTTCCAGCTCGGATTCGCTGACCAGTTTTTCTTTCAGGGCCGCGGCTCGGCCAAGCACCACTACTGGCTCGGGAAGACTTTCAGAAAGAAGGGGCAGGGAAACCTGGTAAAACTTCTGGAAACCTTCCTGAAGAAAAGAAACTGTTTCCTGCTCCACCTCGCCTAACGGCGCCGCAAGGTAAATACCTTTCAGGGAGTCAATGGTGAGGCTTAGAGAAGCCTCCTGACCCGGGACCAGGGTTGCAGTTAGCAGAAAGAAAAATACAGTTTTTTTCATGCTCATTTTTTCTCCATGTTGTTACCCGGCGTGACCGGTAACGGCCACGATAAAGATACCCATCGGTGCCTTTCTGTCAGAATGGAAAATGATAGATTTCACCACCTTTTCGGGAAAAGGGTTTTTCCACTGGAGGATGTGCATGTTCCGGTGGAAGGTTTTAGAGTCTTTAGCGGCTGGCACTAAGACGTAGTGGACATCTTCCGTGTAGATACGGGTATCAGCGTGGTACCAGTCCCCGCAGTGGACCCGGCCAATGATTTTTATTTCCTGGCTGGTACCATCTTCGTAGTTAATGCGGTAGTACTGCTGGCCAGACGGGTCGGTGTAGTAGGTGGTGTGCAGAAAGTAGAAGACCACGCTTTTGCGACCAACCGGGACTTCCACACTGTCTGGCAGGGTGTTGGTGAGCAGATAGGTGGAAGCCAGAGCGATTGCCGTCCTGTTGTCATTGCTTTCCGGAGGGATAATTTCAAAAGGGACGCCGTAGAAGACCTGTTTGCCCACGTTCATGTAAGGATACTTAACCGGCGTGGTCAGTCCGGCTTCAGAAAAGATGTTGACATTGCAGTAAGGCTTCAGGTCAACAAAGAACCAGCCCTGCTCCTTCAACTTTTCAGCCAGGGGAAACTTTTCCTCATACTGGCGGTTGACGAATCTTTCTGAACCTTTGATGATAACTTCCTCTTGCTTTTGACTTTCCAGGGGCCGGGGATTGAGAATTTCCCAGGCCAGAGAAACAGTGGAAAAAAGAAGTAAAAAAGCCACCCCAAGGTGTGTCTTGGTGCTCATCTTTTACCTCCTCGTAGTTTTTTTAAGATTGCCTGGTAATCAGCGTACTTCTGGGCTTCTTCAGGTGTAATCTCTCCTGGACCGGTAAAGGGATGAAAGAGAAAGTACCAGAAAAATATCTTCCGGAGAGAGCCGTTATAGCGGTTTCTGGGAACACAGAACCAGGACTGAACCGGTTGGCCGTCTTCTTCTATCACGCAGAAAACCCGCAACTGGCCAAAGGCCAGGCCGTGGAAATGCCAGGAGGGTCGGCGCTGAAAGAAAAGGACAGTGCCGGCTGGCACCGGGTCAATAGAAGGTGGCACATACCGGTAATGCTGGTGCCAATGATGGGGTATCAAGGGCAGCCATTGTTTTGCCTGGAGTTGCTCTGATGTGGCCGGGTATCTTCCGTGGGCCTTCCGGAAACACACGAGAAAATCAGCCATAGTCACCATTTCCCTGGCGATTCTTGCCTGCCGGTCGCATTCCCGGCCGCCGATTTGAACCCGGGCAAAGTTCAGCATCAGCACTGCTGCCAGACAGAGCAGCCCGGCGCCGGTGAAAACCTTCCGGAGAAGAGTTCTCCTTTTTCTGAAGGGAGCACTCACCATTGCATCAGGGTATAAGGATGGACAAATCCTTCCAGCCACTCCTGAGGATAAAGTTCCTCGCTATCATTTTGCAGCGCCGGCCTGGGAAAAGTCTCTGAGGTGCCACCCTGGTTGATGGTCAGGGCCGAAAGAATCATTAAAGATTTCATCCGCTGCCACCTGGTCTTGAAGTTTCTCCGGTTCAGCGTATGGGCGACTTCCTTTTTCCCGGGTAGTGGCCAGTAAAGGTATCTTTTTCCTTCCGGCGATTTCATCACCGGCAGGTCCAGGAATCCTTCAAAATAAAGGTCAGCCAGGGTAATCCCCCAGGAAATAGGACCGGCCGGTCTGTCCACCATAAAAACCTTCTCCGTACTGACCGGAAGCGGAGCCTCATCCAGCCCTTCCCGAACCAGGTCAACTGGCCCGGGCACTGTCGGGTCTGGCGGCGCCGCATGGCTCAGGTAGTGGAGGAGATTGTTTACCAGTCTGGTGCTCACCGGGTCTTGGCCGTAGCGGTTGGTGACATCCACCTGGCAGAAAATCATCCTTCCCCTGCCCGCGGCCACCTCCAGCAGGGCGCTTTCCTGAAGGTCAAAACCGCAGGAAAGCAGAGAACGACAGGCGCCCAACTGCGGCCTCACCAGAGAATAAGTTACCACCGTATTGTCCAGACCCCAGCGGGGAAAGCGGCTGCCGGCAATTCGGTCCGTGGTGGCTGGCGGTTCCTCAGGATAAGGGTCAACGAGGTTGCCGTGTCCCTTCAGATAAAGAAAATCGCTGGCTTCCAGGCCCTGAAAGACAGGATGGCCTGGTGCGGTGATAAAGGTTCTTCGCCAGCGGGCCTGTTCAGTTTTCAGTCCCCAGAGATTATTCAGGGCCTGTTCAAAGATAAGCACCCTCATTCCGTTGGCTACATTGGTGGCAAAATCATAGGTCATTTTTCGGTAGAGGAGTCTGTTAAACATCTGGCCAGGCTCTCCTTTAAGACAGTTGCGGCCAACAATTAAAAGGCCGTTTTCCGGGTCAGGAAGACTGTCGGTGACCGGTTGGAAATTGAGGCCAGCCTGCCGCAGGAGCTGGCTGGTATCACCTACCGGGTCATAAACAAAAATCTGGGTACCTGGTTTCACCACGGGCTTGCCTGCTGGCGGGAAAACTGTCAGCGAAAATTCGTCTTCCAGACTTCCGGGCTGGTCAGCCTGGGCCTTCAGTTTCAGCACAAAATCAGTCCTTTCTTTAACTGCTGGTGCGGTCAGACTGAGATGGACCCTGGCTGGAGCAATCTCACCGGGTTGCAAGACCGTGGCTGGCCAGCTGCCGGAAAGAAGCACCGGCCCGTTTTTCTGGCACAGTTGCCAGGTCCCGGATACGGTTAGTGCTCGTTCGTACTCATTCAGCATGACCACGGCTTTGGTGATAGTTTCTCCTGAGGTGTAACAGTGGTCTTTCAGGGTGAATTCTCCGTTTGGTCCGCCGATATAAATTAGAAGCTTGCTCAGGGCTTTTCGCGCAATTTCTCCCAGTGGTCGCAAAGGACCCATGGTGAAAATGTGCTCTGTAATAGCTGCGTCGGGAAAGATGCCGGGCTGTCTGGGGTCAACCTTGACCGGTTGAAAAACCATCCGCGGCTCTTCAAAAAACTCCCTTGTCTGGACGAAAAAGCCCATATTGACCCCATAGGTCTTCCAGGAACGAAAGACATGATGAGTGCAGATTTCCGCCACCTTCTCGTAGGTCAAACTGCCGCCCCGGGCCGGATAGCCTGGATTTTTCCCTTTTGCCACGTTTTCCAGCCATCCGGCAATTTTTTCTTTCGGCTCCAGAAGATACGGCTCTTCGCCCAGGTAGATGGCGCCACATTCCATAAAAAAGGGAAGAACTCCAGGGACACCATGGGCCTGGGTTCCCCGGGAAGGCCGCTGGTACCATTCCGCAATGTAGGGCGGAACAGCCATTTCGTAAGTCAGCAGCGGTTTGTTCCGGTGTTGTGACCACCGCAGCGGCCAGTTCTCGTAGGATTGCAGGTCAACGTGAATGCCGATGTAGTTCATGGAGGAGTGGAAAGGTTCGGTTTTCCCACCGCCGCTGTAAGAACCAGAGATCGGCGCTCTTACCGGGTCAAGTTTTTCTATCAGGTCTCTTTCTTCCTTGTTGCTCTTTCCAAAAAGTTTTTCGGTATCAAAGTCTTCCCCTAAGTGAAAGGGGGCATAGTCCCAGGCGTTAGCCAGGCTGCTCAGATAATAAAAGGGCACACAGGGGCAGTGCCGCCGGGGAAAAATCAGATAAGCGTTGACATCGTAGTTGTAAGCAGCCATTGCCGGGATGGACCGGACGACAGGATTTCGTTCCAGTCCTCGCACGCTCATGGTGATGAAAAAACCTTCTTCATCAGCCACCCGGAAAAGAAGTTCGTCATCAATATTTCCACCCCACCGGTATTCAGCGCAGTTGACGCCAAGGTCCTTCCACCTTCTGATAATCCGGCGCCAGGTGTCCTCGTCAGTATAGGGACTATAAGAGCGGCCCATGTTTCTGGCAGGATGAATGGCTAAAGGAGAGTGGATATCGTTGGTGATGGTGATTCGCTGATGGTTGAGCATGAAAGAGCCATCCTTGATCCAGACTTCCCGGAAGCCGAACCGGATGGGGAAGATCCGGTCAATAACTTTGCCCTGCCTGTCAGAAAGTTCCAGATAGTAGTTATAGAGATTCGGGCTTTCCAGGGACCAGAGTTTAGCATCCTTCCAGTCAAACTCCTGTTCCAGTTTCCAGCCCTGGCCATCAGCCTGAAGGGAAAATGGTCCGGCGCTCCGGACAATTCTGTCAGGTTGACGGTAGTCGGTAATCACCACCTTCAATTTATTCTCCGGTTTTCCAGTACCCCTGGCTCTTATGGTGGCGGTCATCTTCCTCACCGAGGTGGAAAGATAAGCGTCAGTGATTACCGGCCCAGCCGGTAGCGCCTTCAGCCAGACATTGCTTACCACGCCGTTTGACTTCACGGAAAGCCGGTAGGGGCTGGTGCGATAGGGTGGTTTCAGTTCCAGGGCATAGACACATCCGTCCCAGGTGTAACCACACCTTTGTCCGTCCAGCCAGACCTCGCCGTCTCCTTCAATGGATTCAAAGATTACCTGAACCTTCTTTCCGCTCCATTCTGAAGGCACAGTAAACTCTCTTTCCACCCAGCAGAGGCTGCATTTTTCTTCCGGCTTCAGTTTCCAAATCTGGCCGTTAGCCTCCAGAACATTGAAGTTGATACCGTAGCCGGGTACCTTCCGATAGCCCCAGCCTGTTTCTGGTGGCGAGACTTCCTTCCCAGCCAGTTGCCAGCGCCACCACCCGTTTAGGGAAATCAGGTTGCGGCAGCCATTGTCTCGCTGATAGGCGTCCTGATACGACCAGTTGACAAAAGAGGGCAGGCCTTCAGCGCTGAGGGTTGTCCCGGTGCAAAGGGCACCAGAAATTAACACCACCAGCAGCACCTTTTTCATTTTCTGCCTCCAGGTTTCTCTTGGCCTGTCAAGAATGTTGAGTTGTTTTTTAGTGTCTTCTTATGCCTGTCAATGGTTCTGCCTGTCCTTATCTTCCCGATCTTCCTCCCCCCACTGTCAAAAAAGGAAGGGGACAGCTGGCGAACGATTGGCGAAGGCACAGATACAAGACAAGACGAAAAGCGCACGCGTTCGGTAGGCGGACCGGACTAGTCCATCCGGGACGCAATACCTTACTCGGCGGTGTATGAGCTCGCCCCCGGGCGAGCGAGTTCGCCGAGCAACCGATTTCGGCGTAGTCCTTGTCTGTGCCGAAGCACCTTGAGTGAGCCAGTTCGTTCCCTTTCTTTTCATTCCTCTTTTATTCCTTTTTTGGTTCTGCCTGTCCTTGTCTCTCTCCCTCTCCTTTCCACTGTGTCAAAAAAGGAAGGGGACAGCTGGCGAACGATTTGCGAAGGCACAGCTACAAGACAAGACGAAAAGCGCACGCGCTCGGTAAGCGGACCGGACAAGTCCATCCGGGATGCAATACCTTACTCGGCGGTGTCTGAGCTCGCCAGATGGCGAGCGAGTTCGCCGGGCAACCGATTTCGGCGTAGTCCTTGTCTGTGCCGAAGCATTCTGAGTGAGCCAGTTCGTTCCCTTTCTTTTCATTCTTCTTTCATTCCTTTTTTGACACTACTTTTTCCTTTCAGGAATGAGTAACAACTTCTTCCTTTCCAAACCGGATGTAACGGCCAGGCTGACGCTGATTTTTTTCACAGGCTGCCACCCAGTCTGGAGAACGGGCTACCTGAGAAAGTCTGACTTCGTCTATCCTTCCTTTAATTCCACCGATAGAAAAAGGTGAAGCCACGGAAAACTCCTTAATTCCGTCTGGCACTCTCCCTGAGGCTTTCTCCAGGCCGTCAACAAAAAGTCGCAGTTTTCTGCTTTCCGCTTCGTAAGTGACCGCCAGATGTCGCCACTGACCGGCTGGCTGGTCAGGTGCCATCAGGTAAAAGCGGGTGTTTTCGTTCCGGTAGTCATGGGTGATATTGGTCTGCCACCGGCCAGCCTCATGCCAGTAAAGCGACCAGCCACGGCCACCGGAACCCTTCCCCAGCACCGACAGCGTTGTCCGGAAGGGTACTTCGCTGCAGAAGGCCCAGGCCTCAGCGCTGAAAGAAGTTTCCGGGGTAAATTCCGGACCATCCTTCCGGTCAAAACTGACTGTGCCAGCCATCCCCTGGCCGATTTTTCCTTCAACGGCGAAGTTGCTATTAGTCAGGCCGGTCAGAGTTTTTCCGGCAGAATTCTTGACGGCCACCGCTCTGCCATCCGGGGCCACTGCGTCCTGAAAGTGCCAGACACCCAGAAAACCTTCCTTCCAGACATCCGTAGCCGGCAGACAAGCCAGGGGTTGGGAAGAACCGTAATAAAGATAAATGGCGGTTTCCCGGTCCGCGTAAAGAAAAGGAAGGACCACCCAGCAGACCAGCCTGGCCGGCGAGAGAGAAAAGATTTCTATCTCGTGAGGTAGTCTGGTGGTTCCATCATCCGCGGTGAAGGTGATGTCAGCAGCGTCCGGTTTCGCTTTCTGGAAAAGCGGGTTGCTGCCGTCAGATAAAACTAACAGGAGCGGAAAGTTTTTCAGGTCCGAACCGATGAGGTAGAAACCATCGCTGATGGTGATTTTTTGCCGGCAGGGATAAGCCCGGTCAAGCCAGCCGGCTCCCTGAAGGCAGGAACAGAAGAAAAGGACCAACACTCCAGTCAGGCAGAACTTCCTGTTACCCTTTATCTTCAGATCTCCAGGGATTCTTCTGGCACCAACCATTCAGGGTATCCAGTATCTGATGTCTGAGGCCTGTTGAGCGGACAGGAATTCCACATGGCCATCAAAGAAAAGATAGTTGAAACCTGTGAGGTGAAGGGGTACCTTCCAGGGCTGGCCATAATAGGAAGAAGGACTGATGACTGGCCTGGTGAAAGCGGCAAAGGTGTTGTTGTAATAGGCGTTATCCAGATAGCCAGAAACATTGGCTTCACTCATAGCCACAATCTGGGAAGGCCGCTGCACATCCTTCAACTTCTTACTCCAGTCGCCAAAACCAGAACCCTGGCCAGGCCACATGCCGTTAAACCCGTAGTCAAAGACAAACAGGAACACGCCAGCGGCAGGGATATTCGGGTTGGTACCTCCAGCATAGTAGCCTGCTCCACTCCATCCCCAGGTAAGGTTAGGTTCATAGGGATACCGGGTTCTCTTAAATCCCCAGGCTGGACACCGGCAGAGTTCGGTGTTGTTGATGTAGTTATTAACATAGAGAAGTTCGCAGATGGCCGGCCTTCTTGGCTGGGGCTGGGCACCCAATCCGCCAGGCGGCGCTCCCAGCCAGGCGGGAATAATCCGCTCATCCCAGTCATCCCAGTACATCCGCAAAGCGAGCCCTAATTGTTTCAGGTTATTCATACAGGCTGCCTGCTCAGCTTTTTTCCTGGCCTTTTCCAGGGCTGGAAGAAGCATCGCTGCCAGGATGGCAATAATCGCAATAATCACCAACAGCTCAATCAGGGTAAAACCCTTTCTCCCTCTCATCTCGGCCTCCTTTTTCCAACTACCAGACCAGATTGGCAATATCTTCCACGGCCAGGTACTCCACGTGGTTGTCCATAAAGAGAAAATTCAGTTTCAGGTTATGCCTGGGATGGGGTTTTCGGTCGCCGCTAACAGGGTTCAGGCAGCTTGCGGTGCTGGTAACCTTGCCCACCCAGTGCCAGCCATAATAAACACCGTTGTAAAACCAGTACCCTTCCAGAAGGTAAATTGCTTTGGAGGTATCTCTGACAAAGCTGAGGTTGCCGGCATAGGCCTCACTGGGCGAGCTTGGTACGCTGTAGGTTAAAGGAGCGTTCCAGGTGTCGTAGTTAAACATAAAGGTACCCCATTTTCTGGCTGAAGGACAGATGACAATTTTCTTGTCCTTGATGTAGCCCTGCTGGTAAAGACGGCGGCACCAGGAAGCGTTGGCGGGATTGTCTCCTCCCGAAGTGTTTTGCGGGAAACTTCCGTTCCAATCCTGACAGTACTGGGCCACGGCCAGACCGATCTGTCTCATGTTATTCACGCAGCTGGCCCGCCGGGCGTTTTCTCTTGCCCTGGACAGAGCCGGAAGCAACATCGCGGCCAAAATCGCAATAATCGCAATGACCACCAGAAGCTCAATCAGCGTAAATCCTTTCTTTTCCATCTTTCCTCCTTTCCATTTTCAGAACGGCTCTCTCATCATAATGGCGTTCGGGCTTGTGTAAGCGGTAGCCATCTGGGGATTGGAAAGGTCAGGCGCCGCCCCCAGATGCCAGCCGCGGACATGGGTGTTCCATTGCTGAGTTGGCGGGATAACATCAATCATTGGCCCCATCGGCACCCAGGCGACATGGCCGTCCAGGTAAGCCACATTTAGACCGTCCGGCCAGTGGTTGGGGATACCTTCCGAGCTGGAGAAAAACCTTGTACTGTCATTGTCTCTGGGCTGATTATACCAGCCGTTGATGCACCAGCCGTTACCCCGGCTTGTACCGGTGCAAGCATTGGTGCTGGTACTCCATTTTCGGTCACAGGCTACCACCCGGTAGTTGGGTTCCCGCCGCATATGCAAACCGGAGGCAATGGTGTAGCCAATGTTAAGATTGCCAAGGCGGAACGCCTGAGCCGGGTCGTTGCGCACACTAACATCAAACGCAGTTTTTTTCCGGCTGGGGCACTGGAGAATATTCGGATTGTCAATATATCTGGGTATTACACTACCTGGACCGGTGGCATTGGGAACCCGTCCGCATAGAAGGGTATAACTGTCGTTGGCTGTCCAGGTGGTGTAATCGCTACCAAAAGCCGGTAATCGGTCTTCGTAATCGCTGGCGTACATCCAGCAGGCGAGGTAAATCTGCTTCAGGTTGTTAAGACAGTTCGACCGGGAAGCCTTCTCCAGGACTTTGCCCAGAACCGGAAGCAACATCGCGGCCAGAATAGCAATGATGGCTACCACCACCAGCAACTCAATTAAAGTGAAGCCCGAACTCTTTCTCTCCATTTCTCCCTCCTCGTTTTACCAGACAACGGTTTTCTTACTATTATTGGCGAAAAAGACATCCTCCGGTAGATCTCCTGGTCTGGCCAGCTGCACATGGCCGTCAACATAAAGAAAGTTAATACCTCTTTTGGTGTGGCGGGGTCCTAAACGCGTAAGATGGCTGCCAGAGAAGGTATGATTGCTACCGCTTCCGTCAGCAAAGATTACCAGATGGGCGCGTCGGCTAAGGGTGTCAGGTCCGGAGTGGAGAATTCCGGTGTAGGTTGGGTCAAGATAAAAGTTCATGGCGTAACTTGACTGAGTTCCCCAGACAGGCCACTGCCTATGAGAAGGGCACTTAAAAACTTTGTTGGTCGCTACAGTCCCGCCACCGCAGTATTTGGGCAAAACCCACGGGTCATACCAGCGCGGCTGTCGGCCGGCTTCTCCTGACTGGAACCAGCAAAATTCATAATCATTAAGGTACATGTGAATCGCCTGGCCAATCTGCTTGAGGTTGTTCAGGCAGCTGGCTTCCCTGACCTTTTCTCTTGCCGTCGACAGAGCCGGTAGCAGCATCGCGGCTAAAATCGCAATAATCGCAATGACCACCAGCAACTCAATCAGCGTAAATCCTTTCTTTTCCATCTTTCCTCCTGATAGTTGGCTCCTGTTTCTTGGTTCTGTGAAGGACTTCAATTCTTTTTTGTCTTTTCTAATTCTGTCAATGGTTCTGCCATTCCTTATCTCTCTCCGCTTCCTCTCCATTGTCAGAAAAGGAAGGGAATAACTGGCGAACGATTTGCGAAGGCACAGATACAAGACAAGACGAAAAGCGGCAGCGCTCGGTAAGCGGACCGGACAATTCCATCCGGGACGCAATACCTTACTCGGCGGTGTCTGAGCTCGCCCCCTGGCGAGCGAGTTCGCCGAGCTACCGATTTCGGCGTAGTCCCTGTCTGTGCCGGAGCATTCTGAGTGAGCCAGTTTGTTCCCTTTCTTTTCATTCTTGTTTCTTCCTTTTTTGACACTACCCTTAGCCGTTCACCTCTGAGAAAACCGTTTTTTCCAGAAATCTGGAGCCATTCAATTCCGGGGAGAGGAAAATCTGCCGGTAAGCAGAATTCTCCTGCCGCTTTTTTTCTTTAATGCGCTCTAACAGAATCTGAGCGGCTACCTGGCCAATCATCATCCGCGGTTGCCGCACCACCATTAAAGGGCTGGAATATTCAACCGGCGTGGAAATCTCGTCAAAGGAAACTACTAAAATTTCCTTCCGCCTGTCATCAGGAAGTTCGCTCACTGCCTGCAGAACCCCTAAGGTAATGGGTTCATTGGCTGAGAAGATACCGTCAATACTTTCCCGGGAGAGCAGTTTTTTTACTGTCTGGTATCCGAACTCTCTGGAGAAGTCGCCTTCAAAGATAAGTTCGGGATTGAAATCTAAACCTGCTTCCACGATGGCCTGGCGATAACCCTGAAGCCGGAAAGAGGAGTTGGAACAGCGACCCAGATGGCCGCACAGGAAGGCAATCTTCTGGCAGCCAGTCTCAATCAATTGTTTAGTCCCCAGATAGCCGCCCTTCACTCCGTCGGTCTGGACCACATCGGCGTCAATCCCTGGCAGGGGAGTATCCACCAGGACGAAGGGAATATTTCTTTTTACCAGCAACTCCAGATAAACATCAGGCCTGGAATTGTAACTGGGAGCGATGACCAGACCGGAGATACCCTGGCAGGTAAATCTTTCCAGGTATGACTTTTCCCGCTCAGGATTAGCATCGTAACTGCCCACCATAATGGTGTAATCCCGGGTCAGAAGAAAATCTTCAGCGCCCCGGACGATGCCGGCGTAAAGGGAAAAGGTGATACAGGGAATGAGAATGCCAATGGTATGATTGCTATACCGGCCGGGGAAGATTCCAGGAGCCGAAGAAGTGGAAGTGACAAAAGTTCCCAGACGAGGCAGGCGGTGGAGATAACCTTCTCTGACTAAAAGGGAGAGGGCTTTTCTTATGGTGACCCGGCTGACCTGGTACCGGTGACTCAGTTGCCGCTCGGTCATCCGCTGGTTAACCTTAAGTTTTCCCTGCTGGATTTTATCCTTCAGTTCCAGGTAGATACCTGCATAAAGCGGCCGAGCTTTACCCCTGTGCATAAATACCCGCTGGTATTATATTGTCTTCTTGCAACAATTATACCACCAGGCTGCTTTTGCTGTCAACTCCCATGTGTTTTTGTCATGGTGGCCAGCCGGTTGACGAAGATGGCAGAAGAAAGGTAGAGTAAGAAGGAGTTTGAGGAGAGCCAGCCGTGGAAGAGAAAATGTTTATTGATATTCATGCGCACGCCTACCGCAAGCCAGTGCCTTTTGTGACCCGGTTTCCCACGCCGGAACAGGTTCTGGAGCGTTACGACCAGATCGGCATTCAAAAGGGGGTTCTCCTTCCAGTGGTCAGCCCGGAGATTTACCTGCCGCAGGCCAACGAAGATATCCTGGAAATGGTAGAAAAGTACCCAGACCGTTTTATCCCCTTCTGTAACATTGACCCCAGAGCCCTGACGAATGCGGTTGATGCTCCCTTAGACAGGCTTCTCCGTTATTACCGAGACTTAGGCTGCAGAGGGGTCGGCGAAGTAATGCTAAATCTGCCGATGATGCATCCGCTGGTGCAGAACCTTTTCAAACACGCCCAGGCGACTGGCTTACCGGTTACCTTTGACGGTTCTGACCGGGTTGGAGGGGACTTCGGACTTTACGATGACCCGGGGCTTCCCCAACTGGAGCATACGCTGCAGCGTTTTCCTGATCTGGTGATGATTGCTCACGGGCCGGTTTTCTGGGCAGAGATTGCGCCGTTAGAAACTCCAGGGCAGCGGAAGTCTGTTTTCCGGCCAGACGGCTGTCAGGTTCACATAGACTTTCCTCTTGGTCCGGTGAAAGAGGAGGGTGTTGTCCAGAAGTTACTGCGCCGTTACGAAAACCTTTACGCGGAACTCTCAGATGCCGCGGCAGCCCTAAGCCGGGACGAAAACTACGGGCCAGAGTTTCTTACTGAATTTCAGGATAAACTCCTTTTTGGCACCGATTACTGTCAGGTAGGCATGCCTTTTCGGACAATGGAGTTGCTGTTGAACTGGCACGCCACAGGAAAAATCAGTGAAGAGGTCTTCAGGAAAATCATGCGGGACAACGCCCTCAGGCTTCTCCGCCTGCCGCAGGCTTAACCTTGATTCTCAAACCGCGCACCAGGTCAAGGCACGGTCTTTTCACCAGGGGCTGACTCTTCAGGAAAAGATTAGCCGGAGTGCTGCCGCTGTAACCAGCAGCGACATTTTCCGGTTCCAGGAAAGGTTCGCCGTCGTGGTCAAGCCTGACCATGCGATAGCCCAGATAAACCTGGTAAACTCCGGGAATAGCAGGTTGCCACCAGGTAACCAGGGTTTCCCCGGTAAGTTTAGTTCCTTCGGCGTGATGATTTCCCTCAGGCAAGGCTATAGCCACAGCCTCCTGCCGGCCGGTATTCATCTCCGAGAATATCAGCTGCCAGTATTCCAGGTAATCGAAGTTGGTCTGGAGAATTTTCAGGCTGATTTCGGCTTTCTGACCGGCCGTCACCAACTCGGGGGCCAGGATATCCGCAAAGAGATATTCGTGCCGTTCATGGGTACCAGCCCGATAACGGCTGAGGCAGTAGCCATCCGGTACTTTTTCCGGAGCAATCTGCCGATTATACCAGCGACCATAACCTTTAGGGGTGGTCAGATTGTTTCTCGCCAGCCACGGTCGGTTCTGGTTTTTCTTCACCCAGAAGTCTACCTCCTTCTGGTCCCGACCGAGAATTACTGTGCCTCCGTAAAGGACCTCCGGCACGAGAATCTGGCCATTTTCTACTCTTAGAAGACAGGCGCCGCAATCCCGGCTGACCCAGCCAGCCACGTATTTCCAGTATTCTTCCGGGACTCTTATCCTGAGGTTATGCTGGGGCTGACCGGAGTAGTTGACCATTCCTGCCAGTGAGCCTCAAGGATGAAAGGCACAAGACAAGGTACCAGGAGAAGGTGCCGCCACCGTTGCGTCATTTTCCAGTCCTCCTGGAGAGAGCGTCCATCTCCCTGACTATTTTCAGCATCCGGGTCAGCACCGGACGTGGGTCAAACCGCCTGTTTCTCTGAAGAAGAGTTTCGCTCAGGACATGTTTTCCGGCCAGTTTTCTGACGAATTTCTCCCTTTTTTCCCAGGCGCCAATCGCTCGCTGGAGAGCGTGGATAAGAAGTCGTTTGTCCTTCCCCCTGGCCAGGGCCCGGTAGAACCTGAAGTCATAGGAGGGAGCAAGCCACGCCGCGAAATAGAAAGGAGGCAAGCCCATATCTTCTAAGGCCAGACATTCTTTGACGGCCGCCATGGTCAATTCTGTGTATTGCCAGCCAGCTTTCTTGCTTCCCTCAGGGCTTTCTCCGCCTGGCGGAGTACCCTTTCCGGGTAAAGCCTGGCCAGATGTAGATACTCGTTGTGGGGGTTGATCAGCGAGCGGGCTCCCTCCAGAGTGCCGTCCTCTGTCAGATCCTGCCAGGCTTGAGAGAGAATCTCCCAGTACTTTTTCACCGCCCGGGCTGCTGGCCCAAAACAGCGCTGGAGCAGACTGGCCAGTTCCTTCTGATAGTCAAGTCTGGTATCCCGGAGATACCTCGCGGCCAGGTAATAATTGGGCAGATTGGTGCCGAAGTCGCCAAACATTTGCGAGTAAAATCCCCGAATGCCCAACCGGCGGTAAGTTCTAAGACTTTCGGCCACCAGGCGGGGCGCTATCCTGGGAACTTCTGGCCAGGCCTGGTTAGAAAGGGCTTCAAAGATTACGATATTTCTGGCGGCCTGGCGCCAGGCTTTGATCCTCTGTATCTCTAACTTTTTCCTTTCCGGGTTCCACCAGCCCAGGCAGGTGGTGGTCAACCAGATAATGACATTATCCCTGATTCTTATCCCTTCCGGAGGGTAACGATAGGCACCGTAAGCGTAAACGATCAAGTACCTGCCAGGAAATTTCCGCGCTACTTCATCTGCCACCCGATTGGTGAAACGAAAAACCCGTTCAGAAAGATGGGCGGCGAACCCTGGACCACCGTAACCGTAAGCCGGCTCCCGCACGTAAAGGTCGTAGTAACGGGTGGGATTTTCTCCCTGCCGGCAGCGATGGCATTCGCAGAAATAGTCTACATCAGCCGGACAGAGGGAGACAGCCACCAGACCAGGATTTTCCTGAAAAACTCTGGCCACATAATTCAGGGTTTGTTCCAGGATGCCTGGCGCGGAAAAACACATCTGGCTGGGATTTATTCTTCGCCGGCCGCAGATTAAGGAAAAGAATTCCGGATGGGAGCGAAAGAGCCGCCGGGGCAAAATTTCCGAGTAGGCATGGCCGCGATTAATCGGAAAACGTAACAGGCCATTCTTCTTCTGCCACACTTCTACAGAGGAGTTATCTTTCCAGCCAAGGCTGCGCCAGGCAAAGGCAGGTTGGTAACTTTTCCTTCCGGCCAGGAAGAAAACATCCTTCCTTAACGGGATATCTTCACCGGCTGGACCGGGAAAGAACCATCTGGCACCGGTTGTTTCCTCTAAAAATCTGGCCACCGCCACCGGCAGAACTTCCGGACGGGAAATCAGAATTTTAATTTCTCCGGTCCGGGCAGAAATGATGAAACTATCCTCCGGCGGCAGTTGGAATTTCCGGTTGCCAGCACGCCTGATAGAAAATTGAATCAGGGTTTGACCGGGCGAGAGGGATTTTTCAGTGGTCACGGGAAGTTTGACACCGGTGGACCTGTAAATGACCCGAACCAATTCCTGGCTGGCCTGTCTGGTCTCCTGGCCGACACCCTGCGGAAGATAAACTGCGGCCACCGGCTGGCCATTCTTCACCAGGAAAACTTTTTTGCTTCTGTCCATCGCAGTTTCTATTGTAGCACCCGAGGGCAAGCTGTGGTAATATCTTCTAAAAAAGGCAGAAAAATGGTTATTTTAGGTCTTTCTGACATTCACGGAGATATCACCGGCCTGTCCGGCCTGGCCGAGAAGGTAGGCCAGGTAGACCTGGTGCTGGTTTCAGGAGACCTGACGAATTTTGGTGGCCGGGCAGAAGCGGCGAGGGTGATTGGAGAAATACGGCGCTATTTCCCGGATGTGTTAGCCGTCGCCGGCAACTGTGACGAAAAGGTTGTGGAAGATTATCTGCGGAAGGAAGGTCTTAGTCTTCATGGGCAGACCAGATTCATCCAGGGGATAGGATTTTTGGGAATAGGTTTTTCCCTGCCCTGTCCGGTGTACACCCCAGGCGAATTGACGGAAGGTCAACTTCAGGCACTCCTGGCCTCGGCTTATCAGTCATTGCCGGAAAAAACTCCTTTCCTGCTGCTGGCTCATCAACCACCATTCGGGACAAGACTTGACCTGGTGCGTTCCGGTCGGCACGTGGGCAGCCAGGCCGTCAGGACTTTCATTGAAGAGAAAAAGCCGGTCGTCTGTCTTTGCGGCCACATTCATGAAGCCAGCGGGAAGGATGAATTAGGACCGACGCTGCTAATCAATCCTGGTCCCCTGCGCCACGGTGGTTTTGTGGTGCTGGAAGTTACGCCGAGCACTGCCCGGATAAGAGACTGTGGCTGGCCCACCGGTCATTAGTCAAGGCCGGCCGCCCATTTCACCGCGTTGAGCAACATCTGAAGTTCGCCACCCTGAGGAGGATTTTCCATCTCCCGGGGAAGCCGCGCCAGACCGACTAAGGGACCCATCAGCACTACCCGTCCCCGGCCATGTTCACCCACGATAAGCGCTGCCAGATTATCCAGTTTGACCTTCTGGCCCCGAACATAGGCCTCGTCAGCCAGTTTAATCAAAACCCTGCCTTTCGGGCCTGGCTTCAACGGAGCGCAGTCATACTGCATGGCGAAGCTTTCCGGAAGATTCCTGGTGATAGCATGGTTTTTATCAACTACCACCAGGGGGGTTACCTGAACCGGCGCGAATGTTTTCCCGTCGTAGGCGACCCCGCGGCCGATTTCCTGGAAGACTGGATTGTCCTTGAAGACGCCGCGCCAGCCGATGGCTTCATGGATGAGGAGTAACCCACCACCAGTTTCTACAAATTTTCTCTGCTGCTCTCGCACCTGGTTCAAATCCCAGGCAGAAGGATAACGTTGCACTGAGGAAATGATGAGCACCCGGATGTCTTTTAGTTCTTCCGGGTGGAAAGATTTGATGTAACGGACATCGTCAAACCCGTTTTCCTCCAGGGCAATTCTCACTCCTTCATAGCCGTAAGTGACCGCCCTGGGTTCTTCTCTTATCGGATTAAAGTAGATACCAACTGGAAAACTTAAATTTTTCTCCGCTGAGCAAAGAACTTCGGCCAGCAGAACCACTGCGGAGAAAACCAGCCTGGTTTTTGTCACCATGTTGCCTCCTGTTAAAAGCCCGGTTCTGTCAAAGACTTATAAAAGCTTTTCTTTGTCTTTTCTTGCTTCTGTCAATGGTTCTGCCTTTCCTTATCTCTCCGCTTTCTCTCCATTGTCAAAAAAGGAAGGGAATAACTGGCGAACGATTTGCGAAGGCACAGATACAAGACAAGACGAAAAGCGGCAGCGCTCGGTAAGCGGCCCGGACAAGTCCATCCGGGACGCAATACCTTACTCGGCGGTGTCTCCAGCTCGCCAGATGGCGAGCGAGTTCGCCGAGCGACCGATTTCGGCGTAGTTCTTGTCTGTGCCGGAGCACCTTGAGTGAGCCAGTTTGTTCCCTTTCTTTTCACTCTTCTTTCATCCTTTTTTGACACTACCTTAGTCGCTTACCTGGTCTTGTGGTAGAAAACGCAATTTAAGAATTGGTCTGCCGTACCTATCCGGGTCAGAGACATCCCGGTAAGTCCACTCAGTAAAGGGGTAGGTCAAATCAGGTAGCGTACCCTGAAGCCTGGAACTGACATCCTGCCCTTCAGCAGGAATGTCAGCCCGTTTCAGGTCAAAACTGCGGTAACAGACCACACCCCTTGACTGAAAGCGGTAGAACATCAGACGCAGGGTCACATCGCCCTGTTCAAACTCCGGTACTTCAATCTCCTGAGAAATTGTTTTTTCTGTGTCGCTGAACCTGTTGGCCAGGCAGGAAATATCTTTGATTTCCGGTTGCTTTTTCCCTTTCACCCGACCGGTAAACCTGGCCAGGACCAGGGAATTTCCACCTTCCTTCGCCCACCCGGTCAGGGTTAGAAGGTACTTTCTGCCTGGCCGGACCACCACAGGCGGCGTGCCGTGGACCATGTAGCCGCTCTGGAACACGCCGGGACCATCAGCCGTCACCGGAAAAATTCCCGCCTTTTCTTCAAAAAGCGACACCGGGTAAAGCCTGGCTCTGGCGCCTGGTCCTATCACCAGCCGCACATCTGGCTCCAGCACCCCCTGATAGGTCGCCACGCGCTGGCCCAACTTTAACTGCGGATTAACAATCTCCTGCAACGGCCGAAGTTCCACCACGGATGGGACCTTATCACAGTGATAAAGAGGCTCAACCCACTTCTCGCCAGAACGCCGGATTTCTCTGGTCTCAAAAGAAGGAAGACTGGCAGCCGGTTCGGTAGCCACGGTCTCTTCTTTAAGACTTTCCCCGGCCTGCACAGTGATCCTTACCGGTTTCTGCGCGGAAATAACCGGGCGGTCAGTCTCAGCCTGAACCCACCAGTCGGCTAACTTAACTGACTGCCCCGGGATGTCTCCCAGATTCAGGGTTGGAGAAGCGTTGTTAGTGACCGGGATAGCAAAACCCTTCGGCAGGGAAAGGGTTACCCGGACATTGCGCAGGGTAGCCTCTTCGGCATTCCCGCCGTACCAGGACGGTTCCCTGACATTGGTAATCTGGACCTGAAAATGGGCGAACTCTCCCTTCTTCAGATTTCTCAGGTCATAGACCAGTCCCAGCCGCGGTTTCAAGTTCCGGTTGACCACATCCAGCCCGATGCCGCGGGTCCAGGCAAAGTGCCGAATATGGTCAGTCAGCGTCCAGTAACTATCAGCATCCTGATATTCCAGTTCGTTCCAGGCTTTCTGCTTTCGTCCGTGGGTTCCGTAGAGAAAAGTTCCGACATTGCCTGGGCTTTTCCACCTGGATAACATTACCATTTCGTCAAACCGGCACAGCCTCATCCCTGGCGGCATGGACAACTGGCTGAACATCAGGCACCGGTACTTATTCACCATGGACTGGGTCTGATTCTCCCAGATGGCCTGGTTATTGGGATAGCCAAAAATACCATCACAAACCCCTGGCAGAAGAATGTCCCGGTAGCGAATCGGCACCACCTGAAGAGATTTTCCCTTAGCGAAGGGCAGATCAAGATGGTCCAGGGTATAGTAGCCAGTAGCCTGGTAGTAAAAAACAGGTTTGCCACCGCTGGCCTCCTTGATGGTGCGGTTGATCTCCTTCAGTACCTCGCAGTACTTTTTCCCCCACCAGAGCCGGTGTTTCTCACTGCTCCAGTCCAACGGTTCTCCCAGTTCGGCTTCAATCTCCTTCTGAAATCTTTTCATATCCCACGGCAGAGGGTCGCCCTTCTTCCAGTTAGGGGAAAAACCGCCGCCAGTGAAGTGCCCTGGCATTTCCTCCAGGAAGCAGCAGCCGTAAACATTTTCCGGATGACTTACCCCCCGGCAAACCAGTTCCACCTGGCGTCTGGCTTCCGCCAGCAGTTTCTCCCGGACTCCCGGCTGATAAAGATAGTGAAAAAGCGTGGCCTGATACCTGTTCTCGGGACAGTCACCCAGCCCTCCAATCGGCCAGACCCGGATAAGAAGTTTGTGCTCTGGATTCAGTTTCAGAATTTCGTTCAGACTATCCACGGTGCGCTGGTCAGCCGGGATATTCCCGAAGCAAACCATGTGCCAGTCAAACCTGGCCGCGTCCAGCCCTTCCCCGCCGTA
Source organism: bacterium (assembly GCA_029551285.1). Classification (GTDB taxonomy): domain Bacteria; phylum Ratteibacteria; class UBA8468; order B48-G9; family DSTR01; genus JAMWDF01. The sequence goes on along the minus strand of JAKPFT010000024.1, from coordinate 27,499 downwards.
CAGACCCCAGCCCAATTCCCAGTAGTGGCTCTTTTCTGCACTATCGGCCCGACCGGAGAGCAGCAAAAACCCGAGCAAGACCAACCAATTTTTCCTCCACATCGTCCCTCCCAATTATGGATGTGACAGTTAGTATAGCAGAGAAAACAGAATTGAAAAACCGACCACACTTGACAGCGAAAAATAAATCTGTTAATATAGGGTAAGATGAAAGGCATAAGTTCCAACCTGAAAGGAGGTGGCTGATGAGAGGTAAGGGATTTACGCTGATTGAGTTGCTGGTGGTAATTGCGGTCATTGCGATTTTAGCAGCGATGCTGCTGCCGGCTCTTTCCGGGGCGAAGGAAAAAGCCAGACAGACTACCTGCCTGAATAACCTGAAGCAAATCGGCCTGGCTTTCCACATGTACTCCCAGGATTATAACGACTGGTTGCCCTATAACGACGCCTATGGTCCCTCCCAGGGCTGGGTCAAGTGCTTAACTGACAACGACCGTTACCTGAACATGGCGGATACTGACCGAAATACAGGCCCGGTCTGTTACAATCGGCTCCACGGCGTGGTTTTCTGTCCGGCGGCCGAAAACAAGGTCAACTGGACGGCCAGTTGCCAGAACACTTATCGTGACTGGCCGCATCTCTGGGGAAGCGTCATGCGCTGGGGCCGTTCCACTTACGGCATTAACTCTGTCTGGCAATACACGGAAAGGGGTGTTGGTGGAAGCCGGCAGAATTTTGCCCAGGTACCGGTAAAGTTAGGGAAGGTCTTCAAACCAGACAAACGGGCCATGTTAGCCGATGTCAAACCCTGGGATACCTATTTCACCGGTTCTGCTTTTAGTCAACCTTTAAGTTTTCCCCACGCCCGTGCCTGCAATCTCCTTTTTGCTGACGGCCATGTAGAGTACCTCTTCCTTCACCAGTGGAAGGTTGATGAACCCAACCGCTGGTACATTGGCGGGGGAAGTTCTTATCCCACTTATCCTGGTTGCTGGCCCTACACCGCGCCAGTACCGTGAACTGAGACCAGCAAATGCATCCGCCAGGCACGGATCAGAAGCGGGTGGTTTGTTTGCTTTCTTTTGCCTTGTTATTTCCTGTTTTTTCCCTGCCTGCAGCCCCGAAGATTAAGAAGGCGTGGTACCAGAGCGATTTTCCCCAGGCTGGCTTACCCCTGGTAAAAAACGGCCCTGAGATTGACGGAAAGTTTAACCTAGAAGAATGGAAGGAAAGTTTGGCTTTCACCGGCCTTTATTCCAGGTGGGCCTATATCCTTCCGGCGCCAATGCAGGGCTGGGTCTTCCTCAGTTACGACCAGAAGTGGCTTTATGTGGGACTGCGTTCACTCCTTCCCCCTGACGGCGTGAATGCCAGGACCACCCAGCACGACGCGGCAGACAGGATTGAAGGCGAAGACCACTGGACAGTCATCTTTATTCTGAGGGAAGCCACCTACCAGTTTCATGTCAACGCCCTGGGCACTTACAGCGACCAGTGTCTCCGTCCAGAAGACCGGGGTAAACCTTACCACCAGGCTGGCCTGGAATGGGAAAGCCAGGCCCGGGTGAAAGCCGGCCGCGGGGAAACCACCTGGGATGTGGAAATGGCCATCCCTTTTTCTTCCTTTGGCCTGACTTCAGCGCCGGAAGAGGGCAGTGTCTGGCGCGGACTGTTTATCCGGGAGCGGACCTATCCCGGGCTGGGTTCAGCCGCCTACGGCGAATGGAACGGCTCGGTCCACTACTCGCCAGGCGATGCCGGCGCTCTTATCTTTTCCGGAAAGGTTCCTGCCTTTCAGTTGCTGGAAACCGGAGACCTGCGCGGGATGAAAAGCCAGCCTGTCTTCCGGCTGAGCAACCCGTGGTCAGAAACCAGAACCGTGTCTCTGCGCTATTCTGTGGAAAGCGGCGACCAATCCCTTTTTGAAGAAAAAAAAGAGCTAGCGTTGAAGCCCGCGGAGACGGTCTGGGTCAGGCCTGACCTGAGAGTCATTGAACTTCGGAAAGGTTGGAGCGGTCGTTTCTGCGTGGAAGCAAGCAGCGGTTCTGACCATCTCTACAATGCGATGCTGCAGTTTTTCCCGGTGACGCCAAAGGAGTACCGCCGGCTGGCCCACTGGCCTTACGGTACCTGGCCCTACGAGTCAGAATTAAAGCAGCTCTGGGAATTAGGTTGCGCCCATTATCCCTACTTTCAGTCAATGGACCTCTGGGTAAACACCAGTTATTCCTTCCTTCCGGAAGAAGTAAAGAAAGCCGCTCGCTGTCAACTCAGACTAACCCGGCTGGAAACTGGCCAGTTTCTCCGGCAGGAGACTATCCCCCTTAAAGAAGGAAAAGGTAACATCCACTGGGATAATCTTAAACTGGAACAGGGTCAATACCGGGTGACAGGGGAGCTTTTTTCCGCTGAGGGGCAAATAGTGGGCAAGCCAGTCACCCTGGAGTTTGTCAGAAAACTTTTCCCCTGGGAACACAACAGAATTGGCTTCACTGACCAGGCCTATGCCCCTTTTCGGCCCATCAGAGTTGACCGGGCGAAAATGATGCTTTCTCCCTGGGGCAGGCAGTATTATCTGGGGGATCTGGGACTGCCTGCCAGCATCGTGACGACCGAAGAAACAGAACTGCCGGGAACAACCATCTGTGGTCCGGTCAGACTGGAAGTCAATTCCGTTCCTGTTAATCTGTCCCTGGCCCGGACCACGATTACCCGCATCGCACCGGCCCGGGTTGACTGCCGCGCAGAGGCAAAATCCGGTGACCTTCACTTTTCCACGGAAAGTTTTCTCCGGTGCGACGGCTGGTATCAGGTAAAATTGACCATTGCCCCGTCCAGGCCGGCGCCGGTAGAAAAGATGGAACTGGTGATCCCCCTGGGCCGCTATCCTGATACCTACTACGGTTATCGGAGCAACTGGTTTTACGGTGCCCTCCCGGCTACCCCGGAGCCGTGGAGCAACCTCACGGAGAAAAAAGAAAATCTGTTTACGCCGGCCATCGCGGTGGGCAACGGAGATGTCAGTCTGTGGTGGTACGCTGATAGCGACCAGACCTGGCTGCTGGATTATTCCCTGCCTTCCCAGGCGATTACCCGGGACCAGGACGGAGTTAACCTGAGAATCCGGTTCGTCAATGCGCCCAGATTGATTAAACAGCCCCTTCAGGTTACCTTTGCCCTCTTAGCCGTTCCGGTAAAACCCGAGCCACCGGACCGGCGCAGCCGGGAATGGGGAGAGATTCCGTGGAAAATTCAGGATACCGCTGGCTACGGTTACTGGGGCAACGGAGTGGATTCCATCACCCCGGGATCAGAAGAGGATTATGAAAGATTGGGGGCCGCAATAGAAAAGTGGAAAAGAAAAACCTTCCCCCAGGGTGTCCCCGAAAATCTGCTGACTATCCTCTACAACTCCGGAGCAATGCTGGGCCAGGCCATGGAAGAGTTTGACACTTTTTCCGGAGAGTGGTGCGGAGAAACACCGGTGGAACCTTTCCCAGAATACAAAGACTCTGATGTCCATGCCCGGGTGCCCTGGCACGGTCCGGAAATTCTTCAGCAGGACTGGCGCAGCCAGCCGAAGAAACTTGGTCCTACCGGCGCTGACCTGGTTCAGAGTAATGTTGACTGCCGCATCTGGCATTATAAGCAGAACTGCCAGAAGTTGGGGATTAACGGGTACTGGTTTGACAATCAGCCTGTCTGGCCAGGCAAGAATGTTTCCACCGGGAGAGCCTATCTCACTTCTGAGGGCCAGCTCAGACCAAACTACTGCCTGTTTGCCCGGGATGAACTTTTCTGGCGCCTGTTTAATCTCACCCGGGAAGCGGGGCTGGAATCTTGCAACCTGGTCAGCCTGGCTCCTGTCTTTTCCACGGCTGGCTGGGTCTGGAACATTGAAATGGATGCCTACATTTACCGTTATGGTGGAGACCTCTTTGAAACCTTAGAGCAACGGCGTCATTACGACATTATCTCCAGGGTTGTTGAGGTGGAGGCAACCCCGCTTGACCCGGTGGGCCGGTTCCGGGCCATCACCCGGATGAGAAGAATCCCCGGCCACACCTGCACCAACCTGGACCAGTCACCGGCAGCCGTGCATGGCTCCAGAAGTGTGCTTGGTCTGAACCTGCTCCATGATTTTGGGGTGGACGGATCCCGGGTGAATAAAAAGGAATTTGAAAAAGTGGTCACCGCCCTGAGAAGGTTTGGTTTCTTTACCGAAAAAGTGAAGTTTTTGCCTTACTGGCGCAACAGCCAGTATGTTTCCTTCTCCCGGAAAAACGGTCTGGTAAGCCTTTACCGGAACGAGAAAACCGGCGCTATTCTGGCCGTGGTGGTGAACCCGGAAAAAGAAGTCATGGAAGGTGAACTTACCCTGTCTGTGTCTTCTCTGGCGGGAAAAGCCGGACAGTTCCAGGATGCGGAAATCGGGCAGGCTCTGGCTCCCTTCGGCGAAAAAGAAAAACCGCAGGTTAAACTGACTGTGCCTGGCCGCGAGTTTCGCCTGATTTTATTCCAGAGTCAACCTTAACCAGCCGAGGGGAAAAATGAAACGGAAGATTTTTCTGCTGGCTATCTGGTGGTTGCCGGTTCTTGTCCTGGCCGGAGACAATCTTTCCATTCCGGTACTGCGCCTGCCGCGGGTAGAAAAACCTCCGGTGATTGACGGCCAGATTAACCCGGAAGAATGGGCCTGCATGTCAGCCATCACCGGTTTTCGCGATTATCGCAACCGGTTGATGATACCTTCTGACCTTCAACCAGTCTGGTGGATAGGCTACGATACCGACTATCTTTATCTGGCCCAGAAAATGCCCGTTTACCCACCAGGCACCGTCAAGGCCAGCGTCAAGCAGGGAGACCGGGGCGGCATTGCCCAGGATGTGAATTCCATCCTTTATGATGACCACGTGGAAATCCAGTTCTGTACGCTTCCGGAAAGACCGATGGCGATGCGAAACTACTTTTACAAGATTATAACCAATCCTTACGGCGCAGTATTTGACCACCGCATGGAGCATGCAGTGGGCTGGTTTGGCTTTGAGTGGGAGTCCAGCGCCCGGGTGAAGTGTCAGTTAACTGACCGGGAATGGTCCCTGGAAATGGCCATTCCTTTCAAGAGTTTCGCCCTGGAGAAAGCACCGGCAGATGGCACCCGCTGGTTTGCCCAGCTGGTGAGTGCCGGCGACCCTGGTTCTTACTACTACGCCTGGCAGCCAGTGGCCTGGACAGAGTGGGACCTGATGCCAGAGATTATTTTTGACTCCCGCACCCCTGCGGTCCAGATTACCAGCATGGGCCGACCCATGGACGGTTTGCTGGACCTTCCGGTGAAACTTAAAGGGAAAAGAGGCCTGCCGGAAATAACAGTCTCGGTCAAAGTTCTTGACCAGAAGGACAGAGAAATATACTTCCGTGAGGAAAAAGTTGCCTTCACTGACGAGACGGTAAAAACTTTAAGATTTCACCAGCCCAACTTAGCCCTCACCGGGGAAGGAGAAATCAGGTGGGAATATCAGAATTTGAAGGGGAACACCATCTCGGTCCAGGTAACCAGCGCTGACGGGAAGAAGATATTTCAGGCAGAGTATCCCTTTGCGAAAACTCCCCCCAATATCAAGGAAAAACTGTACGATTTTATCGCTGCTTCCAGAAAAGAGGCCGGCCAGCCTGTGATGCACACCTGCTACTACCACACAGCCCAGAAGATTGAGGCTTCCGTGGAGGTGGATATTCTGCGGATAAGCCCGGAGATCAGGCAGGCACCCCGGTTCCGTTTGCGACTGATAAGAACCGGCGATGTCCGGACACTTCTTTCCGCAGAAGGCTACATTTTACCCGACGGACAGGGAAAAATTCTGGAGGCAGTTCCGTTTCTGCCTGACGGAGACTACCAGGCGGTCGTAGAGATTTTAGCAAAAGATGGTCGCGTCCTGGCCAGCCAGGCTGACCCTTTCACCATCCGGAGTTATCCCTGGGAAAACACCTCCGCGGGCAAGGAAGAAATTGTGGTGAAACCTTTCACACCACTGGTCGTTTCTGAAAAATCGGTCCTCGCCTGGGGAAGGAAATACACCTTTGGCGATACCGGATTGTTAACCTCTGTGGTCTCTCAGGGAGCAGAACTTCTGGCGGCCCCGGTCAGCCTGAAAGCCCTGATTAACGGCCGGGAGGAAATTATCCAGCCGGTGGACTGGCCTTCCTGAGAGAAAATTTCCGGCCACAATTGCCGGCTTAGAGCCAGGGGGAAATTAGGCCCGCTCAAGGTACGGGTGGAAGCCAACACAGAATACGACGGCACCATCTTCTACCGGCTTGACTTAGAACCTGCTGGGCTGGCCATCGTGGAATTAATGGACCTGGTGATTTCTCTTCAGGGCCTTGACGCTTACAATGTTTACCGTTCCGGCAGGGACCAGAAGGTGGGAACCGTTCCCGGAACAACGGGTCCTTTCTGGGACTCTTCTAAACTGCCGGCCTGTCCTAACATCTCAGGAACCTTCCTGCCCTTTGCCTGTCTGACCGATGGCGAAAGAGCCTTCCTCTGGTGCGCTGATTCTGACCGCGGCTGGATGCTGGACGATAGAAAACCCTCGTTTTTCCTGGAAAGAGACCGCTCTGGTCCGGTGATGAGAGCCAGACTGGCTAACAGAACTTACCGGATGAGCTCCAGCCGCACGATTGAATTCATGCTGCAGGCGCTGCCTGAGAAACCCTGCCCGGATGATTACCGTTACCGCATCTGGCAGGGCTGGGTGAAGGAATTCTATAACGCGCCGGTCGTTGGGTCTCTCTCCTGCTTCTGGGCCTATGGCACCGGGCCAACCATCAGTTTCTATAAGGATGAGCACTACGAGATTTTCCGGAAACAGATTGAAGAGAAAAAAGCCGAAGCCGTCAAGAGTTCCCTGACTGCAGCTGGTCCTAAGTTTGAACCCTTAGCCGTCTGGTATGTCGCCACCAACACTTCCGGGCTGGCCATGCCTGAATATGACACCTACTCCGGCGAATGGCTGGGCAAGACCTACCAGAAACCAATGCCTGACCCGCACTATAAGGACGCTAAAACTCCCTGGGGAGTCTGGACTGAACCAAGACAGCAGATGCGCTCCTACATGGACCTGACACCTTCCGCGGTTGACTGCCGGGTGTACGCTTACGACCAGCATCAGAAAAGGTGCGGGCTGAACGGCTACTGGTGGGACCACGACCGCTTCTGGTCTTCAGGCAATCCCATCTTGGGTACCGGCTATATCCGGGATGACGGCCGCGTTCAGGGAATCTTCAACATCAGCCTGATGCGGCAGATGATGAAACGGATGGCCACCTGTGCGGAAATCAACGGTGTTCGGCCCTGGCACGGTTATTACGCTCCCAACAATGTTGGCCCTATTAGCAGTTTTCTCCAGTACAACTGGGGCGTGGAAAGCTGGGTCTACATGCGCAGCGAAAAGATGGACCTGCTGGACAACACTGGAGACTTAAACGGCTATAAGGTACTGTTAGGACGCTACACCGGCAACCCGGTGGAACTTACCAGCCTGACGCACGAAAATACCAGAAAAATCCAGACCAGGTGTATCCTGGGCATGGCGCTCCTGGCCGATGCAGGGGTTACCCAGGGAAGGGTGGACCGGGAAGAATGGAAAAAACTGGTGGCTATCCTGCGGGACTTCGGCTACTTTGAACCTTCTACGGAATGGGTTCCGTGGTGGCGCAGTGACCCTTTTGTGAAAGTGGAAGGCAGCAAAATAGCGGCTACCGTTTACCGGCGGCACCAGCCTGGACTGGCTCCTGCGGCGCTGATAGTTCTTTTCAACGAAGGCGAAGCAGAAGCCGAGGTCACGGTAAAATTCTCCGAAAAAAACCTTTTAGACCGGCCGGTTTCAGCCGTCACTGACCCGGAAAATGGCCAGGTCTTTGAGTTCCGGGACTGTCAGGTCAAGGCGCTACCGATAAAAAGGCATGATTACCGGCTCCTGCTTTTAAAATAACCTACATGGAGGAAAAGATGCGACGGTTAATTTTATGGGGGATGCTGGCAATGATGTTTTCCAGTTCATTCCACTATAGTCAGGCAGCCAAGAACACACCGGCGGGAGTTTTCTTCCCGCAGCTGCGCGTGCCGGCGCTGGCTCAACCAATAAAAATTGACGGCCGTCTGGAAAAAAGCGAGTGGCAGGATGCCTGTGTGTTTACCGGCGTCTGCGGCAATCCCCTCGGAAAGGAGTTTCTGCTACCAGAAGCCCAGCAGGTGCTGTGGTACCTCGGATATTACGGGGATACCCTTTATATCGGGATGCACTCGCCTCATCCCCGGGGAACTTATCCGGTGGGCCGGGTAAAGGAGCACGATGACCCTGATGTCCTCTGGGGCGACCATGTGGAAATCCAGATTCTCACCCATGCCCGGGAAGATGCCGGCAAACCTGGCAAGGGCTTTTACAAGATGGTGGTTAACGCTCTGGGAGCGATGCATGACTGCCATTATTTTAACGGCACCCCGGGAACCGAAGACCTCTGGTCCACCGGCGGAGAAGTCAGGTGCACAGTCACCGACCAGTACTGGGAGATGGAACTTTCTGTCAAAGCCGACGCTCTTAAACTGAGCCAGTTTCCGGGAAACAGTGTGGTGATGCAACTGGTGCGAGCCGCTGATACTGGTGGCATGTACTTTGCTGGCTGGGTCGGCACCAGCTGGATGGACTGGCAGCGTTTCGGCCAGGTCAGTTTTGACGCCGGCTGTCCGGCTTTCCGGCTGAGCAAACTGGGTGAGGTTATGGAAGGAAATCTGGCCGCCACGGTGGAGGTTGTCGGGAAACAAGCCCAGCCGCAGCAGGTTGTGGTGAGATTTCTGGTGGAAGACGCTGAGGGCCGCACCCTTTTTCAGGAAGAACAAACAACGACTGTGTCCCTGGGGCAGAGGCAACTGCTTACCTTCAGGAAGTCTTCCCTGCCGGTATCAGAAGTGGAACTGGAGGGCAAGCGCAATCTGTTAGAAGTCAGCGCGCTCTGGCGGGAAGGGAAGAAAGAAACTGTTCTTTTCCAGCACCGGATGCCCTTTATGAAAATGACGCCGGCCTGGCGCGCCAAATACTGGGACCCCTGGGTGGCCGGACGACCGCAAAGCGGAGAGTGGGAGACTGTATTTGCCTACCTGCCTTATTCTTCCAGGGCCCTGGCAAAAGTGGATGTTGACTTTTTTGGCGTGCCAGAAAAGATAAAGTCAGCCGCTCGCTTCACGGTTGAGGTGTGCAAAAAAGGGGAGAAAAAAACCCTGGCCAGCAGTTCAGGAAGCCTTGTGGCTGGAGCTGGTGAAACCTTCTTCGTTCTGCCGGAACTGGCCGACGGTGAGTACCAGGCCATCTTTCGTCTCTATTCTTCCGCTGGCACCGCCGTCGCTGAAAAAACCGAGAGCTTCTGCCGGAAGCACTTTCCGTTTGAGCACAACAAACTAGGCCTGTCCGACGAAGTCATTCCACCGTTTGATCCCCTGGAACTCAATCCGGTTTATCTCACCGGTGCTGGTAGAAAATTCTTCGTGGGCAAAGGCCTGAACAACGCGGTCGGAATGTGGGGCCGGATTTACCAGATAGGACCCTTAGGGTTGCTGGAGCAGATTCTTACCGCACCGCCTTCAGGAACTGCGGGCCGGCAGGAGCCTTTACTGGCTTGGCCACTGCGGCTGGAGGCTTCCATGGAGAAAAAGTTGGTCACAGCCAGCGAAGCCACCGGAAAAATTGACTCAGTGGCTGCTCACCGGGCAGAAGTTTCCGGTTCAGGTCGTTTAGGCCCGCTTCAGGTAGCCACAAAGGCCTTTCTTGAGTATGACGGCTGGTACCAGGTGGAACTGTCTCTTCTCCCGGAAAAACCAGTAACCTTGGACTATCTTGAGCTGGTGGCGGAGCTGCGCCAGGCTGCCCCTGCCAGACAGCAACCAGCCTTTCCCATTGACACTCTCTACGTGCAGCGGCTGGGCGGCGGTGTGGACAACAGTTACCACGGCGGCATCCCTGAGAAGCCCGGGGTGTGCTATCTCAGCACCTCGCTGGGCCGGGGAGATAAGTTTGGCCGCGGAGGTCCTTTTGACCTGAAAAAAGACTGGAAGTCGTTTGCTCCGATTACCTTTGTGGGCAACGGTGACCGCGGACTGTGGTTTTTTGCCTGGAGCGATGCCGGCTGGCACCTGAAGGATGATGATGCCTGCGTCAGGGTAGAAAGACAGCCGAATGGAAATGTTCTATTAAGAGTTCGTTTCCTCAGCGGGCCGCTACTGGTGGATAAACCAAGGAAAATTCGTTTTGCTCTTCAGGCAGCGCCGATTAAACCCAACGATGTTCGGTATCGCACCAGGGTCAGCAATATCGCTCACGATACGTCCGGCTATCGTTATTACGGCGACGCTGTGGACTCCTTCTCCCTGCCAGAACGAAAAGACTATGAGGAACTACGCAAGTTCCTGCTTTACGGCAACAGCAGGCAAGATAATCCTGAGAAACGGTATGACCACTGGTACAACCGGCTGGGAAAGATGATTCGCGAGGGTAGCGCCGACAGGATTATGCTCTACGGCTCTCAGTGGATGACTGGACTGGCCGCTCCGGAATTTGAAACTTTCGGCGGCGAATGGCTGGGACGCAGCAACTGGAAGCCCAGTCCTGACCTGAAATTTGCGGAAAGGTGGAATTATGGTCACACTATCCAGTGGAAAACACCCCAACAGTTAACCGCCGCCCGGGTTAACTGGCCTGCCAGCATGATTGACTTCTTCGTCTGGTACCACGACAGACTGATTGACCTGGCTGGCATCAACGGAACCTGGTGGGACAACTGTTATACCGGAACCGTTACGGAATATGACCCGGAACTTGACCGGCTGGATGAGAAGTGGAACCTGATTTACCGGCGTCAACTCTGCAAGAGACTTAATGTGCTGGGCTGGCAGCACATGCGGCCGCCGTGCTGGGCGATCAATACCCAGGTGGAACTTTCCTGGTGCCAGATTTACTGGATGGTGGAAGGGTTCTGGGGACCATCTTCCAACGATATCTCCACCCTTGACCATTATGGTAGCCTGGACTTCTTCCGGGCAGCCGCCAGACCCAAGAGTACGGTCATGGCTGTCAAACCTAGCTACCTGACCCGTTTCCGCGGCTCCACGCCGGAAAACGACCGCCGCATGAAAAGAAGCGCTGACGGTATCCTGCTGCTTCATGACATCGGACCGGTTTTTGACCCTGACTTAATCCGCAAACTGAACTATTTAGTGGAATACGAGAAACCGGAAAGATGCCTCTTCATGGGCTACTGGATGAGCTCACCTTTTGTCCGCACACCAGAAGGGATCGCTGTTTCTCTCTACCAGAATCCCTGGATGAAGACCGGCGTGCTGGTCTTCTTCAATACCGGCAAGAAGGATACTTATCTGGGCGGAACAAGTTTTTCTCCGGCCGGGGTAATTCTGGCTACCAGCGGTGTGCCGGCTGACGCCGAAAAGCCGGTAAGTGTCAAACGGGTGTTTGATGCCGAAACCGGCCAGACGGTGAAAACCGGCTTTCGCGACGGTCGGCTCCTGATTGATGAACCTTATCTCTGCGAAGCCCACTCCTTTAGAATACTGGTGGTGGAAGCCGAATAGAGTTTCCTTTCAGGGGCGGGTACAGAACCCGTCCTTGACACTGGCTGGATTTGTGCGCTATCGTTTCCCGCCGAAGACAACAAGGAGGAAACTATTCCCGTCAAGAACTTACCTGTCCAGGAACGGGTCTGTGGATGTCTGGCTGGTGCGGTCATCGGCGCTGAGCTGGGCTGGGCCAGAACTGTGAAGCCTCAGCAGTTTCCACTTCTGGCCCCGGAAGATTTCTTCAGTCTCAATCTCAACCGCCTTGAAGATTACCAGCCAGAAAAAAACAGGATGGGACCGGTTTCGCCGGTGGCCCTGATTGACGCCGGTGTCCAGGCGTACCTGAAAGCAAATGGCCGGGCAAGTCCCGAAGACTTTGCCGGAGTTTTCCGCGACCATCCGGGGATTTCCGCTCCGGCTATCTTCTGGGATTCACTGCACACAGTCCAGGAAATTTTGAAGGAAGGCATGAACCCCAGACTGGCCGGTACCCTAACTTGTCCGGCGGGATTTGTTTCCGCCGCCATGCCCGCGGTCGCCGCTTACCACTTTGCCCGGCCTGACTACGCCTATCTGGACGGCGTGGAATTAGCCAGCGTTGCCCAGCCACGGCTTGGCGCTGACTGGGCGGCCCTGGCGGCAGCGGCCATCGCGGCCTGTTTTGACCCGGAGTTGCCAGGTTCAGAGGTGGTGGAAACTGTAATGAAAGTAGCCTTTGAGCACAACCGGGAACTGTTCTACGAACTGGACTGGGTTCTGAAAAGGCTGCGGTTTGCTCAGGAAGAAGAATTACTCCGGAGTCTTTTCCAGAGAAAACACGAACCGGAGCCAACCGTCCGGACCACCTGGCTGGCCTATAATCCGGTCAGATTCGTCCTGCCGCTGGTAGCCAGGTATCTTGACCAGCCGGAGAAACTGGTACGGCTGGCTGTTCTTTCCTCAGACTACATGCAGGTGGCGGCCTACGCTGGCACCATCGCCGGAGCGATGGCCGGAGCCAGAAACGGGCTGAAGTCTTTTCCGGAAACATGGCTGGCCTGGGCTCAGACGAAACTGGCTGAGTGGAACTCGTTTCCGGAAATTGTTCAAAGAAGGCTGGACCAGGAGAAACAAATTGTGGTCGCGGTTAAAGCATTAGCCGGGGAGAAAACTCCAGGAAGGCCTTCCCTGAAAGAGAAGGTTAAGGGGTGCCTCCTCGCAGGTGCAATTGGCAACGCTATGGGTTCTCCGGTAGAAGGGAAATTCTGGTGGGAGATAGAAGAAAAATATCCGGGCGGGGTAAAAACCATCCTTGACCCTTCCCGGCTGGAAGGCGAAGACGACAACCAGATGGCCATGCTCCTGGTGGAAACCTACCTCAAGGCTGACGGCCGACCGGTCATGGCCAGAGATTTCGGCAGGACCTGGATGGAAAAACTTAACCGGGACCACTTTTACATCTGGTGTATGGGCCATGCATACGACCGCATCAGGGAAGGATGGGACCCCAGAATTGTCGGCCACTGGTCGGTGGTTACCGGCTCTACCGTAATGTGCCTGGAGCCGGTGGGTATTTACCATCTGGCAGACCCGGAATTTGCCGCCATTGATGCTCTGGCGATTGCCTATATGTACCAGCGAGGACTGGATGCGCTGGCGGCTTCCATGATGGCGGCTACGGTCGCCGAGGCATTGAAACCGGACGCCACAGTGGAAACTGTCTGCGCCACAGCCTTGCAGGTGGCTCCGGAAAGGCCACTTCTGACCTTTGACCGGAGAGCCTTTGCCAGCTGCCGGGAGTACCTGGCTACCTGTCTGGAAATCGCTGACCGCTACGACGATGTTCTCCGGGCGAGAGAACAACTGTACCGGCGCTGTCTTTTCTACCACATGATTGACCCGCTGGAAGTGTGGGGTCTTTCCCTGGCGATGTTCAAGATCGCCCGGGGGAATGTCCGCCAGGCCGCCATCGGTGGCACCAATATTGGCCGGGACGCGGATACCATTGCCGGCCGGGCCGCAATGCTGGCCGGAGCCCTTTCCGGTGCCAGTCAGGTTCCGGCAGAGTGGGTGGCTATGTTTTCTCCAGCCAGTTTGGAAAGAATTGAACGACGCAGCCAGGAACTGGTGACGCTTCTTACCCGGAAGAAATTACCGGCACTGTTGCGGCGGCAGGCTATTTCAGAGTATCGGAATTTGAAAAATTCCGATGCGGATTAGGGGGTGTACGGGGGAAACAGTCTGGTTTCCCCCGTGGGGTGACAGGGAGCGGTAGCGACCGTCAGAGGGGCGTGCGCCCCTATGAAAGTAATCCCGTGAGGGATTACTTCAGGGAGGGTAAAATGGAATACCTTGAATGTTTCCGGCAGCTTATGGCCGGCGAAGTTACTCCGTGGGTACCCAATTACGAACTGGGTCTGTGGGGACAGACCAGGCAGAGGTGGTTTCAGGAGGGACTGCCGAAAGACCAGGTTTACTGCGGCGACATGTTTGAAGGCGAGCCATTCTTCCGTCTGGACCGCCGGGCCTTTGCCCGAGTTGACTGTGGACCTATCCCCCGGTTTGAGTACCGCGTGATTGAGGAAACTGACCGCTACATTATTGCCCGTCACGAAAACGGGGTTATCACCAAAGCCCTTAAAGAAGGCACCGTCGGTGGTACCAGGTCATGCATGGATAACTACTTGGAGTTTCCAGTAAAGGATAGAAACTCCTGGCAGGAGATGAAAAAAAGGTTTAATCCTTTGACGCCCATCCGCTACCCGCTCTGGTGGGACCAGCAGGTGAAGATGTGGCAGAACCGTGATTATCCGCTGTGTCTGCTGGGTAACGGTTCCTTTGGCCTCTATTCCCACCTGCGGCGCTGGGCAGGTACGGAAAAAATCTCTTATCTCTTTTACGACGATGCCGCCCTGGTGGAAGAAATGGTGGAGTTTGCCAGTGAGTTTCTCCTCTCTCTGGTGGAAAAGGCTCTCCAGGAAGTCAGGTTTGACTACTTCAATTTTTTTGAAGACTGCGCTGGCAAGGGCGGACCGCTTTTCGGCCCGGAGATTTTCCGAAGATTTTTTCTCAAACCCTACCGCCGGATAATTGACCGGCTGAAACGAGCCGGCATCTTCAGTTTCTGGGTGGATTCTGACGGAGACATTGAAGTGCTCATTCCTCTGTGGCTGGAAGCCGGCATCAACTGCTTCTGGCCGCTGGAACAGGCTTCCGGGATGGATCCAAGAAGGTTGCGGAAAAAATTTGGCCGGGGAATCGTTTTCTGTGGCGGACTGGATAAGCGCGCCCTGGCAGCAGATAGGAAAGCCATTGAGCAGGAACTTTACTCTAAGATACCGGTGCTGCTGGAACAGGGTGGTTACATCCCCCACATTGACCACGCCATTCCTCCGGATGTACCCTACGACAATTTCCGGTATTATCTGGACCTGAAGTGGAAACTGTCAGGAAGAAATTAGGCCTGTCAAGTTCTGTCTCTCCAGGTGGCACTGACATTTCCAGCAAGGAGGTGGTATGAAAGACACAAGACCAAACTTTATCTTAATCATGACCGACCAGCATCGGGGAGACTGCCTTTCCCTGGAGAACCATCCGGTACTGCTGACGCCCAACATTGACCACATCGGTGGCCAGGGCGTGCATTTTACCAGAGCCTACAGTACCTGCCCCAGTTGTGTGCCGGCCAGACGCTCCCTGATGGTCGGCCAGTATCCAGCTACCCACGGTATGGTCGGCTACCATGATGGTCTTGAATGGACTGCCCCACCGACGTTGCCTTCAGTCCTGAAAGCCGCCGGCTATCACACTTTTCTCGTGGGGAGAAACATGCACCTCTGGCCCCGTCGCCAGCGATACGGGTTTGACGAAATGGTAATTTTTGAAGATGATTACATGGAGTTTCTCACCAACCATCAGGACAATTGTCCGGCCGGCTACTGGGACCATGGCATCTCTGGAAACGGCTGGACCGCCAGACCCTGGCACCTACAGGAGAAATTTCATCCAACCACCTGGACCGTAACCCAGGCTCTTCACTTCTTAAAGCGCCGTGACCCCTCCTGCCCGTTTTTGCTGGTAGTTTCCTTTATCGCTCCACACCCTCCCCTGGTCCCGCCGGCTTTCTATCTGGAAAGGTACCTCCGGAGCCAGATTCCCCCGCCTTATCTGGGAGACTGGGCGAAGCCGCCGGAACGGGACGGCAGGGGCAGCCATGTTCAGAGTTACCGGGTAAACCTTCAGGGGGAAGCGCTGAGAGCGGCCCGCGCAGGTTATTACGGATTGATCAACCATGTTGACGACCAGCTTTACCGGCTTCTGGGCAGCCATACCGGCCTGAAAGGGGACCTGGCCAAAAACACTTACATAATTTTCACCTCTGACCATGGAGAAATGTTAGGCGACCACTACCTTTTCCGAAAGGCTTATCCCTACGAAGGCTCAGCCAGAATTCCCTTCCTGATTCAGGGACCGGAAGTTCAACCGGGGCAGACCTGTTCTTGCCCGGTATCCCTTGAGGACATCATGCCCACCATCTTAGAGTTAGCCGGCATACCCATCCCGGAAACAGTGGAAGGACAGAGCCTGGCGCCGATCCTCCGGGGGAAGAAAAAAACCCTGGAGAGAGAGTATCTTCACGGCGAGCACGCTTCCTGTTATAGTTATCCCCAGGCCAACCATTTCCTGACCGATGGGAAGGAGAAGTACTGCTGGTTTACCGCGACCGGCGAGGAACAACTGTTCAATCTGCAGGACGACCCTGGCGAACTCCACAACCTGGCCTGCCGGCCTGAGTACCAGCCGCGGCTATTGGTGTGGAGAGAAAGGCTGATAACAAAACTGAAGAACCGCCCTGAAGGGTTTACTGATGGAGAAAGATTGATACCCGGCCGGCCCCATCAACCTCTCTTGCCTCACGCTTCAGGCAAAACCTGAGTTAAGGCTTTAGCAGTTGAGGAAGGAACGAGCCAGGGAAAGACTTGTCGCCGGGCCATGGCCAGGATAGATGGTGAAGTCCCCATCCAGCGGAAGAAGTTTTTCCTGTAAAGAACTCCATAATTCCTGCTCGCAGCCGCCGGGCAGGTCGGTCCGGCCCACCCCCTCAGCAAAAAGGGTATCGCCGGTAAAAATCACCTTTTCCTTTCGGCCAAGCAGACAGATGCTTCCCGGGGTATGACCCGGCGTGTGTACTACCTCCAGATGGAAATCGCCGACCACAATGGTCTGTCCCTCCTCCAGTAATTGTTGCGGTTCTCTCAGGATACAGGGAGCGCCAAAGAGGGCCGAAAGATTTTTCCACGGGTCAAGCAGACATCGGGCATCCGCCGGATGAATCGCAATCGGCCAGTCCAGTTCCTGACCGGCTGCCAGATGGTCGCCGTGTCCATGGGTAATAACTAAAAGCCGCACCTGCCAGCCTTTCTGTTGCAGTTTGCATTTAATCTTTTCCGGTTCTGCCCCCGGGTCAATCACCAGGGCTTCTCCGGTTTTCTGACAGCCAACCAGGTAGCAATTGGTGGGTATTTCGCCCACCACCAGAGTAACAATCTCCACTGTTTCCCCCTAACAAATTCTTGGCTGCTGAACACCGGCTGGCATTTCCACCAGTCTGGTAGAACCGCCAAGTGTTTTCATCAGCACCCGGCCGGGCTGGTCGGAAATCACCTGTCCGACCACCCTGGCCTGCCGGCCCAGCGGATGACGCTTCATCACGGTCAGAACCTGCCCGGTTGTCTTCTCCGGAACAACAGCCACCAGCCGGCCCTCACTGGCCAGCAAGAGTGGGTCAAGACCAAGGATTTCGCAACAGGCAGCCACTTCTTTTCGCACCGGTAATAGTTTCTCTTCAATAAGAATACCGACCTTCAGACCGGAAACGATTTCATTCAGCACCGCAGCCAGCCCCCCGCGGGTGGGGTCCCGCATAAAACGAAGGTTTGGTTCCACCTTCAGCATCCTTTCCGTCAGGCTGTGCAGAGGAGCGCAGTCGCTGGCTAACCTTGTTTCTAACTGGAATTTCCCTCTGGCAGAGAGGATGGCGATTTCGTGGTCGCCCAGCGGACCGCTGACAATTACCTTATCCCCTGGCCGCAGGCTTTCCCGGCAAAGTTTGAGGCTGGCCGGCCGGATACCCACACCTGAGGTGGCGATGCACAGACCGTCAAGTTTCCCCCTTTCCACCACCTTGGTATCGCCGGTCACCACCGCCACGCCGGTCTGACAGACCATTTGTTTCATTGAGGCCAGAATTTTCTCCAGTAAGGCAACGCTGAATCCCTCTTCTATGATGAAAGCACAGGAGAGGTAAAGAGGCTGGGCGCCACTGACCGCCAGGTCGTTGATGGTGCCGCAGAAGGCTAACTTTCCGATGTTACCGCCAGGGAAAAAAAGCGGCTGGACGACATAGGCATCAGTAGTAAAACACAGCTGGTAACTGGAAGGCCAGGAAAGACAGGCAGCGTCAGTCAAAGCGGTTAACGCAGGATGGTCAAAGAACTTCAGAAAAACTTCCTGAATAAGTTGCTGCATCGGCCTGCCGCCACTACCATGAGCCAGAGTTATCAACTCTTCTGCCATTTCCCTCTCCCGGGCAGCAGTTCATACCGGTAATAAGCGGCACAAGCCCCTTCCGAGGAAACCATACACGGTCCTTTTGGCCTGGCCGGAGTACACGATTGTCCAAAGCAGGGGCAGTCAGGCGGAGCGATTAAACCTTTAAGTATATCTCCGCACCGGCAGCCGGTAAACTTCTCACTTTTAACCAGCTGCAGGGAAAATCTCCGCACCGCGTCAAACTCAGAGTATTCTTTCTTCAGAAACAAACCACTTTTCGGAATCACGCCCATCCCTCGCCACTCAGCGTCACCAACCTTGAAAACCTCAGCCATCAGGTGCCGCGCCCTCAGGTTACCTGCCGGCTGGACACAGCGGCTGTACTGGATTTCCACAGCGGCTCTCTTCTCCTGAAATTGAACCAGCAGCATCACAAGCGCCTGAAGGACATCCAGAATTTCAAAACCAGCGATGACACAGGGGCGATGATATCTTTCCGCAATAACCCGGTAGGGTCTGGCTCCGATAATAGCGCTCACGTGGCCAGGACAGATAAAACCATCAATTTTCACCTTTCTGTCCTGAAGAAGACAGGCCATGGCCGGGGGAATTAATTTGTGGGCCACCAGCAGGGAAAAATTTTTTATTTTTTCCCGGGCCGCGGTCAGCACCACCGAAGCCACTGATGGTGCTGTGGTTTCAAAACCTACGGCCAGGAAGACAACCTCCTTGATAGTTTTCCGCGCTATCTCCAGGGCCTCCAGGGGCGAATAAACCACCGCAATCTCGCTGCCCTGTCTTTCTTCTAAATTTCCCTGGCTGCCAGGGACCTTCATCATATCCCCGAAAGTAGCCAGACAAATATTCTTTCTTTCCGTTAACTTTATCGCAGCATCAAGATAGCTGTCAGGGGTGACACACACCGGACAACCCGGTCCGGAGAGCAAACTGATATTTTCCGGCAACCGCCTTCTCAGCCCGGCCCGACCGATGGTCATGGTGTGGGTACCGCAGACTTCCATCAGGTTCAGCCGGGGCAAGCCCGAGGCCAGTCTGCTGATGCGGCCATAAAGACTCTCCAGTTTTTCCGTATCCCGGTATTCAGTCAGAAAGCGCATGTCTGTTCCTTATCCCTATCAGCATAACCCAGGAGCCAGCACCTGACAATAGAAAAGTCCTTCCCTGTGTTAGAATATGGACGGTTGACAGCTGCTAAACAAGGAGAAAAGGTGGAACCTTCAAGAGTTCTCTACGGGTTGGACCTTCTGGGCGTCGCTGTTTTTGCCGTCAGTGGCGTGATGACGGCTGTCCGGAAAGAAATGGACATCTTCGGCGCGCTGGTTGTGGCAACCGTGACGGCTATCGGCGGCGGAACGTTGCGCGACCTGCTGCTGGACCAGCCTGTTTTCTGGATTGAACATCAGGTTTATTTGTGGGTAGTGTTCATCGTCACAGCAGTTACCCTGCTCATCCTGCACCGGAAGGGCCCGGCCCTCCGGGGACTTTTGCTGGCAGACGCTTTTGGACTGGCGGTATTCACCATCAGCGGCGCTCAAAAAGCCGCCGGGATGGGCTTGTCTTTCATCATGGTGGTCATCATGGCGGCCATGACAGGAACAGCCGGGGGGATAATGCGCGACATTCTCTGTGCGGAAATTCCCCTGGTCTTGCAAAAGGAAATCTACGCGACCGCAGCCATCGCCGGAGCCGCAGTCTATGTCTTGTTACAGTGGCTTTTAGCCAGCCCGGTTCTATCCGCTGGCTCTGGTTTGGCCTTCGTTTTCGGCTTGAGACTGCTGGCTATCCAGAGAAACATTAACCTGCCCAGACTCAGGTTTAGCCGTACCCCGGAGCAACCGGGAGAAAGAAAGTGACCTTACCGCAGAAAAGACAATGCTATTAGCTCGGTCGTCCAGCAAGCCCGGAATACTATCTGCGTTCCAGGAAAGGCAGCCGTTAACAGCACAGAGTAATTTCTTCTCCCTGACGGTAAAGAATTCCGGCTGTCCCTTCCCTGCGCTTTTCGCTCCAGGAAAAAGGTTGCTCCTTTCTTCCCACGAGAAGCCGGGGCAGGCTTGGGGAAAAAAACCAGATTCTGGAGAAGCCCGGACCGGTCAGCCTAAATTTTAGTTGCCGGCCAGAACAGGCAATCACCTTTACCTGACTGGCCCCGGCTGAAAAAAGCACCGGATGAGAAACCCGCCGGTCAGTCTTCCTGATCAGCGCTGTCTGCCATTGAGACTTCCCCACAGGTAAAAGCTGGTAACAACCAGGGCACTGCGGGTAGCCGTTGACCACTATTGAAGAGACCCACTGACCCTGACCTTTAACCACTACCTTCCACACCCTTCCCGCCAGCCGGAGATTGCTGACAGTCACATCACCCAGCCCTTCTCCAGGAAGATACTCTAACTGACCCCGGCCTAGTCTCAGTCCGCCTACGGCTTCCAGGAGTCCAAACCACCAGGCCGAAGCCGTCATTGCCTGCCAGGCTGAGGTGGAAACGTACAATTTCTTCGTATCAAAGAACTCACTGGCCTGATTATTGTACAGGTTTTCCCGGATGACCTTCTCCTGCTGGAAATGCTGCTGGTACTTGCCGACAATTAGTTGCAGCAACCTGGCATGCCCGGCCAGACGGGCCAGCCGCAGGGTTTCCCGGGCGGCATTCTGCAACCAGTTTTCTTTCCGGTTTAGGCCGCCTGGCGGCAGAGGCTGCTCCGCTGGCACTTCTCTTAAACCTAAGACAGGATGTGTCAGACTGTTCCAGACAAAATTGGCCAGCGTCTCCCAGTCGTTGATAACCAGAAGTTCACCGTATCCGGAAAGGGCCAACAGACTGGTCAGCCGGAAAAATCTGTTCCGGTAGGCTGGTTTATCTTTCGGCCAGACCGCATCCAGAAAAAATCCACCTTCTTCATCAAAAAAGTATTTCCGGAAACTGCACTCAACCTTTCCGGAAAGTTCCAGACAGGTTCTAAGGGTAAGTTGGTCCCCGAGCAAACTGGCTAATTCCGCTCCTATCTGACAGGCGTGATAAAGCAGGCCCATGTCTTCCACACCGGTCAAACGAGAGGAGATGGTGCGATTGTCCCTGGGGTCTGGAAATTGCCGTCGGTTCACCTGGTGACTGTAGTCAGCCCCGCCAAAGCAGGACTCCACCAGACCTTCCGGTCCAGCATTAGCCCCTATAGTCTGCAAGACTGCGGCTGCCTTCGGATAATGCCTCTTTAAGGTGGCCAGGTCCCCGGTCTGAAAAAAGTATTCATGGAGATTCTCCAGAGCCCAGCAGTCATGGATTACTGTCCAGCCAGCACCTAACTGGCGATCCAATGGCGGGTGGTGAAGATTGATGTCATAAAGTGGACCGAAGTCGTAATCAAGGGCAAAGGCTACCGCACCGTTTGGTCCCCGGCAGGCGTCAAGAAAATTAAGATATTTCCTCACCGTGGGAAAATCCTGACAGGCATTGACCACCCGGCAGGCCCATTGCCCGTCCCAGCCGTTCCAGATTCCGTAGCCCCGGTTAGCGGCCCGGAAAGCCACTTCCACGGGATTTTTCTCCCGCAGGAGAGAATGAAGAAACAGCGGGGTTACCCTGATGATTTCCATCAAAACAGGTGCTTTCCTGGCCAGAAGCCCGGGTGAACTCCTGACTAAATCAAGATATCGCTGCCATTGCTCCCTGGCCCAGTCGCTGGCAAACTTCATGGCTTCCTGCCGGGTAGCCAGGACCTGGTGGATATCTTCACCAAAGGTGATGACAAAACAGAGCACCTGGTTTTTCTCGGTTTGAGCCGTCAGCCAGGCACGGTCATTTTCTCTTTTCCAGCGCACCGGGGAAAAACAACTGACCAGGCCGCAGGCTTCGTAACGCTGACCGGTAGCCAGCATGTCCGGCGCTGCCTCCACCAAAAAATTTCGTTTCAGATTGTACCGGAAACCGTTCGCTGCCTCATCAAACTCCGGCAAATCCCAGGTGGAGTACTGGTTGTAAAAACGGGCAAAGCGTTCCTCCACTACCAGGGTGACTTTCACTTCACCGCTGCATATCCATTCTATGAGAATGGCTTTTTTTCTTATCCATATTTTCCAGCTGAGTTTTTCCCGGCCAAGGGAAAAACTGGCACTGATACCATAAGGACAGAGCGCCACCTTCTTAAAGGGGGCGACCATTTCCCTCTTACCGGCTGCCACACGGAAATGAATTACCGGCCCTGAAAAGAATTCTTCCCGGCGCCAGATGCCGTTGGAGAAAAAGGCCCCTCTCCTTGCGGCTAATCGCCGGGGACCATGATACTCAACGGCATTGAGGCCGCCAGAACGGTCCAGGACCACCGAAACAAGCCCATCGCTAATGGTGTATTCCTTATTCGGCAGTCCTTCCGGCAACCAGAAACCAATCTTGCGGAAATCAATCATTCAGCCACCCGAATTGCTGTTTCTTCTTGAAAGGAAAAAGGTCTCACTTCAAACGGCTGATGACCCGTTTCAGGAAAGAGTCGGAGCTCACCAGCTTGCCCTGCAGAATATCTTTTTCCCGAAAACCAGCCAGGAGTATCTCGCCGGCTCCAGAACGGTCCCGGTCATAAATAATCCGAATGAGACCATCCGGAGTCTGGGTGCCGTCCGGATAGGAGACACCTTCCCTTTCATCCAGAAGCAACCCGCCCTGCCAGTGTTTTCCCTCATCTTCAGAAAGAAAGGCGGTGAGATGAGACCGGCGACGCCACTTTTTTCCTGCCCTGGCTGCCTTCAGGGCTTCTTCCGGCGAAAGGTCAGCATGGTTTACCAGCAACAGCCTTCCGGAATGAAGGCGCCGGATAAAAAACCTTGAGTTTGGTCCGCCAAGGCTGGAATCTTCGCCCGGCGACCAGGTGTAGCCGCGGTCAGCTGAAAAACTCTGGCCAATCCCGTAGAAGGTCCGCACCAGACACCAGATTCGGCCATCAGTCAGTTCCACAAACATGTGTTCGTCAAAACACCGCTCCGGAACATCGGCGCCACCACGGCGATAAAAGGTGGTACCGGCATCTTCAGAAACGGTGGCGTTGGAAAATCTTTCGCCGGCCAAAGTTTCATCCTTCACCGGCCAGTATTCCCAGACAGCGGTTGGCAGCATCCATTCACCTGAGGAAAGAACAATCGGTTTATTCAACATCACGCCGCTGGCAATCCGCCGCGGCCGGGAAAAAGAAAGCAAAGAAGGCTTCTGGTCTATCAAGCAGGTTGCCCAGACGCCTCCCCGGCCATCAAAGATTTCCCCTTCTTTTTCACTGTAAGATTGAGCCCAGAACCACCACAGCCTTCCCTGAGGGTCCTGCCAGAGGCAGGGGTCAAAGGCCCGCAGTTTATCCGGCGGGTCAACCACTGCCAGCGGTTGACTCCATCTTTGCCCTCCATCCTCGCTGACTACCAGAACGACGTAATTGTCGGGACCTTCGCCTTTGCCCCCGCCATACCAGGTTGCCCAGAGTCTTCCCTCACTGTCCTGCTCAATACCGGGGATGCCCTGAAACTGCCGGCTCAGATACTTTTGCCACCGCGAAGCCTGTGTCTGCCGCTGCAGAAAAAGATAAGATTCAGTCTCCATCGTCCCCCCGTAAGAGTAACTGGCCCCAGCCGGTCGGCGTCCTTAAGGAATGGCCGTAACCGGCCCAGGCCGCCTCAATTCTTTTTTCCCTGTCCTGGCTCGCTTCCAGAACAGTAAGGTCAAAACCCAGCGTCATGTTGCTCTCCGGCACCACCCCTAACTTTTTCCAGGGCACAGCCACTTCAAAAGTGTAGCCACTTTCCTCCCCGAGATAGACCAGTTGCCAGGCAGCTTCAAGGGGTATCTTTTCTCCCTCCTTACCTATCAAGCAGGCTCTGGCTTTTTCTCCCGGCGCCGAAACAGAAACAAGGTAGTCGTCCTCATTGCACACCGGGTTAAAGAGGTCAGCCTTCAACCTGCTATCCAGACAGAAAATCAGACCATCTTCCGGCCATTCCTGACCGGAAGCAGGAATAATTTCCCGGTCCACCTTGTGCCCGGCAAGATAAAGGTTTTCCTTATCCCAGGAGACAAAAATCCTCACCTGAAGCGGGTTTATTAGGGTGAGGTGCTCGCTGCCTTCCCTGGCCTGAATGCGGCCGTACCCTCCAGAAGACCTGGTAGTAACATAGATGAAACCCGGACTGTTTCTTTCCCAGTCGTTCAGGAAACCGTCTATCTTCGGGGGAACCTGACGTTGCCTGGCTGGCAGGGCCCACAAATTAACCGTGGTGGAACGACCGGGCAGGCAAACGGTCACCCGGCTGTTGGAAAGAACCCGTTTTTTCAGCGCCCATTCCTGAAGCGGCAGCCGAAATTCTGCCTCTTTTCCTGAAGGTATCACAGCCTTCCGGCTCACGCAGTCGCCTTCCGCAAGGAGCCCTCTCGCTTCTGTTACTGTTAGCTCACCTTTGATTTCCCTGTCAGTTCCATTCTGCATCACAATTTCCAGAGTAGCGTTACCTTTCCTGTCCGCGGTGACCACTGCCCGTACCGGAAGGAGGTCAGAAAAGTGGCTTTCTTTTACCCGGGACGAAATCTCTTCCACTGACAGGTTGCCGACATCAGCCAGCAAGACTTCGCCATTGAATCTGATCCTTGTATCTCCGTCCTTTTCCGTAACCGGGTAGTTATTTCCGAAAATATCCATTACCGGCGCTTTCAGGCCTATTTCCAGAACATACTGACCCGGGCTATGGTTACCATAGGAACCCAGTCCCGGGTCAACCCAGAAAACCAGCCATCGGTGGCCGCCCTTGATAAAGGTAAAAACCGCCAGGTTCTCATCAGGGCCGGCCAGCTTCCGGGCCTGGGTTGCTCCCTGAAGAATTCTACCAGCCGCCACGTAGGCAGGCACAAGCGCCACCAGGGAACCGTCCACATCATAAATGTTGGTGGGCCGCAGAAACGCCGGATGGAGAAAAACAGGAACAGCCGAGTACAGCAGAAACCGTTCAGCGCCAAACTCCAGGCCATTAGCCAGAAGAACCTTCGCGGTACGGTCCACCAGGACGCTGTAATCTGGTTGTGACTGGCTCATCTCCGAGGAGCGGGTGCGATAAAAGGTGGTCGTCGGAAAACCGAAACCGCTGAACCATAAAGGCAGGTTGTATTTCCTGGCCAGGTGCTGGTAGGGAAGATGCTGGTACCTCCAGGAGGTCAAAGGATTATAGGTGCAATCGCACACAGCCGAAAGGTAATCTCTGCCCAAGATTTTCAGGACCCGTTCCTGGAAAGAAGGTTCCGAGCTTACCGTGATAATCGCCTGCGGGTCAGCCTTCCTGATGGCTTCCACTGCCACCTTGTGGTAAAGGGGCCAGGCCTCCAGAGGGCATTTACCCTCATAAAGTTCATCCTGAAGAATCCAGGCGGAAATCTGCCCGCAGAATCTCCGGGCAAAAGTCAGCAGGTCTTTTTTTAGAAAACTCAACTCGGGTGGGTGCTGAAACTGGCTGGTGGTTCCGGGATATACCAAATCCTGCTGCGGCCGATGAAAAAGAATCTCGGTAGCGTAAACCACACCCACTCTGTGCCTGGCTGGCACTGAAAGAACTCTAACTAACTCTTCAA
Source organism: bacterium (assembly GCA_029551285.1). Classification (GTDB taxonomy): domain Bacteria; phylum Ratteibacteria; class UBA8468; order B48-G9; family DSTR01; genus JAMWDF01. Next base: position 1,739 of record JAKPFT010000024.1, on the reverse strand, counting down.
ACCCTTCGCTGCGGATGTGTCTTGCCTGTCCGTCGGCCAGAGTGGCTATCCAGGCAATTCCCAGGTCTTCAAAGATAGCCATATTTCTTTCGTTCCAGGCCGACCCGTAAAATCCAATCAGTTCGTTCCTTTCGCTGACGGCTGGCAGGTTAATGTAACAGAGTTCAGCCAGATCTTTGCCAGTTTCTTTCTCAGTCAGGACCGCACTGAAGATACCCCAGCGGCCACAGGCAAGGTTAACCTTTTTTTCCTGGCGTTTACCTGCCTGGCAGATAAGCGAAATTCTCTGGCGTCCGGTGACTGCGTCCCGGTGGTCGCGAATTACAATTTCTAACTCTGACTGGTATATTTTACTGGCATGGTTGGCTACAGTCAGAATCGCCGGCACATTTTCCCGGTCATGGTAGATATTGGCCAGACGCTCGGACTGCAGAGCAAACTCCTGTTCCCGGTCTGGTAAATAATCCTGCCCCTGAGCCAGACCCACGCTGCAGGCATCAACCCAGACATCAACCCGGTCATCGCTCTCTGGCCTGATGGCCAGACTGTAACGGCCGGTAGCGTCCTCCGGCAAAGAGACAACCGTCTCAAACTTCTGCCAGTTCTCGTTTGCCTTAACAGTGAGCGCCGGTGTTTCTTTCCGGGTAGAGGCGATGACACTCAGTTTAATTTTCGTATCGCGGCTACTCTTCAAAAAGAGCGAGACCGGCACCTTCTCGCCGCTGCTTCCAGAGAAGACCGAACTAAAGATACCCCGGGAAGGCCAGTTAAGTCCGGACGGTAGTAAGAGACAGCGCTGGCCATCGACACCGCCGGCCACTAAATTTTCCGGACCCAGTGGTTGGCCAAAAGAAAACCAGGTGGTGGTAGTGCCCACCTCAAAGGAACCGTTGCGTAACCGATTGCCTGAAGGAAGGGAAGCCGTGACCGGCCTAATCTTTTCTTCGCTAAGGTCAACCAGACCCACATCCTGTCTGCTTCCTCTTCTGATTACTTTCAAACTGAGATCATCGGTCAGGAGAAAACGGTCCAGCATAATTGCCGGTAAAGGATAACCGGGAACGTCGCCGATATTGTGCCGTTGTATCATCAGGCTGGTGAAACTTATCTCCTTAGCTGGCTCAGTAAGGACGAGGTCATGGGCCTGCACCGCATAATCTCTCACCGGGTAGGTGCTGCCATCCCAGATGACATCCCATTGCTCCGAACCCAGTTTCACCTGGAGGCCGTTTTTTCCGCCCTCCCGCATCTTCACCAGATAGAGAAAAAAGCGGTAACGTCCCGGAGGAATAGCCTGTTTTAGAGTGAAAGTTGCCCTGGCACCGGTGGATTGAGCATCGCAGATCAACCCGGCGTAACCGCTGAAGTATTTCTGCTCCATGGCGTACCAGCCCTGGCCAGCCATGGTGTGCCAGTCAGGATAAAAAGCCACTCCATCTGCCTCTTCCGCTTCCATTTCCAGACGAAAACCGGCCCGGGCCGGCCCTGAAAAAAAGAGCGTCAGTCCGAAAACGAAAATGGCCACTGACCAGCGTTTCAGACCTGGGCTCATTTTCTCCTTTGTCTGCCTTTGAACACCAGTTTTGAAAGCCAGTTAATTGTACGCTAACGATACGTTAGTTTGTATATTACTCCTTGTGAACTCTCCATAATCTGTCTTTTACCATCCATTTTACAGTCCCCTTTCGTCCCTGTCAAATTTTCCACCTTTGCTGCTAAGGTACCCTGCTCTTAATTTT
>JAKPFT010000002.1 GCA_029551285.1 bacterium | reverse complement strand
TTTCCTGGGCGCTGGCGGAAAACTCAGGGAGAAAGGCGGTACTGTTTAATCCCTATTCCCTGGAAGCCCACTTCTACCTGGGCAGAATCTATCTTTCCGGAAACTACCCGGAACTGGCCAGGGAAGAACTATCTGCGGCTTTACAGTTAGCCCCCTGCTCTGACACGGTAGCGAACAACTTAGCCATTGCCTGCCACCGGTTGAACCAGCTGAAGGAAGCGGAAAAGTATTATCGCTACAGCCTGCAGTTGAACCCGAACCGGCCAGAGACATACAATAACCTTGGCTTTCTTTACCTGGAAGAAGGGAAAAAAGAGACAGCGCTCTTTTACCTGAAGAAGGCGCGGCAGATGGAGAAAATCTATCCTGAGCGGTGAAGCAAGATAACAGCATGAATGGGGAGACAGAAAAGGCGGTCAGGCGCTGGCTCACTGGTGCCTGTCTGGTAGTTTTTGCCCTGTGCTGGCTACTTTACGCTAACAGCCTTTTCAACGGCTTCTGCTACGATGACTTAGTGACCATTGAAAACAACTTCTTTATCCGTTCCTGGAAAAACCTGCCGAAACTTTTTCACCGCGATTACTTTCTTCTCTCCGCTGAGAACAGTTACCGGCCGCTGGTTACCTTCACCTACTTTCTTGATTACACTCTCTACGGACTGAAACCTTCCGGATACCACGCCAGCAATGTTTTCTTCCACGCGGCGGCCGCGGCAGGCGTGGTGTTACTTTTCAGTTCCCTGATTTCTCTGAGGACTGGCTTTTTCCTTGGCCTTCTCTTTGCGGTTTTCCCCCTTAACTCAGAAGCGGTCAACGCGGTTTCTTTCAGGGAAGACATTCTGGTGCTTTTCTTCGGACTGGTTTGTTTCCTGCTTTACCTCCGGTGGCGGAAGACAGAGAAGTTCTGGTGGCTGGTTGGTTCTGGCCTGACCAGTCTTCTGGCCTGCCTGGCTAAAGAAAACGGGGTGGTTATTCCCGCGCTGATAATGGCCAGAGAAGCCATGGAGGAAAAGACAGCCTTTTTCCAGCGGATGAAAAAACCCCTCTTCACTTACGTCGCGGTCCTGATAGGCTACAGCGTTTTGCGCTTTCTAATTTTCCCTGGCTCCGGAAAAGATAAGGCGGTGCTTCTGGCTAAAAACTATGCGGTCACCCTGCTGGATATACCTATGGTTTACTGTTCCTACCTGAAAAAACTTATCTGGCCTTATCCTTTAGTCGCGGAATACCAGGTGCTCTGGCCAGTAAGTTTCTCCTGGCAGTTGCTTTTCTTTTCCCTGACGGCTACAGCCGGCTGGACCTTCCTGCTCTGGTTTTCCTGGCGCCGGAACAGAGTTGTTTTCTTCGGTCTGCTCTGGTTGATACTGGGCCTTTTGCCCACCAGCAACCTTATCCCGATTTTCAATCCCTTCGCCGAACGCTACCTTTATCTGCCAGCCGTTGGTTTTCTGTTAGTTCTTGTTTCCCTGATGGAAAAGTTAAGGAAAAACTGGCGCCAGGTGGTGGTAACTGCACTGGTGGCCACCTACGCAGTGACCAGTTTTCAGCGCAATCCTGACTGGAAGGACGATGTGGCGCTGTGGTCAAAAACGATTGCCCAGATGAAGATGCCCACAGCCAGAGCCTACCTTGGCCTTGGTTCAGGGCTGAGGCGGCAGGGAAAACTCCTGGAGGCGGAAAAACAGTTGCGGAAAGTCATTGTTCTCAAGCCGTCGCTGGCAGTGGCGCACCTTGCGCTGGCAGATGTTCTGGCGGATTTGGGCCGTTACCAGGAAGCCATCGCTGGCTATCGCCTGGCTCTCAGGCTTGAACCTGAGAACGCTCTGGCCCACCACAACTTAGCCTTTACCCTTCAGCAGTCAGGCAGGGTGGAAACTGCCCTTTTTCATTACCGGCAGGCCATCAAGTCATATCCGTTCTATGCTGAGGCTTATTTCAACCTGGCTAATCTGCTGGCCGGCCAGGGACGGCTCGGTGAGGCAGAAGAAAACTACCGGCAGGCGTTGAAAATTCATCCTGCCTATGCCCAGGCTTACTATAACTTAGGCAATCTGCTGCTGCAACAGCAAAGACTGAAAGAAGCCGGGCAGTGTTATCAGAAGGCTATCTCGGTGAAACCGGACTATGCGGCTGCTTTCAACAATTTAGGCACGGTCAGACTGAGGATGGGAGACAGCTCGCAAGCCGTGGTCTCCTTCAGCCAGGCGGTGAAACTTCAGCCTTCTTCCGGTCAGTTCCACTTCAACTTAGCCTTAGCCCTGGTGCTGAACCGTCAACCGGAAAAGGCTCTGAGCCACTATGACCTGGCTCTCAAGTACCTGCCGGAAGAAGCCGGCAAAATCTTTTTTCTGCGGGCTGAAGCCAATTTTCTCCTGAAGAACTATTCAGCAGCCTGGCAGGATGTAGAAAAGGCGAAGAAGGTTGGTTATCCTGTGGAACCAGAACTGGTCCAGAAATTGAAACAGGTCCACCCTAT
>JAKPFT010000088.1 GCA_029551285.1 bacterium | reverse complement strand
AATGGCGGGAATTTCTTCAACTGCCCCGGCGGTTAAATGTGCCTCAGTACTTCAATCTCCTTCTGGTGAAAACATAAATTCCGGACAGCAGAATCAAACCAGGGATGATGACCACGGGAGGAAAAAGGCCACCCTTCCCTGTCGGGCCGACAGGTTTAACGGCTGGCTGGCCTGCTCCTTGCTCCTGATAGAAACAAGGATGTCTTCCTCTGACAGCCAGGCGATGGTGTTCAGAATTAAGTCAAGGTTGCCCTGAAGTTTCAGGAACCGGTTGCTGACAAATTCTGAATCGCCAAAAACAACCAGCCTGCCTTTCTTGCTCTCCTGGTCGCTGGCAATTCCGGTATCAGTCACCGTCATCTCGGAAACTGCGGCCACCGAGACCGGACCGCGGCGGTCCTTTTTTTCGTCAAAACTGACCGTACCTCCGCGCAGCGCTGCCTGGTCTGTTTCCGCCCAGGAAGCACTGCTGGTTTTAGCCAGGGACTGAACACTTATCCCGGAAGGAGGACTGCTCACCGGTTCCACCGAACGAGTTAGCGAAAAGATTGAGGCTACCCGTAAATCCTTGGTGATGTCGTGGTGGGGATAGTCAAGAATTAAAGGGCTGAGGGCATCGCCTAAGAAGCGCCGGCTCTGCAGGTCCACCACCACATCCTGGCCCACGGTGATACCACATCTGGCGGCCAGACTCACCAGATTGGGCAACCGGCCAGGGTCAATCAGCAGCAGTACCCGGCCGCCGGAACGCAGATACTTTTCCACCTCTGAGGTTTCACTTTCTAAGAAATCGGCCTGGGGTCCGGCAATGACCAGCAGCGAGCACCCCTCAGGAATGCCTTCCTGAAGAAGCACCAATTCCTGGGCCCGGTATTGTTCCTGTTCCAGCGCCTTTTTCAGTGCGTCCAGACCGTCACCCTCATAACCTTCCAGATTCTTTTCGCCGTGGCCCTTCGTGAAATAAACGGTCTTGCCGCTTTTTTTGGTTAACTTCAAAATAGCGGTGGTTACTTCTTTCTCCTCAGGGGTATAAACCTTCTCAAACCCATCGCCGTATTCCAGGACCAGCGTTCCGTAAGAACGTACCTCGTACTTTCTGGCCAGTCCTGGCTCCCGGTCAGGGTCCACAAAACGGTAGGAAATCCTGCGGCTGGCCGCCCGGTACTGCTCCAGCAAGTCCGTGGCTCTCTTCTTCTCCTGGGAAGGGTCGCGGAAAAAGCCGTAGATTTTCAAATCTCCGGTCAGGCTGCGGGTAACCTTCCGGCTCTGCTCCGAGAGGGTATATTTCTTGTTCTGGGTAAGGTCAAAACGCTTGTAATGCTTAGCCCCAATTAAGTTCACCAGGACCACAATTGCGGCAAAAAGCAGGATAACCGCTCCTGAATTAACCCCACGGCTCAATTTCTTCCATTGACCAGCCATCTTTTTAGCCCCGGTATCTTTTTGATGCCAGTACCCGCAGCGTCAGGTAGAGAAACAGACTGCTGAAACTGAGATAATAGATAAGGTCACGGGTGTCCAAAATTCCCTTGGGGAAGTTATCGTAGTGTTCAAAAAGGGAAAGCGAAGTAAAAAACTCTTTAAAACGCGGCCCCGCTAAGTCAGAAACCCAGCTGATAATCCAGAAAAGAAGCAGCAGTCCAAAAGTCATCACCGCGGCCACGATCTGGTTATCCGTAAGGGAAGAAAGGAACAAACCGGCGGCGAGGAAGGCAGCCCCGAGCAGTAAAAGTCCCAGGTAAGCGTTCAGCAGCACCAGCCTGTCAAAGTTAAGCCAGACTTCAACCATGAAAAAGAAGATGCCGGTAATCCCCACCATAACCGCGTAAACCGTTAAAACCGCCAAGAACTTACCCCAGACGATGTCCCAGTCTCGCAGCGGATAGGTAAAAAGCAGTTCAATCGTGTCGGTCTTTTTCTCTTCGGAGAAAAGCCGCATGGTCAGAAGCGGCAGCATAAACAAAGAGGTAACCCCCATATTATGAAAGATGGGCCCGCCAATCATCTCCGTGGGATTCAGCGAAAAACCACCGTAAGGGTAGGCTGATTCCCGCATGGACATCAGGTTGTAGTAGCCCAGCAAAGCGTAGGCGATAAAGCCCATCACCAGGTTGAAAATAAAAAGAATCACATAGGCAATAGGTGAAATGAAGTACGTTTTTAGTTCTTTCCGGTACACCGGTACAAAAGGTAGTCGTGGCGCCTTCATCTTTATTCCCTGGTAACCAGACGCAGAAAGATATCTTCCAGTGACATTTCTTTCAGACTGATTTCATAAAGAACAAAACCGCGGTTAACAATCTTCTGGGAAATTTCCTTCCTCAGGTCCACACCCCGGCTGGACTTGACGAGGTATCGGTTAACCTTTTCGGTGACCGGCGGCACAAGTTCCACCGTATCTACCCCGTCTATTTCCTGCAAACATTTCTTCACCTGCTCGCTGTCCCCTTCAACTTCCAAACGAATTTCCACCACCTTCTGCATTCTAACTGTCAAATTTTCCACGGTATCAATAGCCACAATCCGGCCTTCGTTGATAATGATGACCCGCTGGCAGGTCATACTGACTTCCGGCAGGATGTGGGTGCTCAAAATAACCGTGCGGTTGCCGGCCAGGTTTTGAATCAGCCGCCTGGTTTCTGTAATCTGTCTGGGGTCAAGCCCGATGGTGGGCTCATCCAGAATCAAACACGGCGGGTCGTTGACCAGAGCCTGGGCCAGACCAACCCGCTGCCGAAAACCTTTGGACAGTTTAGCAATCAGTTTATGCTGAACCTCAGAAAGACCGCATTCTTCAATCACCTTTCCCAGCCGTTTCTTTTTCTCCTCGCGGCTGGTGATGCCCTTCACTTCCGCCACAAAGTTAAGAAACTCAGTGACGGTGAGTTCGTCATAGAGAGGGGTTCTTTCCGGGAGATACCCGATAGACCGCTGCACCTCTAAGGGCTGTTCAGCCACATCATAGCCGTTGACCCGCGCCGTTCCAGAAGTGGCTGGCAGGAAACAGGTGAGAATTCTCATCATGGTAGTCTTGCCCGCCGCATTCGGACCAAGCAAACCCACAATCTCACCCTTTTCTACGGTGAAGGAAACATTGTCCAGGGCTTTAGTCCGTCCGTAATACTTGGTCAGGTTCTTCGCTTCAATCATGGCGCTTATTATAAAAAATTTCCGGCACCTGTCAAGAGACTATTTTTTTGACGACCGGAATTCCTTTCCCGGTTTAGTAACCGGTCTGTCCCGTCCGGTTTTCTTGGCTGTCGGCTCTCCTGAGTGTATCATATGTTTTTAAACAGGCAAAATAATCCTGCCCGGATGGCTGGCGTCAAAGATGGTAATATGTTAACCCGCTGGAAAGTACTGGTTGCGGTTATCCTTCTGGGGGTTTTCACAGCTGGCGGACAGTCCAGCAGGACTGACAGCCTTTACCGGGAAGCCTTTGACCTTTATTCCCGCCGCAAATACTCAGAAGCCATTCCCAAACTGAAAGCCCTGCTGCAGGCCAGTCCTGACCATTATGACGCCTGCTTCCTTCTGGGGATGTCCTTTTCCCAGCAGGGTAATGACCGGGAAGGTCTGACGTATCTTTCCCGTTATCTGAACCAGGCCCCCCTGAATAATCTCAGTCGCTTCCAGTCAGCCTTTCAGACGGTGGCCAGGTTGCACCGCCAGCACCAGGAATGGTCAGAACTCTTAGCGGCCTCTGAAGCCTATGTGAAACGCCTGGAGACTGTGGAAAAGTCCCGGGAGTATCTGCAGGCTGCGATACCCTTTATCACCCAGGCGCATAATAGACTCGCTGAAGGTTGTTATCAAAAAAAAGATTATGCCTCAGCTGTCAAACATTACTTGGCTTCCCTGAAGTACAACGAGCAGTCAGTCTGGACCTGGGACCGGCTGGGTAATTGTTATCTTAGCCTCAACCAGAAACAGGAGGCAGCGCAGGCCTTTATCAGAGCCATTGCCTGTCCTGACACCAGCTGGTCTTACCAGATATCCCTGGTCTCTTCTCTGCTGAAGGCTTCCACCAGCCAGGAGACACTTGACCTTGC
>JAKPFT010000045.1 GCA_029551285.1 bacterium | reverse complement strand
TTGGTCTGTTTAACCAAACGAAAGCAGGGTAAGGACCACACCAGCAGATTTTTTAGAAGAACCAGAGAGAGTGACTGAAGAAGTCTAAACAAAAGGTCCCCCCTTTCCTTTTTTTTGTCCACCTTAATCAGAAATTGATGGTCTCTCGCTTCCTGATGTTGACAGAGAAGGGACATTCAGCGATAATAGGGCATGCGGAAGAATAGTCTGAAAACGATATCCTTTCTGCTGGGATTCCTGGTGCAAACGGGATTGGCTTACTGGGAATGGACACCGCAAACAGGCCGCTGGGTCAACCCCAAATTTGCGGTCAGGCCCACGGCCAGAGAACAGTTTGAAGTGGCTGAAGCCGAAAGAAAAGCCGGCCGCAAGGAACAGGCAATCCGGGAATACGGGAAGGTGTTAAAACATTTTTCCCGTTCAGAATATGCGGCTCCGGCCTGTCTGGCCCTGGCCGAGATATACACCGGTCTGGGTGACCGCGAAAAAGCCTTCCAGTACTATCAGCAGCTGGTTACCAACTATCCAGAATCCAGCCTGGTGAAACTTGCGCTGGAGAGGCAAACAGCCATTGCGGAGCAGATTTTGACGGCCAAGAGTAACCGTTTTTTTGACTTTCTGCGTGGAAAAGAGGCAAAGACCAAAAAGATGGAGCAGGTTATCGCCAACAATCCCTACGGAGAGGAGGTGGCGGAACGCTGCTATCGCCTGGCTGAATTCTATGCGGATATCAAGCAGTACGACCAGGCCCAGGCCACTCTGGAAAAACTCATCCGTGATTTTCCCGGTACCAGGGCCGCCCAGCAGGCCAGCTACCGCCTCCTGGAAATAGAGTATCTGAGTATCCCAGAAGTCTGTACAGACCGTGCAAAATACCAGCAGGTCCAGGAACAACTATCAGAATTTCTCCAGGCTTATCCGAACAGTCCTCTAACCCTGCAGGCCAGACAGTTACAACAGCGCGCGGCCGAGCAGGCCGCCAAAAAATTGTATGAAACGGCAGCCTTTTACGAACGAACCGGCCACCGAAAGGCAGCCTTCATTCTTTATGAGAAACTGGTCAAGGAATATCCCGATTCAACCTACGGTGCGGCCGCGAGGAAAAAGCTGGCTCTTAGCCGTTAGTTTGCTCTGGCTATGCGGCTGCGGCTACCATCTGGTCTCTCCCACTTCGGGAAGGAGTGTTTACCTCGCCAGGATAGAAAACAGGACCAGACAGCCACAACTGGAATTTTTTTTGACGGAAGGCTTCAAACGGCGGCTGCTGGAATGTCCGGGGCTTCGTCTGGCTGGTTCAGCTGCCAGCGCAGACACCCTTGTTACCCTTCGTCTCACTGATTGCCACCGGGAACCGCTTTTCTTTTCTCTCCAGGAGACACAAGATATCCTGATTGGCTCTTTGCGCGTGTCGCTTGAGGTAGAAATCACGGAAGCAGGCCAAACGAGAAAACACCACCTGGTACAGGAAAATTTGCCATTTTTTCTCTCTAAGTCTTATCGGGAAGAGGAAATCCTTGCGGAAATCAGCCGGAGACTGGCTACCAGGGTTATCTTCCTGCTCCTTAAAGGAAAAACATGAAAAACTCCACTGTCCTTTGCCACGTTATTTTAAGAGACCATCGCCGAACCGAGGAGATGATCACCCGGCTTACGCAGCAGTTTACCATCTCCGAGATTGACCGGATGGTTGTCTACGCCGATGCGGTTAGTGTAGCCGGGATTCTTCAATCGCTGGAATTCTTTCCCGTGGCTTCAGAAAAAAGGCTCGTTATTGTCAGAAACATTGAGGCCATTGCCAGGAACGACTGGCCGAAACTGCTGGATTATCTTTCCCACCCCTATGAACACGTCTGTCTGATACTAACAGGAGAGAGCGCCAGTGTTCCCCTGACCCGGTTTACTTCTGGTCCTTCTCCCGGAGCCGGTCAAACACCTGAGGCCGAACTCTTTTCGGCTGTTTACTCTGGCCGGCGGCTCAATCTCTCTGAAGCCCTGAACCTCTTTCATAAATGTCTGGAGAAAAAAGAGGAGAGCTTTCCTCTCCTTCTGTCGGCTGTGGAAATTCACCTCCGCAAGAGAACCTTTCGGGAAAGGAAGGACCTGCGCTTCCTTCGCCAGTCGCTCCTCAGACTTCACCAGCTTGATCTGGCCCTGAAGACAGGCCGGCTGACTCCCGAAGCCGGTCTGGAACTTTTTCTGGCCTATTTGCTGGTCTGATTGGAGAATTTATTGACCCAGCGCTGGAGACGACTCCGCTTCCGGGAAGCCGCTCGCCAGTGAATAATACCCCGGGCTCCAGCGCGGTCAAGTTCGGAAGAAGCCACCGAAAGCAACTTTTTCACCTCACCCTGACCGCTGCTGGCGGTCAACCTCACCTTTCTGGCCAAAGTTTTCAACCGGGACCTGACACTTTTGTTGTAGCGAGTTCTCCTGGCTATCTGACGTTGCCTTTTCAGAACTGTTGTTTTCCGCCGTGCCATGTTTTCTCCTTTAAAAGTTCAGGGCCAAGAAAGAGACCAAACTCCTGTTTTATTCTGCGCTCAACTAAATGTTATCATAGACTAAACGGAAAAGCAATGACGCCTGTCAAAACTGATAAACAGGAGATAGACCTTGATGTTTGCTATCGCGAGTTTGCGCCCAGACTCTTCGCGGTTGCCTATCGGATACTTCAGAACCAGACCGACGCTCTGGATGTGGTTCAGGAGTGTTTCCTCCGGGCCTTTCGCAACCGGAAGAAGTTTGAGGCCAGAGCGAGGGTTTCTACCTGGCTTTATCGCATTACGGTCAATCTCTGCTACGACCTCCTTCGGAAAAGAACCCGGGAGAAAAAAATTGAGTACCTGGACAACTACGACATAAAAAGCGTCCCTTTTGATGGAGAAAAAAACCTTCAGCAGGAGAAACTGGTGGGCCAGATCAAACAGGAAATGAAAAAACTAACCCCTAAACAGAGAACGGTCTTTATTCTTCGTCTCTATGAAGCCCTGCCCTACAACGAAATTGCCCGGATTACCCGTTCCAGGGTGGGCACCGTTAAGGCCACTTACTTTCAGAGTGTTATGAAATTGCGCCGGCTCCTGCGCCAGCGAGGAGTGCTTAAAAATGAGATGCCAGCAGGTTGAACAATTGATTCTGGAGTGCCTGACGGAAGGGGTTTGCTTGCCGGAAGAAATCCAGCAGCACCTGAAACAGTGTCAGCACTGTCAGCAGACGCTTGCGGAAATCAAAACTGTGGTAACGTACTGCCGCAAAGAAACGCTACCTTCTTTTTCTGAAGATTTCTGGCAGCAACGGTTCCTTTCTCTTCGGGGAAAAACCGTTTCTGTGCCTCCGCTCAGATTCATACTTGGACTTTCCGGTTCGGTGGCGATTCTGGTCATGGCCGGCCTCATTTTTTTTACATCGCCTGGTTTCAGAACGAAATTTCACCATGAGACCGCTTCTCTCCAGGAAAGAACACTTTTACCTTCAGAGGATGAACTGTTTCAACTGGTAGACTATCTCAAAGAGGAAGACCCTTCCCTGGGACTGCAACTTCTTTTGAAAAACTGAAGTATACCTGCCAGATAATCGCTGATGGGATTACTTTAAGACAGCGTTTGCCTGGTGGCGCACCCTGTGGCAAAATTATAACAAAATCTTGTGGAGGTTTCTATGTCAGAAATAAGATTGCCAGCGCCACGCTGTCACAATAAAATCTGTCTCATAGACCTTTTAGCCCGACGCCGCTCTGTTCGTACTTACAGCCAGCAACCGCTGAGCCTGCAGGAAGTCAGTAACCTTCTCTGGGCCTGTGACGGGCAAACTGTTTCCTGGGGTGGCCGCACCGCCCCTTCAGCCGGTGCCACCTATCCTCTGAACATCTATCTGGTAGCAGGCAACGTAGAACAACTGAGCCCGGCTTTTTATGCTTATAACATTCAGGAACATTCCCTGAAGCTGCTTCTGAGCAGTGACCTGAGAAACAATTTAGCCCGGGCAGCTTACGGCCAGTCCATGTTGAAGGAGGCACCGGCCACCATTGTCATCACCGCCAGTCCGGAGCGGACCACGACCCGTTACGGCCAGCGTGGCTGGCGCTACATCTTCATGGAAAGTGGCCACTGTGGTCAGAACATACATCTGCTGGCAGTAGACCTTGACCTGGCGACAGTGATGGTCGGAGCCTTTGATGACCACCAGGTTCAGGCCTGCCTTCAGTTATCAGAAGAAGTGCTTTACCTCTGCCCCGTGGGGCATCCCTCAAGTGCCCATGAGCCGAAACAGTGAGATTGCCGACCTGTTCCGGAAGATTGCCGATGCTCTTGAAATTAAAGGGGAAAACCCCTTCCGGGTGAATGCTTACCGGCAGGCAGCCCGTGTTCTTGGTGAACTGTCAGAAGATGTGGAAGAACTGGTCCTTAGCGGCCGGCTGAAAGAGGTTAAGGGCATCGGAGAAGGTCTGGCAGAAAAAATTCAGGAATACCTGAAGACAGGGCGGATGAGCAAGTACGAGGAAGCCATGTCAGGACTTTCGCCGGAACTTCTGGTGCTGCTGCAGATACCCGGGCTGGGGCCAAAAACCGTGGCCTTGCTCCACGAAAAATTACAGGTCAATTCCCTTGAAGATTTAAGAAGGGAACTGGATGGCGACCGGCTGATTCAACTCCCCGGGCTGGGGCCAAAGAAGGTAGAGCAAATTAAAAAGGGATTGTCCCTGTTTCAGCATGGTCAGGAAAGAATTCCCCTGGGCCAGGCTCTACCTCTGGTGCGCCACATCATTCAGGAACTGGCCGGATACGCCAGCCGGATTTCGCCGGCCGGTTCGCTCCGGCGCTGGAAGGAAACAGTGGGCGACATTGACATTCTGGCCAGCAGTTCCAGCCCGGACGCCCTTATCAAGAAGTTTGTTACTCTGCCCGAAGTTCAGGAAGTCCTGGCCCAGGGTGAAACCAGGGCTTCAGTGAGAATGGCCACTGACGGCTTTCAGGTGGACCTGCGGGTTGTTCCGGAAGTATCCTACGGAGCAGCCCTCCAGTATTTCACGGGTTCCAAGGCTCATAACGTGAAACTGCGCACCATGGCCGCAGCCTCCGGGTTTAAAATCAACGAATACGGTGTCTTTAAAGGCGAACGTCGCCTGGCCGGTAAAACAGAGCAGGAAGTTTACCAGGTTCTCCACCTGCCGCTTATCCCTCCGGAATTGAGGGAAGACCGCGGGGAGATTGAGGCCGCTCTTAGCGGAAAACTGCCTCACCTGGTGGAACTCTCTGATATTCAAGGGGATTTTCATGTTCACTCCAGCTATTCTGATGGGACCGATAGCATCCGGACATTAGCTCTGGCAGCCAGAGAAAGGGGCTACCGCTGGCTGGCTATTGCCGACCATTCTGTTTCCGTGAAGTATGCTCGGGGACTGAGCCAGGATAGTCTGAAGCAGAAACTGGATGAAATGGACAGAATTCAGGAAGAATTTCCAGACCTCAGGCTGCTTAAAGCAGCCGAAGTAGACATTCTCTCTGACGGAAAACTGGATTATCCCGATTCACTTCTGGCCCGACTGGACGTGGTTATTGCCGCCATCCATCAGGGATTTACCAGGAATGTTACCGAACGGCTGCTGAAGGCTATTGAGCACCCGCTGGTGGATATTATTGCCCACCCCACCGGTCGGCTGCTTACCGGTAGAAGCGGCTACCAGGTTGACTTAGAAAAGGTTATGGAGCATGCCGCGGAAAAGTCTGTTGCCCTGGAAATAAACGCTTATTATGATCGGCTGGACCTGGACGACACTAATGCCAGACGGGCCTGTTCCCTGGGAGTGCCCCTGGCTATCGGTACCGATAGCCACAGCGCCAGTACTCTTCACTTCATGGAGTTAGGAGTGGCTGTGGCCCGCCGCGCCTGGCTGACCAGAAAAGATCTGCTTAACACCAGACCCTGGTCAAAAAAACAGCCTGTTCAAAAGTCAACCCGGACCGGGTGAAAAATGGAGAGAAAATGCGCCAACCAGTGCTGATGGCTGAAGGAAAAGGTATTGCTGAAACCTGGGAAAAAAGTTTACTGTTGCTGTGGGAAAAGGGCGTCCCGGTCAAAACCGAATATGACCGGCCGGTTGACCCGGCCAGTAAAGACGCTTCCATGGTCATGGTGGTAAACGACCCCCTAGCCGAACCAAGAATCCATCTGGCCTTCCCCGGGGGGCTGGAAGACCTGGAGAAATATCGGCAGGAGGTCGTTTTCGGAGTTCACGACCACTGGATTAATCCGGCGGAAGGTAAGTGGAGCTACACCTACCACGCCCGTTTATTTAACTACCGTCTCTCTCCGGAGTCTGAAAAAAGCGTGAACCAGGTTGAACTTCTTGTGGAGAAACTGAGGACTACTCCGTATACCAGAAGAGCGCAGGCCATAACCTGGATACCTTTTGTTGACCCCTTTACGGACGACCCGCCCTGTCTGCAACGAGTCTGGTGTCGCCTCCTGGAAGACGAGGAAGCAAAACTCTTTCTCGTTATGAACACCCACTGGCGCTCGCGTGACGCTTACCGCGCTGCTTTTATGAACCTGTTTGGTCTGACAGAACTCCAGCGCTATATTGCGGAAAGGCTGTCAGAGAAACTTGGCCGTCCCGTCCAGCCCGCTCAATACACGGAGATGGTTGATTCCTATCACATCTACGGAGAAAGCTTTTCTGACTTCACACAACGGTTTTTGCCGTTGCTGGGAAAGAGACAATTTTATCATCCTGAGCGGCTCAAGAGCAGAACAATCCGTAGCGATGACCCGGCCGCGGTGGAAGGCTTTGCCTGCGGAAAGGCTCAGTTAGAGCAGGAAAAGCAGTCGGGCCGCAATCAAGCCAGCACCTGACCGGTTTTTTCCTGAGGTTATGCTTGAAGAAAGAAAAATTCTCATCATCGGCGGCCCCACCGGCGTGGGAAAAAGCAGTCTGTCCCTCACCTTAGCCCGGCAACTCCGCGGAGAAATCATTTCCGCGGACAGCCGGCAGTTCTATCGCGGTCTGGACATCGGCACTGACAAGGTCCCTGTCAGTCAGCGAAAGGAAATCCCCCATCATCTGGTGGATTGTCTGGTTCCGGGCGAGTCGTTTGATATTTCTCAGTTTCATGGTCGGGTGATAACCCTGGTGGAAGAGATTTTTGGACGGGGCCGATGTCCCATCATTGTTGGCGGAAGCGGGCTTTACCTGCGGTGCCTGTGGCGCGGTCTTTTCTCCATTCCGGCAGAAAAGAAAACTCTTCAGGTGAAAATTCGCTCCGAACTGGAAAGCAAGCCAACCGCGTGGCTGTGGGCAAAGTTGAAAGAGGTTGATCCCCGCATCTGCTTGAGGCTGCACTGCCGGGACCGCCGCCGGATTCGGAGGGCTCTGGAAGTCTATCTCCTCACCGGCAAGCCAATGAGCCGTCTTCAGCAGGAGAATATGGGTCCGGTTTTGAGCCAGATAGGAAAGACTTACTACTTCATTATAGACCGGCCGCGGGGCTGGCTCTATGCTCATCTAATAGAGAGGGTGGAAACGATGCTGAAAAACGGCTGGCTGGAAGAAGTAGCCAGACTCCAGCAGGCCGGGTACGCGAACTTTTTGCGGGAGAAAGCCCCCATCGGCTACGCCCAGCTGCTTGAGGTACTGGAGGGAAAAGCCACCCTGGAAAAGGCTGCGCTTGAAATTAAAAGAAAGACAAAGCAACTGGCGAGAAGACAGTATTGCTGGTTCCGCAAGGAACCAGGTCAGTGGCTGATGGTTGAACCGGGACAGGAAAACAGCGCCGTCTTATTCATCAAGGATTACCTTCTCGGCCGCGGGAACCATATGCTTAGCACTTCAAAGACTGACCATGATTAACTGGGGTGCCGGTTTCTTTTCCGGAATAATGTTAGGGTTTTCTCTGGTAATTCTGGCTGTGGAATGCTATTTTCTCATTCTGGATAAAGCCAGCGAAAAAGAATTATCCGGACTGGACCTGGCTGTTCTCATTGCCCTGGCGTTATTGGCCCTGATTTTAATCGTGACCCGCCTGACGGTCGTGGCCATTTTCCTTCTTCCGGCTGGCTATTTTTTTCTCAATTTTCTCCGCTCCAGGCAGGACACCCTTCAGGAAAACAGGCAGATTTCGCAACGGATTCGCTCTCTCCAGGAAAAACTTGCCCGGCAGCCGCATGACGCTTCGGCCTGTACTGCTCTGGGAGACATTTTCTTTCGTCAGCGTGACTACGAAAAAGCTCTGGCCCTTTACCAGAAGGCTTACCAGATTGACCCGGTACCATGGCTGGCCCAGAAGGTTAAGGTGGCCCACCGCGAAAATGAAATCCAGAAGGGAAATCTCTGGCTCTGCCCGGAATGCGGCACCAGAAACACAGGAAAGACCGATTACTGCTGCTCCTGCGGTCAGCCCAGAAACACAATTCTCTCCTGGAAAAGTGAACTGAAGCAGCAAAGAAGAATGTTGCTCCTGGGTCTGCTGGCGGTTATCCTGATCCCTCTGTTTCTGATGGTTCTGGCCGGAATTTTTAAAGGGTTCTCACTGATGGCCGTTTTTGTTTTTTCCTGCCTGTTAGTGTATCTTATCTTCTGGAAGCTTTTCAGCTGGTAAGGCTGGAAATGATGCTTTTTAAGCCCGGGACAAAGAAGGAGGGTGTGTGATACCCAGATACAGCCGGCCGGAGATGGCCGCGGTGTGGAGCGACGAAAATAGATACCAGCAATGGCTCAAAGTGGAGCTGGCCGCCCTGGAGGGCTGGCAGAAAATTGGTCTCCTTCCTGAAGGAACGGTAAAAACTATCAGGGAACAGGTCAGGATAGACCCGGCCCGCATCGCAGAAATTGAGAAAACAACTCAGCATGATGTCATCGCTTTTGTGGAACAGGTAACCAGCACCCTGGGACAGGCTGGCCGTTTTTTCCATTTTGGACTGACCTCTTCGGATATTCTGGATACGGCTACTGCCCTTCAGTTGAGGCAGGCTGGCTTCCTCCTGCTAAAAGACTTGAACGCCCTCCAGAAGGTTATCCGAGAAAAGGCGTGGCAGTACCGACATCTTCCGATGATCGGTCGGACCCATGGCATTCACGCCGAACCCATCACCCTTGGTTTCAAATTGGCCGGATGGTACTTTGAAGTCAAGCGCAACATTTCCCGTCTAAAAAACGCCATTGCTGAGATCAGCGTGGGCAAACTTTCTGGTGCGGTGGGTACCTATTCCAACATCCCGCCCGAGGTAGAACAGTATGCCTGTGAATGCCTTCAGTTGAAACCGGAAAGTTTTTCCACCCAGATCATTCCGCGTGACCGCCATGCGGTCTTTCTTTCGGTGCTTGGATTGATTGCAGCCTCAGCCGAAAGAGTCGCTCTCCAGATCCGTCTTCTGCAACAAACAGAGTTAGCCGAACTGGCCGAACCCTTTCAGAAAGGCCAGAAAGGTTCGTCGGCGATGCCCCATAAAAGAAATCCTGTTCTCACGGAACGCATCTGCGGACTGGCCCGGGTTATCAAAAAGAACGTGGCGGTATCTCTGGATAACATCGCTCTCTGGCACGAAAGAGACATCAGCCATTCTTCCGCGGAAAGATTAATTTTTCCGGAAAGCACCATTCTCCTTGACTATATTCTTACCCTTTTAACTTCAATTCTGGAAAAACTGGAGGTTTTCCCGGAGCATCTGGAAAGGAATCTTCAGCATACCCGGGGTTTGATTTTCTCCCAGGCTGTTCTTTCCCGTTTAATAGAAAAGGGATTGTCCCGGGTCACAGCTTATGAGATAGTGCAGCGGTATGCCTTTCAAACCGTGAAAGAGAAAAGCGACTTTCTGACTGTGCTTAAAAATGCCCCGGAAATCAAAGAAATCCTTCCGGCAACAGAGCTGGAGGAGTGTTTTCAGTCCCGGAAGTTTTTGCGTCATCTGGACCAGCTTTTTTTGCTCCTGGAGAAGGAAAAAGATTAGTCAGTGTCCGATCAGGCTTCGGTATGAAATCCATCATCATCACCCTGGGTGGCTTCGGTGAGTTTCTGCGCTGCCGCCTGGAAGGCAAATGGCTTTACCAGTTTGCCACCAAGCCAAATCTTGAAAGGCTCACCGGTGGCGGCCTATGGGGACGAGTTTATCTGGGCTCATCTCCCGAAAGGTCGTATTTCTCTTTCTGGGGCGGTGAAAAAAACAACTTCCCCGGCGAAAGCTACCTCCGTTGTCTGGCCTACGACCTGCCGGTGAATCCCGAGGCTACCCTGTTTCTGGGAAAGTTTCTGACTCACGACCGTGGTACAATAGTCAGGGCTGACCCGGTGCTTTCTCCGAATGAAAGTGCTCTTCTTTTAAGGACACTCGCCGAGAAAACAACCCTGCCGTTCTCCTGGCATTCTCTAAATGGAGAAGCCGTGATCAGTGTGAGCCGTTTTATACCTCAGGTGGAGCTTCCCCTGCCGGGTGACATCAAGGGTCACCCGTACCAGCAGTTTCTTCCCCGGGGAAAGGAATACGCACCCATCCTCAGTCTGGTGGGTTCTGCCGCTTCCCTGCTGGAAAAACACCCGGTAAACCAGGTGCGGCTTGACCTCAACGAACCTCTGGCTAATTTTCTGTGGTTGTGGGGCACCGGCCATGGAAATCCGCCTCCCCGAGTAAACATCACTGACTGTCCCTGTTTTTTTTCCGAAAGTCGTCGGCTTCAGGGGCTGGCTCTTTACTTAGGCTGCGAACTGCACGGTGACCTTGCCAATCTGGAGAAAACTTCTGCCTTCTGGTGGCTTGATTTCAAGCTAAATCCATCCGGAAATTTTTCTGCCTGGATTAAGGCATTTGAGGCTTTTGACCGCGAAGTTCTGGGCCGACTGTGCCAGGTTCTTCAGGGGCAACCCTGGCGCCTGCTTTTAATTTTTGATGATTTTCTCCGGGAAGACGAAACCGCGGCCAATCCCTGGGCTGCCTTTTTTGCAGCCACAAGCACCGGGCCACCCAGACTGAAAAAACAGTGCCGCGGTGGCCGGGAGCTTTTGAGAAACTTTGTCGTTGCTTTGAAATAAATATGGGTAGAGTTTTGATTGGTGTTGGCAGCAACTCAGGTCACCGGAGCCGGCTGATTAAAAAAGCCCTTAACCTGCTTCAGCGAGAAATGCGGATAGAACGGGTTTCAAGTTTCGTCCGGTCTGCTCCCGCCGAAGGCGTGAGTGGTGGCTACTTTCTCAACGGCGTTGTCCAGGCAAAGACATCCCTTCAACCGGCTAGCGTTGTTAAGTTTCTGCAGTCGGTGGAGGTATCTCTGGGACGGCCCGCCAATCATCCCCGGAAGCAGGCACGCTGCATTGACCTTGACCTTCTTTTCTACGACGGTTATACTATCAGGAGTAAAAATCTTGTCATTCCCCATCCGGCTGCCCTGAAAAGATGGTTTGTGGTTTTGCCGCTTCTGGAAATAGCGCCGCGGTGGCGGGACCCGATATCGGGTAAAAGACTTCAGGAATTAGCGGGGAAAAACCGTTACTGCGGTAAAGAGGCAAAGGCTTATAACTAACTGACCAAAGGCCCTTACCGGAGCCTGTGAGTACGCTGTATGAAACTTGTCAAAACAATTCAGGAAGTTAGAGAGGAGGTCAAAAAGGCGCGTGGTTCCGGGAAGGTTGTCGGCTTTGTGCCAACGATGGGCGCCCTCCATCAGGGACATCTTTCTCTGGTCAAACGGGCCAGGAACGAATGTTCCTTTGTCGTGGTCAGCATCTTCGTTAACCCCACGCAGTTCGGCCCGGGTGAAGACTTCGCCAGGTATCCACGCCAGTTATCAGCCGACCTGACTTTGCTGGAAAAAGAAAGGGTGGAAATAGTCTTTGCTCCTTCCACAGAAGAGATGTATCCGGCTGATAGTAGCACCGTGGTTGAGGTCCCCAAACTCAGTAAAGTACTTGAAGGAAAATTTCGGCCTGGCCACTTCCGGGGTGTCTGTACCGTGGTGGTCAAATTGTTTAACATCGTTCAGCCTGATTTTGCTTACTTCGGCTGGAAAGACGCCCAGCAGTTGATTATCATTAAGCAGATGGTAAGGGACCTGAATTTTCCACTCACCGTGGTCGGCTGTCCAACCGTCAGAGAAGCGGATGGTCTGGCCGCCAGTTCCCGTAATGTTTATCTTTCTGAGAGACAGCGGGCCCTGGCTCCAGTTCTTTACCAGACGTTGAAACTGATGGAAGCGATGGTAAAAGCAAAGAAAATTACCGAGACCAGGAAACTCGTTCGGGCCGGGCGCCAGTTTTTGATGCGCCACTCAGGTCTTCAACTGCAGTATCTGAAGGCGGTTGACTCAAGAACCCTGCAGCCTGTGCCCCGGGTGAAACCGGGAGTTCTGGTGGCGGCCGCAGTGAAAGTTGGCCGGGTGAGATTGATTGATAACATCCTTTTTTGAGAAAAGGAGTCTTGAAAGATGCTGATTTTAATGTGCAAGAGTAAGATTCGGGGCGCCACTGTTACCCGGCGGAATCTTTACTACGAGGGCAGTATTACCCTGGACCGAGCCTATCTGGAAAAGGCGGGTATTCTTCCCGGGGAAATGGTTTATGTCCTCAATCTTAATAATGGCGCCAGAATTCTGACCTACGCCATCACTGGCCGGCGCGGTTCGGGAACGGTCTGTATCAACGGTGCTGCTGCCCGGTATTTTGAAGTGGGAGACCCGATTATCATCCTTTCCCTGGCGCTGATGGAGCCAGCGGAGGCTAAGAAAAATCCCACCAGGGTGGTCACGGTTAGCCCGAAACATGCCCGACAGACCTAAGAGAAGACCAGGTCTATTCTTTTTACGCCTGTTCCTGGGCGGCTGTTCGGCATTCCTGTTATCATTGAGTTTTCCGCCGCAGCGCTGGTGGTTTTTAGCCTGTGGCGCTTTTGTTCCCTCATTCCTGGCCCCGGTTAACAGTCCTGGCAGTGCCTTCTTTCAGGGGTGGTTTACCGGGCTTGTCTTCTACCTCTTAACCCTTTCCTGGCTGGTCAAAGTGGCCGGACCGGTCTACCTTCTGTTACCTCTGTATCTCTCTTTCTTCTGGGGGATATTTTTTCTTCTAATTAAAGGGCTACCGGAAAGGGGACGGATTTTCTCAGCGGCTTCAGCCTGGTTTTTCCTGGAGATTATTGTCGCTCACTTTTTAACCGGCTTTCCCTGGCTCCCGCTGGGCCTTTCCCAGTACAGCAGCCGCTGGTTGCTACCGGTGGTCTCCCTGGTGACGGTTTTTGGACTTTCCAGTTTGCTGATGATGTTTAATCTCCTGCTGGCTACCGGATGGACGCGGCACCATCTTGTTTCCTGGTCAGTGATTATCCCTCTTACTGCGGCTCTGGTCTTCGGCGGCCGGGCTGTGAATATTGAAGGAACTCCGGCTGGCTGGCTCAGAGTCCTTCTGCTTCAGGAAAATATTGCTTCCTATAACCGCCTTCCCCCGGCTGAGATTTTTCAATCTCACTACCGGACAACCATAACCCTTTTGAAAGAGGAACCTGCTGACCTTGTCGTGTGGCCAGAAAGCTCCTTTCCCGATATTCTGGATGACCATCCAGAGTTGATGACACAACTGAGAGACCTGAGCCAGCGCCATCACTGCGCCCTGCTTTTAGGGGGCATTGGCCGCCAGGGTCAGTCCCTTTTCAACACCGCCTATCTTTTCTCCGGAGAAAATCTTCAGGTTTATCGCAAACGGCACCTGGTTCCGTATGGAGAGTTCATCCTCGGCGGCCGCTACCGACTCTTGCGTAAAATTTACAGCAAACTGGCTGGATACCAGCCGCAACTTCAACCCGGCCAGGAATATACTCTTTTTCATTTTCCAGTGTCTTCCAGAAGGGAACAGGCCAGGGTAAATGTCCTGATTTGTTTTGAGAATATCTTTCCTGAAATCTCTGCAGAGTTCGTCACCCGCGGCAGCCAGGCTTGCCTTGTAATCACCAATGATTCCTGGTTTCTTCAGTCTCCAGGACCCTATCAGCATTTCGCTCACAACATCCTGCGCGCGACGGAGACCGGTCGCTATTTCGCCCAGACAGCCATCACGGGTATCACCGGTGTGGTCTCTCCAGAGAAAGGAGTCAGTGCCCTGATAGAGTCTGACAGGCGACTCCTTTTTGTCCGCGGTCATCTGAGATACACGCTTCCACTTTTAACCGGCGAAACTCCGGCGGGCCGTTGCGGATACATACCTGTGCTCTTATTGCTGCTGACCGTTAGCGGAGGCATCCTGTGTCGGACACGGAAAGGTTAGAAAAGCTTATCCATCATCGTTTTCGCAGGAAGAAACTCCTGCAGCAGGCCCTGACCCATCCCTGCCTGAGAGATGAGAAATCCTACGAGCGCCTGGAATTTCTCGGGGATTTGGTCCTGGACCTGATTGTCGGTCTAAAACTTTTCCAGAAGTTTCCGCAGGCCGGGGAGGCCTTTCTGACCAATCTGAAATCAAGCTATGTTAACCGGCGCTTCCTGGAAAGCCTTGGCGCAGAACTGAAACTTGACCGCTTTGTTAACCGGTATCATGGCCAGTCAACCAGACTGGATAATATCGTGGAAGCCCTGGTGGGCGCCATCTTTCTGGACAGAGGTATGAAGGCAGCGTCTCGCTTTGTTTCCCGGTTTATCCTGACGAAAAAGATGCCGCCTATGATTGACTACAAAAATCTGGCAGCCACCGTCGCCCACACTCTTTTTAAGACCACGGTAACCTACCAGTTGCAGAAGTCTGCGGGTTTAAAACACCAACCAGTTTTTCAGGTGAAGGCCAGTCTCACAGGACGACGCAACATGGGTCAGGGCCGCGGAAGTTCGGTCAAAGAAGCCCAGATGGCCGCTGCCCGAAATTTGGTGGAAAAACTTCTAACCCGTCGTGGCCTGCACCATTCGGTGAAGAAAATTCTGGACCGTTTCCTGGCTCAATCCTGATCAGAGGAGAGCCGGTTTTGCCGCTCTGGTAATAAGATACTGCTCCAGCAGACCGGCCAGGTTCATCGTTACCCAGTAAAGCAATAAACCCGAGGAAAAATTATAAAAGAGGAAGAGAAACATCACTGGCATCAAAAAGGTCAGACTTTTCTGGGAAGGCTCCTGCGGGGTGAGTTTCTGCTGCCAGAAGGAAGTGCCAGCCATAATCACCGGTAACAGGTTGATGGGAAACCCTGCCACAGTGAAAAGACAATCAGGCTGAGACAGGTCACGAATCCAGAGAATAAAGGGAGCGCCCCGCAGAAAAACAGAGTTTCTCAGGGCGACAAAGAACCCGATGAAGATGGGGAACTGAATCAGCATCGGCAAACAACCGCTGAAAGGATTAATTTTGTATTCCCGGTAGAGATTCATCATTTCCTTCTGCATCTGTTGCGGATTGTCCCTGTACTTGGTCTGAAGGTCTTTCAGATAGGGCCGCAGCCGCTGCATCTCCTTCATGGACTGCAAACTGCTTCTGGTAAGGGGAAAAAAGACCGCCTTCACCAGGAGCGTCAGCAGGATAATCGCCCAGCCCCAGTTAGGCACTACCTGATGAATCGCCCGCAGCACCGCAAAAAGAAATCGTCCCATGGAAGCAAAAAAACCGTTTCCCAGAACCGGCTCTTTCACTTCCCGGGAAAGAACAAAGTAATCTGAAGGTCCGGCGTAGAAGGAAAGAGATAGCCTTTTCTCCCCCCGGGCCGGAATCACTACTTCAGGATAGGAGACCCCAAATCCCACTTCCTGTCCCTGCCTGGTTAAAAACCAGCCTGCGCCTTTCTCCGGCCTGAGGAAAAACATAGCATAGTGCGACCAGAAAGCCACCCAGAAACATTCCTCTCCAGTTTCCTTTCCAAGACGCGGTGACACCTGGCGCCGGATAATTCCCACCGGTGTCCCGGCTTTAAATTCAGGTGCTGAACTCCGTTCCCTAACCTGGTCTTTCAGGTCAAAAATACCTCCCAGGATGCAGTAATTTTTCAGCCTGACTTCTTCCCCCGTGTGATTTTTAAGATTGACCCGATAGGTAATCGTGTAACCATTTGAAGATAGGTAATACCTCTTGTTCTCCTCTATCCCGGGCCGCGGAAAGCCCGTCAGAGTCAGACCCTTTTCTTCGCGTTCAACCTTAAATTCAGTCGCTCCCCAGCTGAGAACTTCCTCTTCAGGATAACTCAGGAGCGCCCGGGAGCCGGAGGCAATCGTAAAAAACTGCTCTCCGGGGCGCCGGTAATTCTTCAGAGCGATCTCTTCCAGGGACCCGCCGTTGCTTCCAACAGTTAGCCGCACCAGTTCTGTTTCCAGGTTCACCACCTGCCTGGATTTCTTGCCGGCCAGGGAAACCTGAGTTTCGGAGGAAGAGCCAATCTTTTCCGCTGGAGTAGTTACCGGCCCGGGTCGGCCCGGCACCGGCTGATACAGCCGGGAAAAGACAAAGATAATAACCAGGGAAAGGATAAAAGCCAGAAGTAACCGTTGTTCCTCACTCATTCTCCTGTCTCCCTCGTAAGTTCCGTCACCGGATCATAACCACCAGGATGCCATGGGTGGCATCTCAAAATCCTTTTCGCCGTCAAAATCAGGCCCCTTGCCAGACCATACTTTTCCAGGGATTGCCTGGCGTAAAGAGAGCAGGGGGGATAAAAACGGCAGTGGAACCCCAGCCACGGCGAAACAGTTACTCTATAAAGGTCAAGCATTCCCAGGAAACATCCTGTCGTTACCTTTTCCACCGGGCGCCCTAACTTTTGAAAAATCGTTGCCCCCTTCTTTATTTGTCACACTCAGGCTTAACGGGTTTGTCCTTCCTGAGACGCACGCGGCCTGGAAAAAAACTCACCGGCCTTCTGCAGGGAAAGCCTCAACTCCCTTTCTGGAAGGCTGGCCATTTCCTTTTTGAAGACAAAGACAAAGTCACCCTTTAGACCACTCCTGCGCCAGAACTCCCGGATAAGCCTTTTCCACCGGTTTCGCTTTGTGGCTGGTCCAGCCTGGTGAACAGAGAGAAATCCAATCCTGAAAACCCCAGAATCAACTTTTCCCCGGACCTCCAGCCCCTTCAAAGACAGACCCCATCCTTCTTGCTTCAACCGGGTGAGAACCCTTCTTTTCACGCGGTGAGAACCTTGCGGCCCTTCGCCCGACGACGGCTAATAATTTTTCTGCCCCACCTGGTTTTCATCCGGGCGCGAAAGCCAATCTTTCTTTTTCGTCTGAGGTTGTGCGGCCTGTAGGTAATGGACATTTTCCTCCCCTGTATCTCTTTTATTTTAGCCTTTCCCGGGATTTATCTCAAATGAATTTGCTCAGACTCTTCTGGAGAACTTCCTGAAAGTGGTAGTCAGTTAGGTCAAGACGAAGCGGACAGACGGAAACGTAATTATCTGTAACAGCCTCTACATCCGACCCCTTTTCGGCTGGCACCTTTTTAAAATTCCCCCTCAACCAGTAATAGGTTCGGCCCCGGGGGTCGCGTCGCACCTGGTAGTCTTCGTTAAAACGGGCCTGGCCCTGCCGGGTGATTCTGTAGCCGCGCAGACGGGAAAGGCTGACATTGGGGATGTTCACGTTAAGCAAAACATCGGAGGGCATGCCCACCGACAGACATAATCTAATAATTACGGGCACGACCGCCAGCACAGTGCTCCAGTGAAGGTGACCGCTTCCCACCAGTGAAATAGCCACCGAGGGGAACCCTAAAATTGCTCCTTCCATAGCTGCGGAAACTGTCCCGGAGTAAAGCAGGTCCATACCTAAGTTTGGCCCGAGATTAATTCCAGAAGCCACCAGCACCGGAGGTTTGTCTAAAAGAACCTTAACGCCAAGCTTCACACAATCGGCCGGGGTACCGCTGCAGATATAATCGCAAACCCCTTTGCGCTTAACCCGTCTGACCCTGACCGGCGTAAGCAGATTAATAGCGTGTCCCACAGCACTCCTTTCACTTTCCGGAGCGACCACCACCGGAACCAGAGGCCTGACCGCCTTTTTCAGGACAGCCAGCCCCGGCGAGTCCCAGCCGTCATCGTTAGTCACCAGACAATATCCGTGCTCATCCATGGTTGAAGATGTTGTACCCTGCTGATTAAAAGGAATGAGCGGCTGTGCTTCCTGGAGGGCAACGCTCTTTCTGAGTGGAGCAGACCGGAGTCGAACCGGCAACCTTCCGCATGCGAAGCGGACGCTCTCCCATTGAGCCACTGCCCCCAATCGCCGGCCTGATTATAACTTATTTCCCTTTTTCATCAAAATGAGGAACAGTGTCCCCGACGAAAATGGAATCCTGAAGCATTTATGAGGTAGCCGCTAGTTCTGATGTGGTAAAATAATTTTATGAAAAAAAAGGTCGTCATCTTCGGAGCCGGCCAGATAGGTCGCGGTTTCATTGGGGACATCTGTGCCCGCGAAGGATACTTCTTAGTTTTCGTAGATGTCCTGGCTGACACAGTACAGCGCCTCAATCAGGAACGGTTCTACCCGCTCTGGATTCTGGGCGAAGGAAAAGAGGAAAAGAAAATTACCGGTTTAAAGGCTGTTCTCCTGACAGAGCAAACCAGGGTGGTGGAAGAACTGGCCGATGTTTCCCTGGCCTTCACCGCAGTGGGAGCTTCCAATCTTCCCTCCCTGGGAACCGTCCTGGCAGAAGCCATTCAGAAAAAAGTTGGCCGGCAACCAGATTCTTTTCTGAACATTATCATCTGCGAGAATCTGCTGGGAAGTTCAGAAGTTTTGAAAAAAGCCATTGAACCACACCTGACACCTGAGGGAAAAACATACCTGAACGACAGGGTGGGCCTGGTAGAAACCGTCGTCAGCCGGATGGTCGCTCCCTTCACTGAAGAAAGCAGGAAAATTCATCCTCTTCTGGTTAAAGTGGAACCGTACTGTATCCTGCCTGTCGCCAGGCCATCCTTCAAAGGGGAAATTCCAGCCATTAAAGCCCTTCATCCGGTAGAAAACCTGTTGCCCTATGAGGAACTAAAACTTTTTGGTCACAATCTCACCCACGCCGCCTTGGCCTATCTGGGCTGGCTGGAAAAACTTAATTTTATCTGGCAGGCGATGGAGAACTCGCGTATCCTCAAGGTGGTTGAAGGCGTGCGGCAGGAAGCCAGCCAGGCTCTCATCCGGCAACACCACTTTCCCTCAAGCGAAGTGGAAAACTACTTCCATGACCTCTTCCACCGTTTTCAGAATCGCCTTCTGGGAGACACGGTCTCCCGGGTGGGTCGCGACCCATGGCGCAAGCTGGGACCAAAAGAGCGCATCGTGGGCGCCATCAATCTCTGTCTGCGACACGGAATTTTTCCTGACGCCATCTGCCTTGTAGCCGCGGCCTGCCTGTGTTATAATGAGCCGGGAGATACTCAGGCGGCTCTGGTCCAATCACTTCTGAAAGAAAGGGGACTGGACTTTTTTCTCAGTGAACATTGCCAGCTCACCCATGAGGGAGTGCGCAACAGAATTAAAGCCGCCTATGAGGAGATGAAACCATGAAAGCGGCGCTTCTGAGAAACATTGAGGACCTGGCTGTGGTCAGCGTCCCTGATCCAGAACCGGAACCTGGAGAATTAGTGCTTCAGGTCAAAGCCTGCGCTGTGTGCGGAACTGATGTCAAAGTTTTTCATCATGGTCATAAACACATTGTTTTTCCGAGAATTACCGGACACGAGGTCAGCGGAGTCATCAGCCACTGCGGTCCCGGCATTACCGATTTCCATCCTGGAGAGCGGGTAACCGTGGCTCCGGCTATTCCCTGCGGCCGGTGCCATTACTGCCGCCGGGGCTGGCCAACCATGTGCGACAATCTCAAGGCTATCGGTTATCACTACGACGGCGGTTTTGCACAACTGATGAAGGTGCCGGCCATAGCGGTAGCCAACGGATGTGTCAATCGCATCCCCGACAATGTTTCGTTTGCTCAGGCTACCCTGGCAGAACCACTGGCCTGCGTGATCAACGGACAGAGGCTCAGTCAGGTGGAACTGGGCGATACCGTTCTGATTCTTGGCGCCGGTCCCATCGGCTGTCTGCACGCTGAACTGGCCAGAGCCACTGGGGCTGGCCAGGTAATTCTGACCGATATCCTTCCAGAGAGGTTACAGATAGCCAGTTTTACTGGCGCGATTACGGTGGACCTTTCCCGGGAAGACATCCTGACCAGAGTGAGGGAACTGACCGACGGCCGGATGGCGGAAAGAGTGATTGTTGCGGCCACCTCACAGCAAGCTCAGGAAAAAGCCGTGGAACTGGTGGCCAAAAGAGGTTCGGTTAATTTTTTTGGCGGCTTACCTAAGGAAAAACCATTCATTAACCTGAACAGTAATCTGGTTCACTACGGCGAGTTCACCATCGTCGGTACGCATGGCTCAGCCCCGCGAGATAACCGACTGGCACTGACGCTGCTGGCCAGCGGCCGCATCAGGGCCAGCGCTTATCTTACTCACACCTTTCCCCTGGAGGAAATTCACCAGGCCTTGCAGGCGGCTGAGTCAAGACAGGGACTGAAAGTGGTGGTGACACCATGAACTGCAGCACCGGGACGGGTAGTGTCAAAAAAGGAATGAAAGAAGAATGAAAAGAAAGGGAACAAACTGGCTCACTCAAAGTGCTCCGGCACAGACAAGGACTACGCCGAAATCGGTAGCTCGGCGAACTCGCTCGCCCGGGGGCGAGCTCAAACACCGCCGAGTAAGGTATTGCGTCCCGGATGAACTTATCCGGTCCGCTTACCGAGCGCATCCGCTTTTCGTCTTGTCTTGTATCTGTGCCTTCGCAAATCGTTCGCCAGTTATTCCCTTCCTTTTTTGACACAGTGGAAAGGATAGGGAGAGAGACAAGGACAGGCAGAACCAAAAAAGGAATAAAAGAGGAATGAAAAGAAAGGGAACAAACTGGCTCACTCAAAGTGCTGCGGCACAGACAAG
>JAKPFT010000027.1 GCA_029551285.1 bacterium | reverse complement strand
CTGGTACTCAGCGTTGTCCTTAAGAACCACGTCCAGTCGCTCTTCCCGCTGCTGAGTAATCTCCTGCATCTTTTTCTGGAGTTCCCGATACTGCTCCTGAATCTTCCTGAGCACATCATCCTGCCCTGCGGCTTTCCACTCAATGGCTGCCATCTTCTGCCTTATTTCTCTCAGTTGCCTCATCTTTGCGGCCACTTCTTCCTGAAAGGTCCCTGAAGTGCCCTGAGCCAGCAACAGAAGACAGCAGGCAGCCAGACATCCTGTTGCTGCCAGCACCACTGCTTCCTTTTTCATTCACACCCCCCTTTTTGGGATCCTGCCATCTCCATTGTACCCCTTAAATGAAACCGAATTCAACAGAGAAGCATTTTGTCCATTGCCGTGGTTTCCAATGTGGTTTAGAATGAAACTGGTATTAACCAGGAGGGCCGATGATAGTGTTTATTGCGCTCGTAGGGTTTATCATCGCCGGCGGAGGATTTCTAATGTTAACGGCAAGCCTTCAGAGCATCTGCGCTTTTCCGGTGAGAAACATTTTTCTATCTCTGGTAGCGCTGGCGCTGATGGCCGGCGGTATCTGGGTAATCCTCCAAAGAGAAATGATTCTCAAGAGTCTTCTGCGGTAGAAGTGGGCTAAAGGTTTTGTTTCCTGCTTCAGGAGGCGGTGATGAAATCAAAGAAAATTTACGGGATGAAGATGCCGGCGCTCACACGCGGTAAACTCTGGCGTCTTATCTTTTTTGTCGCGCTAAATCTCCTGGCTGTTTTGTTGACCAGGGTCTTCCCTCAAATGAGAACTTTCGGCTGGGGTTATATCTTTGGCCTGGTGGGCATGGCCATTTTAACCGGTTAGCCATGATTGAGCCTGACTTCAGCAACTTGCCTGCCAGCATCGCTTGACAATTTGTGGCTTTTGGTCTTGTATATAACTAATAACTGAGGAGGTCAAATGCGCTTGAGATTGACTGCGGTTTGGCTGGGTGTTTTTTTCTTCGTTCTTTCCAGTTTTTCCGCCTCTTCCAGCGCATCATCCACAAAAAAAACCGGCTCCAGAACATCTTCAAAGAAGGTGACCAAAACAGCCCCGGCAGCCAAATTTGGCGTTAACATGCAGAGTGATGGCGCTATCCTTTACACAGAAGGCACCTTTTTCATGGTGCAGGCTGAAAGTATCAATGCCGGTGGTAACATTCTCTACTTCGGAGCCAAGGACTTCACCAACGGGAAAGACCTGATAGTGCGAAAGGTGGCAAAGAGCGAGTTGAAAGTGGACACGCCGGAGCGGAAGGTCGTGAAGACTTCTATGCTGCTGGGTTATGGTGAGGGAGTAGATAGAGATTATCGGCTGGATGTCTACACCGAAATTCGCAAGGGAAGACCATATCTGGCTATCTTTTCTAAGTTTTACTATCTCGGGCCAGAAACCCATAGTTGTTCCATTAACTGGGGCGTGGAATCAGCCTACGAGAAAAACCGCTACAAGTACTACACCATACCCAAGGAAGGAAAAATCCTAACCTACAAACTTGACCAGGAAAGTGTCGGCCAGAAACTGGATCAGGAGTATGTCAAATGGGTTTACGTCCATGACGGAAAAGGTACGGGAGCCGGTCTGATTCCTGGTGCAGCCATGTTTGGCAAGGGAGCCGACTTCATCTTTGTCAACGCGGTTCCCCCCAGAAGGACCTGACAACAGGCCAGTCCATAGACGTTTTTCTGGTTTTCCTGCCCATCCAGAAAAATTTCAAAATCATTCCTGAAATCCAGAAGGAAATCAGCACCATCTCCTGGAAATTTGATTGAAAGAGGGAGGGGACCATGGCTTACTTGAGTGAAGAGGAAAAGGCACGCATCATTGAGGAAGAGGAAATTCGCAGTCGCATTCGCCGCCGGTACGAGCAGAAATCATCTGGAGTGGCCGCGGTGCTTTCCACTATCTGTCCTGGTCTGGGCCAGATTTATAACGGGCAGTTTGGCAAGGGAACAGCCTTCTTTCTGATTGTTCTCACCGGGCTTTTTCTGCTGTGCTGGGGAATTTTAGTGCTGATTAAGGGACCTTCCGCTTCTTCCCTGAAAATTGCTAAGTCAGTTGGTCTCACCAAAAGCGAGCCGGTGCCAATGAACGAGGAAGGAGTTGTCGTTGAAGAAGTTCAGAAGGAAGAAAAACCAGAAGAGAAACCGGCTGAGCCGCCGGCCAGAAAATTGCCGGTGAAGGGATTGGGGCTGACCATTGCCGGGCTGATTTTGATGGCTGAAGGGGGCCATCAGGCAGTGAGGGACGCCATCAGGACTGCCAGGCGCTTAAATCAAGCCTGACACTGTTCAGGTAAAAAAAGAGACCGGCTGGAAAACACGCCGGCCTCTTTCCTTTCCTCTCACTTAATCACATAGGGCGCTACTTCAGCCGCATCCACCACTTCTACTTTCTTCGGAGGAGTATAACTGAAGGTCTTGTCAGGCACACCGGTATTAAACTTGATGTTTTCGTAACTTATTTCCAGGATGCTTTTGCCTGCCTTGTCCCAGCCTTCAACCTTATAGACAAAACCATCAGCGGCCCCCACCAGATACTTAATCTTAGCCGGCGTCGGCAGCGTCATCTGTCCGGGCTTGGCTGACCCTTTCAACTTCCCTTCCAAAACATCCATGGCCTTGCCGCCGTGAGTGACCTGCCCTGTCACCTTCAGGTCATAATCAGCATTAGCCAGCTTCACCAGGGCCTCTGCACCGACCATCCCGGCGCCACTGCCCAGAATTTTCTGCTGGTACTCATCAAGTTTGCCGGCCACATCTGACAGTTTCATTCTGATTACTTTCCTTTCTTCCGGAGCCATGGTCTCCTGCCAGATGGTGGTGCCATCACACACGGTCAGCACCTTCTGAGTCTTTTTCGTTCCGGGAATGGGAATGCTGGTTTCTGCTCTGAACTTGTTGGGCGTCTTCGCCACAAAGTTGTTCTTCACCGTGACCATCTCTTTTTCCAGCATGAACTTAACAATCTGGGTCCCCTTAACATCCTTCAGGTTAGCCGCGCCCTTCTCCATTTCCGCCATCACTTCTTCAAGGGTGCGCGCCATCACCGGTGTGACCGCGGCCAGCAGGCAGACTGTAAGCAGAAAGAATATCACTCTTCTTACCATTTTTTTCACCTCCTTTCCGTTGGTATGATAAGCATAAAACCGCCCTGCTCTTTTGTCAAGTGGGCCCCCTACAGCCGTCGCTTAAGAGCGTCAGCCATGGTTCTCAAGTTTCTCATCAGAGAACTGAAATCATCCGGAGTAAGGGCCTGCTGGCCGTCGCACACCGCCCGAGCCGGGTCAGGATGCACTTCCACCATCAAACCATCGGCGCCGGCCGCCAGGGCAGCCAGGGAAAGAGCGGTTACATACTGGCGATGGCCGGCCGCGTGGGAAGGGTCAACAATCACCGGTAAGTGGGAGTACTGCCGGACAACCGGGATGCAGGAAATGTCAAGAGTATACCTGGTGGCAGTCTCAAAAGTCCGGATGCCCCGTTCGCAGAGTAATACCTGATGGCACCCTTCCGAAAGGATGTATTCAGCCGACATCAAAAATTCCTGAACCGTCATCGCTGGCCCGCGCTTCAGGAGAACCGGCTTTCCCGATTTGCCAACTCTTCTTAACAGAGCAAAGTTCTGCGCGTTTCTGGCGCCCACCTGCAAAACATCAGCATACTCGGCTACCAGCGAAACATCTTCCGGATTGAGCACCTCGGTCACAAATGGTAATCCTGTCTTCTGACTTGCCCGGGCAAGCAGTTTCAATCCCCTTTCTTCCAGTCCCTGGAAGGAATAAGGGGATGTTCTTGGTTTGAAGGCGCCGCCCCGCAGCATCTTAGCGCCGGAGCGGGCTACATAAAGGGCTGTCTCCATCATCTGTTTTTCAGTTTCCACCGTACATGGACCGGCAATCACTCCGAAGTATCGCCCGCCAAAAACGGCTTTCCCGACCTTGATAACCGTGGGTTCTTTCTTGATTTCCTTGCTGGCCAGTTTAAATGGTTGCAAAATTGGCACCAGTTGTTCCACCCAGGGCAGACCGGAGAGAGACTGCAAGAGGTGTTTATCCCGGTCATCACCGATGGCACCGATCACCGTGCGTTTGACACCAAAAATTGGGTGGGCTTTGAAACCAAGCCGCTCAATCTGCTTGATAACGGACTTTACTTCCCTTCTGGAAGCCCCCGGCTTCATAACCACAATCATAATTTCCTCCCTTCCGTCCCAACTCTCTCAAAAACTTTGAGTTGTTTTTCAGCCTTTTCTTGTGTCTGTCAATGACGTTGCAAGTCTTTATTTCTCTCCCCCTGCCCCATTTCAAAAAAGGAAGGGAATAACTGGCGAACCAGTTGCGAAGGCACAGATACAAGACAAGACGAAAAGCGGCAGCGTTCGGTAAGCGGACCGGGCAATTCCATCCGGGACGCAATACCCCTTACTCGGTGGTGTATGAATTCGCCACCTGGCGAATGAGTTCGCCGGGCAACCGATTTCGGCGTAGTCCTTGTCTGTGCCGGAGCACTTTGAGTGAGCCAGTTTGTTCCCTTTCTTTTCATTCCTCTTTCATTCCTTTTTTGACACTACCTTCCGCCTTCTTCAGCCAGGCTGAAAACTGCAACAGAAAGGCAGTTAGAACCAGAAGCGCGCAGGCCAGAAAGAAACTGGCTGTGGCTTTCTTCAAAGCCGCCGCCAGAAATAAAGGTCCGACGACGCCTGTCACCCCAACGAGTACCTCGTTGATGCTGATGTCGCGGGCGCTGAGAGAGCTCTTGAGTGAGTACAGCACCCCGTAGTAAAAACCATACCCTGAGTATATTCCCATAAAGATTACAAAAGCAAGCAACCCTGTCTTTCCTTGAAGGGAAAAAGCCAGCCAGCAGCCTGTCAGACCAAGAAAAGTGGCCCCGAGATGGTGATGAAAACGATATTGCCATCTGGAGAGACGATGAAGAAAAAGACCAACCACTGACTGAAGCAGGAAAAAGAGGAAGAAAAAGTTCCCGGTAGTTGAGGAACTCAAACTGAATCTTCTAACAGCAATCTCGGGTAACAGATAACGGAAGCCACTACCGATAAAGGCTACCGTCGCCAGACCTATCCAGCCGATTAACACGAAACTCCTTCTGGTTGCCCGCTGTCCTTCAGACTTACCGCCGGCGCTGTCTGACGGCTCTTTCACCCTGCTCCTTTGAACTAACCACAACCCGGCCAGAATACCGAGAGAACCAATAACTGCGGGGGAGACAGCCACTGAAGGGTAATGAGAGAGCAACACACCTTCAGCCAGTGAACCCAGGGCAAAACCCACACTCCAGGAAAAATTGTAGGCTGCCACAGAAATATCAGTGGAAAGGGAAGCCAGCGACGCCATGGACAGTTGAAAACCGACAAAGAAAAAGGAACACCAGAAGCCACTCCACCAGGAAAGAATAACAAGAAAAGAGACTGACCTGGCCAGAGCCATGGCGATCGCCACCAGAATGAAACCCACGGCAGAAAGCTGCATAAAAAAAACGGACCTTTCAGCGTGGGCCAGACGGGTAAGAAGCAGACTGGTAAGGCTGTAACCCAGCCCCCAGGCAGTACCAATCATTCCAAGGAGGACCGGCCCTCCGCCCAGAGAAATAGCCCTCACGGTCGCAAAAAACCCCAGGCTGACCACCGCCATATCCATTACGGCCGGGAAAAGATAAACCCAGTATCGTCTCTTCTGGTTCTCCATGCCCTCCCCTGCGGATAAGTAAAACAGATGGCAAAGATACTTCATTGCCTGTTTTCTGTCAAAGGGCGAGAGATGCCGGAAGTTCCGACATAATACCGGGTTGTCAGCCAGGCAAGACGGGAAGGCACGGCTGTCCCAGATTTGTCTGCGCCGACGCGGGTGCGCCGGGAATTTCCGCCGAAGTCACACATTCCTTCAGAGCCTTCCGTATGCCAGAATTTCAGGAAACCCACCGGAATTGACATTGGACACCATTCAGGGTATGATAGGGTCAACGAAGGAGGGGTAATGCGGGAAAAGTTGATTAGTAGTTTGTCGGCAGTAGCCATGGCCTTATCTCTATCAGGTTGTGTGGGCCTGGAGCAACCTTCCCGGGATTTTTCCTGGTGGGGGAAGACCGGCGCCAAACCAGACCTGGTGGAAGACAATGAGCGCGGCGGCACCTGGTGGTGGCCTTCCGACAGGAGTTCAGCCAAAGATGAACCCTGGGGAAATCGGGGCTATATTTACGTGAGAGAGCCACAAGCCAAACCAGTTGTTGCTGTGCCCACTCCACCGGCTCCGCCACAGCCAAAAGTGGTGGAAAAAGTGGTAGAGAAACCGGTTATTCAGGAAAAAATTGTGGAGAAAATCGTGGAGAAACCGGTTGTTCAGGAAAAGGTCGTGGAGAAAATTGTAGAAAAGCCGGTCATTCAGGAGAAAATTGTGGAGAAAGTGGTGGAGAAACCGGTCATAAGGGAAAAAGTGGTGGAAAAAGTGGTGGAGAAAAAGATATACCTTGACCTCCGGGATGTTTACTTCCCCTATGACAGCGCCAAGCTTACTTCTCTGGCCCAGGAAAACCTTAAGTATAATGTGGAAGTCCTGAAGAAGTATCCGGAACTTAAAATCTGTCTGGAAGGATATGCCTCTCCTGAGGGGAAAACTGACTACAACCTGAAACTTTCGCAGAAGAGGGCGGAAGCCGTGAAAAACTTTCTGGTTGAACAGGGGATTGCCGAAGGCAGACTCTCTATCAATCCCCAGGGTGAAATGCCTGCGGAAAAACCAGCTTACCCGATGGCCAGAAAGGTCCATTTCAGGGTGGTGCAGTAGGAAAAGCAACTGACCGCCTGGTTGAAGTTCTGGCACCATTCAATGGGAAAAGAGCTTTTGTTTATTAGCGTCATGGGACGCGACCAGAAAGGAATTGTGGCCAGGGTGGCTACCTTACTTTACCGCGCCGGGGCCAACATTGAAGACATCAGCCAGAAAATCATGGATAAGTATTTTGTCATGGTCATGCTGGTTGACGTGAAGGATGCCGCTTGTAGCCTGGAGGAAATTAAAGCCAGGCTTCAGAACTTAGGACGAAGGCTCAACCTTTCCATTCAGATCCAGCACGAAAATATTTTTAAGGCCATGCACCGCGTTTAACCTTAACCGACCTCATCCTGACCGCAGATGAGTATCTCTGTTGAGGAAGTTTACGAAACTGCCCGGATGATTCTCTATCATCATCTGGACATTCGGACGACCACTCTGGGCATTAACCTGAAAGACTTGATTTCTTCTAACTTTTCTGCGTGCCTCAATCGTGTCAGCCAGAGAATTGCGACCATCGGTGAGCGTCTGGTGGTTGAAGCCGGAAAACTTGAGACCAAGTACGGTATTCCGATTGTCAACAAGCGCCTGGCACTTACCCCGATTAGTCTGGTTATGGAGCCGCACGCCACCGTCAAGAAGTTTCTGCGCATGGCTCAGACCATTGACGAGGCAGCTGGCCAGGCCGGCATTGACTTTGTTGGTGGGTTTGGCTGCCTAGTGCAAAAGGGGCTGACGCGTTCGGACAGAATTCTGATTGAAGCCCTGCCCGAAGTTCTTGCCAGAACCCAGCGGGTGTGCGCCTTCATGAATGCCGGCACAACTGCCTCAGGAATGAACTTAGACGCCGTTAACCTGGTTGGCCCCTTGCTGTTGACAACTGCCAGAAAAACTGAAAACGGCGCTGGCTGCGCTAAATTTGCTGTCTATGTCAATGCCCCTGAGGATAATCCCTTTATGGCTGGTGCGTTTCACGGGGTTGGAGAACCAGACTTTACGCTTAATGTAGGTATTAGCGGTCCCGGAGTCGTCAGAAGCGTCGTGGAGAAGAATCCTGACTGCGACCTGACCCAACTTTCTGAAATCGTCAAGCAAACGGTCTTCAAGATAACCCGGGCTGGCGAACTCATCGGCCGGGAACTGGCGAAAAACTTAGGAATTCCTTTCGGCATCGTTGACCTTTCCCTGGCTTCAACCACGGCTTCGGGTGATTCTGTGGCGGACATTCTGAAAGGTTTTGGGCTGGAGTCAGTTGGCACCCACGGAACAACGGCCGCCCTGGCTCTTTTGATTGACGCGGTGAAAAAAGGAGGCGCCATGGCCAGCGGCAATGTCGGTGGTTTAAGCGGAACTTTCATTCCGGTCACCGAAGACGCTGGCATGGCCAGGGCTGTCAGACGCGGTTCCCTGACCCTGGACAAATTGGAAGCCCTCACCGCTGTCTGCTCGGTCGGTCTGGATATGGTAGCCATTCCCGGAGATACTCCGGCGGAAACGATTAACGCCATCGTGGCTGATGAACTCTCCATCGGCATCGTTAACGATAAAACGACCGCCGTGCGCCTGATACCGGTGCCGGGCAAACGGCCCGGGGATACAGTCAATTTTGGCGGTCTTATGGGAAGCGCTCCCGTCATGGCGGTCCATCCTTTTTCCGCCAGCCGTTTTCTGAAGCGCGGCGGCCGTTTCCCGGCCCCTGTAAAAAGTTTGAAAAACTGAAAATGGCTTCAAAATATCTTCAGGTAATTACCGCGACCGGAAGCCAGCCGGCGGCGAAAAAACTCGCCCGGGTCCTGGTGCAGGAAAAACTGGCTGCTTGTGTGCAAATAGTGGGTCCAGTTACCAGTATCTACTGGTGGCAGGGAAAAGTAGAACACAGCCAGGAGTGGTTGTGCCTGATGAAGACAACGGCTGGGCTTTACCCCCGGCTGGAGAAACGGTTGAGAAAACTGCACTCCTATCAGGTTCCGGAAGTTATCGGCCTGGGCATTGCATGCGGCAGTCAGGCCTACCTGTCCTGGTTAAAAAGCAATGTTTCCAGCAAAAGAAACAGGACGAGGGGGTAAGAGTGGAAGTGAAAAAATGGCAGGAATGGAATGAAATATTGGTGGGAACTCTGAAGATGGATAATAACCCGGTGGCGCTTTCGTGTCTAAATGAGCCCTGCCCGCCAGGCCAGCCCCGTCAACGTCTCTGCCGGTCGTTACTGGAAGCGGCGCGTGGACAAAAAGTCTGGCTGAGCGCCGCCAATAACGCCTGCTTTGGCGCTGCCTGGCACCTTGGTTTTCTCCAGATGGACGATGAAAAAACTTTCAGTCTGATTAAGAAGTTTGTGGTAGAAGGGGAGAAACTTTTCGCCAGTTACCAAGCGCTGGAAAACCTCATCTCCCAGATGGGCGAAGTTCCTGACAATAGAAACCGGTGCTTCCGTCTCTCTCCTCTAAACCAGGTAGACTTCCAGCCCCAATTGATTATTTTCGTGGTCAATCCTGAAATTGCCTGTCGGCTGCTCACCCTGATAGTTTTTCCTGACGGCCGGATGCCAGCTATCAAGATTGGTGGACCCACCTGCCGGATGACCGTTACCTATCCGCTGGTGAGCCGCCAGGTGAATGTTTCCTTCTACGACTACACTGCCAGAAAGATGTGTGGTGTGGAGAAGGATAAACTTCTGGTATCGGTGCCGGCGGAATATTTCCCGGCCATCATAGAAAACATTAATCGCTGCTCCGCCGGCAAAGCCAGGGTGGAATTCCCGCAGGAATTCCGCGAATTCCTGCAAAAAAGAATGACTTCTTCCTGTTGAAGGGGCCGGTATGAAAAAAATATCCTGGGAAGTAAAACTTGGCCTCTGGCTGGTTCTGGCTTCAGTGGTTTTGCACTGCGCCCACTACCTCATCTTTCGGGACTGGCACCACGTATTCATTTACCTCTTCGGGGATATTGCCTTCCTGCCGGTGGAAGTCTTGTTCGTCGTCCTCATTATTGAAAGATTGATGACCCGGCGGGAGAAACTGTTGATGATGGACAAACTCAACATGGTGATTAACACCTTTTTCAGCGAAACCGGTACGCGTCTGCTGAAACTGTTAATTTCCTTTGATGCCGAACTGGGCAGCCGGCAGAAATATCTCAAGTTGCAGAATTCCTGGACCACGAAAGAATTCCAGGCCGCCCACCGCCTTCTGGAAAAATCCGCCTTTGCCATAGACATCCACCGGGGCCAGTTAGAAAATCTCCACCTTTTTCTCCAGAAGGAAAAAGACTTTCTGGTTCGGCTTCTGGAAAACCCTATTTTGCTGGAACATCAAACTTTCACCGAAATGCTCTGGGCGGTTTTTCACCTGGAAGATGAACTGGCCTGGCGTGAGTCTCTCAAGAATTTACCGGAAACCGACTGCGAACATCTGGCTAACGACATCCAGAGAGCCTACCGTCTGGTCCTGAGAGAATGGTTAAGTTTTCTTCAGCATCTCCAGCATTCCTACCCTTTTCTTTTCTCTCTGGCCGTGCGCACCAATCCCTTTAATCCGGAAGCCAGTCCTGTGGTAAAATGAACAAAACACGACAAGCACAGGACAGGGGAAATGCCGCCGAAACTTGTTGCCCTGGTTGAAGATGAGGTTGACATTCTTGAGCTACTGGAAGCCCACCTGCATCAGGCACTTTTTCGCACCAGTAAGTACGAAGACGGGACGTCATTTCTGGCCTCGATTTCCAAAGAAGTACCAGACCTGGTCATTCTTGATTTAATGCTGCCAGACATTGACGGTCTGGAAATTTGTAAAATCCTGAAAAAAGAAACTAAATGGGCCAATATCCCCATCCTGATGCTGACGGCAAGAAGCACGGAAACCGACAAGGTAGTGGGACTGGAAGTTGGAGCCGACGATTATGTTACCAAACCGTTTTCACCGGTAGAGGTAGTGGCCCGGGTTAAAGCGTTACTTCGTCGCGTCCTTCCCCGGATGTCTGGAAAAGTAATTCGCATAGGAAACATCGTTATTGACCCATCGCAGCACCAGGTGGTGGTGCAGGGGAAACGAGTGAATCTCACCCGCAGCGAATTCCACATCCTTCATCTGCTGGCTTCTCATCCAGGAAGAGTTTTTACCCGTCAACAAATTCTTGATGTCCTCTGGGGGCAGGAAAAAGCTGTGATTGACCGAACGGTTGATGTGCACATGATGAACTTGCGCCACAAATTAGGTCCTGCAGGCAAGCGGCTCTCCAGTGTCCACGGTGTGGGGTACAAAATGGAAGAGGTATGAAAAGACCTATTTTCGCCAGATATTTTCTGACATTTTTGACTGTGAATGTGCTCTGCTACGGTTGTCTCTTCGCCATAGTCATCAAGATAACCAGAGACTACCATCTTAAACTTCTCATCAATCATCTCCATCAACTCAATTCGGTTCTGGCCACATTCATCATCACTTCTGAGACAAGACCAGATTTCCTGGGTTTTGTGAGACTGCCGCGTGTAGCCGGCTTGTCCGGCGTCCGCTTTACTATCGTTGACCACACCGGTCGTGTTCTCGCTGATTCTGAGGCAGAACCAGGAACCATGGACGATCATGTTAACCGGCCGGAGATTCGCGAGGCTTTTCTCACCCGAAGAGGGGTGGCTCAACGTTACAGCAACACTCTGAAACAATGGATGCTCTATGTGGCCACAGCTGCACCAACGTCGGGTAAGAACCCCATAGTAGTCAGGGCCAGCCTGCCCTTTCCCGAGGTCAATTCTTTTCTCCGCAGTTCCTGTTCTTTGATGCTCTGGCCGCTTGCCGTGGGATTGTTGTTTTCCCTGGTCATTTCTTTCTGGCTGACCGCTTTCACGGCCAGCCACCTAACAATTCTGAACAGAGGTTTCCAGTCCCTTGCCCGCGGGATTTTTACGGAAAGAACTTTTCTGGGGAAAAACCCTGAGCTGTCAGAGCTGGCTGATGGATTTAACAATGTCGCTCACCGAATGAACGAACTCTCTTCGGAACTGAGCCAGCAAAAAGAAAGGTTATTCGCAACTTTTGCTTCCTTGGACATCGGATTGTGCATCTTTGACCGCTCCGGGCAGGCTTCGCTCTGGAACAAGGCCTTTACCAGTATTGTCTCTCCCCTTGAACCGGCAGGAAAAACGTACTGGGAGTTATTACACGACACCCGGCTGATGGCTCTGGTAGAAAAATCGTTGAAGGAGTGCCAGGCGCTATCCTCTGAGTTTGACTGGCAACACCACATTTACCGGATGAGTGTAATCCCGCTGGGAATGCCTCCGGAAGTATTACTGGTCCTACATGATATCACCGAAGTGAAAACAATGGACCGGAGGAAAAATGATTTTCTGGCCAGAGTCTCTCATGAACTGCGCACACCGCTCACCGCGATCAAGGGCTATGCAGAAACATTAACAGTAGAGGGCGAAAAAAATCAGCGCTTCCTTGAAATTATCAAAAAACACACCGAACGAATTATCGCCCTTGTTAATGACCTGATGCTGCTTTCCCAGTTAGAAGAGACTGGCCCGCGACTTGTTCGGGAAAAGGTGGATTGCCTTACTCTGGTTAAGGAAGTCGTCACCCTCTTTGAAAGGGAGATAGAGCGAAAGAAGTTGAGGCTCTCTCCGGAGGTGACCCCGAAAACCTTTGTCTCCGGCGACAGATTTTACTTACAGCAAATGTTAATAAATCTGGTAGATAATGCCATCAAGTATACTGAGGCAGGAGAGATAAAAGTACTGGTCTTTCCTGAAGGAAAAAACATTTGCTTTGTGGTTAAGGATACCGGAATTGGAATCAATCAGGAAAACCTGAACCAGATTTTTGAGAAATTTTATATGGTCAATCCCTCCTTCTCCAGAAAAATTGGTGGCACTGGTCTGGGTCTGGCCATTGTCAAAGAAATCGTAGAACATCATCGGGGAACCATTGAAGTAAGAAGCTCACCCGGCCTGGGTTCAGAGTTCATCATCTCTTTGCCTGCTTCTGCCTGACACGGTTTTTTCTCTCGCTTCTTTCCTCTGTGCACCTCTCTCCGGTTTCTAAGATGATGCAGGCGCCTCTCAAAAGTCTCACTTTGG
Source organism: bacterium (assembly GCA_029551285.1). Lineage (GTDB taxonomy): Bacteria > Ratteibacteria > UBA8468 > B48-G9 > DSTR01 > JAMWDF01. Next base: position 336 of record JAKPFT010000027.1, on the reverse strand, counting down.
CCGGCCTAAAATAAAAACTTACCAAAATCTTATATTTTCTTCACAAAAACCTTATTTTCATGACGTATCATTTCTCCCGAAACTGGCCCATTTTGATGATCCTCTACAAGGCCGGAAAGGGGGTGATGGCTAAAAAAACCAGTAAGGAAAGGAATCCGGTAGTAGCAGCAGGTAAAAACTTATTACTCCAATTCGGGGAGATTTCCGATGAAGAGTCAAGAGGGGGATAAGGGAAAAGGCGGGCAAGAAAAAGCCCCCTGGGAACCACACTCTGGTGGTGGAAAAGTTCGTTCTTTGAGAGGTACTGGTTATCACCGTATTCCCATTCAGTAGCGT
>JAKPFT010000026.1 GCA_029551285.1 bacterium | reverse complement strand
CCGACGATGTCGGCACCGGCCTTGAAGGCTATCTCTGCCTCCAGCCGCCCGGTATCCATGACCTTCATATCAGCGACAATCTTTGTCCCGGGGAATTCCCGCCGTAAAACTCTGACCGCTTCCAGCCCGCAGGCTTTGATGAGCGGCGTGCCGGCCTCTAACAGGTCCACACCAGCCGCCACCGCTTCCCCAGCCACCTTCAGCGCCCGCGGCAGGTCAACGAAGTCCAGCGCTACCTGAAGAAGAGTTTTCATGGCATCTATATTATAGCATTCAGCGGTCGGGCCTCAGTCTTCAACAGCCAGCACGCGGCAGGGCGCCTGGGTAAGACCGGCCACAGGTAAAGGAAAAACGCAGATTTTTACCCGGGGCCGGGTGATTTTGTCCAGATTATCAGGAAGACAGACCGTGGAGATGCCAGCCCGGAAAAGTTCCACAAAGACGCCCCGCGGCCGGGCATGGTTTTCGTAGACATCGGAAAGGAAAAGACGAATCTTCTGGCTGACTATCCAGGCGATGGCTTCTTCTCCGTAGAAATAAACTTCAGGGTGATAGACATCCTTCTTCCAGCCAGTATCCACCAGCAGACCCGGAGTACTCACCGGACCAAACTTTTCCAGTTCCGCCACCTTTATCTCCCGGGGAAGTCCCTTCCGGTTCAACCGGATGACCGTGGTTTCTACCAGGAAAAGTTTCTCCGGCGGATAACTGGCCGCATCCAGACCGTTATCAAACTCCGCAATGTGTCCGGGAAAATCAATGTAGCTGCCAGCCATGGAAGAAAAACCAATCTGATAAATCACCCCGCGGTAACCTTTCCCTTTGACTCTGAGGGGAACAAAAGAACGCTCAATTCTGCCTGAAATTTTTCTGCTCAAATCAATGATTTTCATTGACAATGTTTACATCTCTGCCAGCATCTGCCAGAAACATTCCGCAGCCCTGTTGAAGTTTTCCTTCCCGGCGCCCAGCCCGGGTTTGAGGCAGAAAAAGCTGTCAAAGCTGCGACAGCGCAGGATAGATATCAACTCTTTAATCTCGGCGTTGCCCTGGCCGGGCAACTGGGGAGAACCGGAAAAAAGAGCGTCGTTGATGTAGACTTGGCCAGCCATCTTTCTGATGTGAGAGGAAATACCCAGGAAGGGTTTTTCCCCGCCGCGGGCGAAGTTGGCCGGATTAAACGCCAGCCGCAAGAAAAGGGAGCCGACCGACTCCACCAGGTCAGCACACCGGTCAGAAGAGGCGGCGTAAAACCCGGGTTCATTCTCCAGCAACAGCGTAATATGCTGGTCCCTGGCCAGTTTTACCATTTCGGTCAACCTGAACAGAACCTGGTCCCGGTAACGGTTCTCCTCTCGGGCGGGAACCTTGAAAGAAGAAATCACCAGATGCTGGCAGTCAAAAAATTGGGCCACCTTCAGGATTTCCCTGAAGCGGGCCAGGTCCGGGTCAGGGTCTTCAGTGATGGGCCAGCGGTTCCACTCAGGATTAATGGCGGAAACTGAAAACTGATGGGCTTTAAGTTCCTGGCGCAGCCGGGTTCTTTCCACCGGCGTCATCTCCAGAACAGAGCGGCCTGCCACCCGGCCCAGTTCCAGATGGGAAATACCCTGACCCTGAAGAATGGCCAGCATCTCTTTCAGGTCCGCCACCAGTTCGCTGGAAAACGCGGTGAGGATAAACGATTCCTGTTGCAGTCTGGCCTGTTTAATCCGGCCGCGCTGGCTGACGCAATCGGCGCAGTTGGGGTTGGCACAGAGAAACGCGGCAGGGTCTTTCCTCAGGGCTGTTAACGCCACTTCTGCCATGTCACCTGCCCGGAGCAATCTTACCACGGCGTTGCCTATCCGGCCGACCCTCATCACACCCTCTTCCCGGAAAAGTCTGTCCAGCCCGATGAAGTTGCGGTGCGGCCCGGGAAACTTCTTCAGTGTTTTCTGCCTGGTCTGACCATCAGCGTCCACATAGGTAACGGTCTTTTCAGAAAGGTAAGGTGCGTCCGCCATTTCTTCCACCGCGTGCAACGTGGTGTTTCTGTCCTGGTCAACGCCCAGAAGCAGAATGTAGCCGTTGGCTTTAATCAGCCGGCCGTAAGGAGTTTCCGGACCGCAGGCGGTTGGTGATTCAAGGTGATTCTTGAGGTACATCCTGGCCCTGGCGCCAGTAGCGCTCACCGCGTGGGTGGGATGCTGGCTGCTGATCACCCCGGGCTGCTCGGAAAAAACCCTGGCCAGGTAAGAATTTCCCAGTGGCCAGGGCATCATTACCGTGCCTTCCGAACCGACCACTTCCAGCAGCGCCTCAATGACGGTCCGGGGACCATCCTCCACATAGCCCAGACTGCTGAAGGCGCTGTGCACCAGGACATCGTCACCCCGTTTCAAACCCAGACTCATCAGCCCTTCCACAATCATCTTTCTGGAGACAGCGGTCTTCACCATGGTGGCCACCTCCCTGAAACAGCTAAGACACCTTCCTGGCTGTTAGAAAAAACCCGGTGTGGGCTCTCATGACATCGGCTGGCCTGAGTCTCTGCTCATCCACCAGCCAGTCCCGTTTCAGGACCTCGGAAACGGAAAGGTCTATAAAGTGATTTTTCAGCGCCACGGCGACTTTCTGAAGTTGAAAAATCTGGGGATTAAACACGGTCAGGAACCCACCCGGTCTTAAGTATTTGAGAAGATGAAGCGCCTGCCACGGTTCCGGCAGGTCCAGGAAAATACGGTCCGCCCAGTTCGGTTTGAGTCTCAGGGAAGTCTCCTGATAAACATCCGCCTGAATAAAACGAACTCTTCCTGGCACCTGACCGAAGCAGCGGCGGACATTTTCCCTGGCCAGAAGTTGCAATTCCTGGCTCTGGTCTAAGGTGACAATCCGACCTTTCGTCACCACTGTGAGCAAGGCAATGAGCAACGCACCGGAGCCTGTTCCGGCTTCAATTATCCGGTCTTCCTTCCCGAGGCCTGAAGCCATCATCATGGCGGCCAGGTCCTTGGGGTAAATCAGCTGGGTTTTCCGGCGCAAACGCGTGAGTTTTTCCGCCAGAATCGGCCTGAAGAAAAAAGCACGGTCCCGACCCAGAGGCAAGGAAAAACCTTCTGGCTGGCCAATAACCTTTGTCAGGTCCAGTTCGCCCTGATGGGTACCAAACCTGCCTCTGGACAGATCCACCAGCCAGCGTCTTTTTCCCCAGATAATCAGAGCCTGATCCTGCCTGGTGAATGTTTTCATGCGATTTAATTCTACCCGAAGAGGACTTTTCCGGTAAAACCGAAATTTAGTTGCCACCGCCACCGGCTGACGTCTATAATGAAGAGAAAACCTCAAAGTTTTGCTTTCCAGGGAGATTTCCGATGAAGAGTCAAGAGGGGGATAAGGGAAAAGGCGGGCAAGAAAAAGCCCCCTGGGAACCACACTCTGGTGGTGGAAAAGTTCGTTCTTTGAGAGGTACTGGTTATCACCGTATTCCCATTCAGTAGCGT
>JAKPFT010000008.1 GCA_029551285.1 bacterium | reverse complement strand
AAATGGGGAGACCTTTTTAATTCAAGACAGAAACTTGCTTTAATAACATTTGTAGAAAAAGTTAGACAGGCACATAAAAAAATGTTAGAAGAAGGATATGAGAAAGAATATGCAAAGGCAGTAGTGAGTTATTTGGCTTTGGCGATAAGTAGATTGTTAGATAGAAACTGCCTATTGGCAAGGTGGGTTGTTCAATCAGAATCGATTGCAGAAATATTTAGTAGACAAGCTCTACCCATGTTGTGGGATTATGTTGAAAATTTTTCACTGACCTATTTTAATAACATCATTAGATGGATTACAAAAGTACTTTCTAACATATCACTAATTTGTACTGATTCTTTATCTCCTAAAGTTCTGCAACTTTCAGCCACCTCTTTGTCTTTTCCAGACAATTACTTTGAGGCAGTTTTCACAGACCCACCTTATTATGACAATGTTCCTTATTCCTATCTTTCTGATTTCTTTTATGTATGGCTTAAAAGGGTTATTGGAGATTTATATCCTGACTTATTTTCAACTCCATCAACTCCAAAATCAAAAGAGATAGTTGCGTATATAAATAATGGAACCCGGGAAAAAGCGAAGAGTGTCTTTGTATCAATGCTGAAAAAATCATTTCAGGAAATATATCGGGTATTAAGACCAGAAGGTATTGCTACAATAGTGTACGCTTACAAGACAACATCTGGCTGGGAAACCGTTATAAATAGTTTACTTGATTCAGGACTTACGGTTACTGCTTCCTGGCCTATAAATACAGAAATGAAAACAAGATTAAGAGCAAAAGAATCAGCAGCACTGGCTTCATCAATTTATATTGTTTGTAGAAAATTTGAGAAAAAAGATATTGGATGGATAAATGAGGTTAAAGAGGAATTAAAAGAGCATTTAAATAAAAAACTTGAAAGATTATGGAATGAAGGAATTTCAGGACCTGACTTTTTTATTTCTGGTATTGGTTCTGCAATTGAAATATTTGGAAAATATAAAAAAATTATGGATTATCAAGGAAATCAATTAAGAGGCGACAAACTTTTATCCCTTGTAAGAAAAGAGGTAACTGATTTTGCTGTTAAACAGATTTTAAAAAATGGATTTGAAGAGGAAATATCGCCTTTAACAAGATTTTATATCCTCTGGAGGTGGACTTATAGAGAAAATAAGGTAATTTTTGATGATGCAAAAAAACTCGCTCAAAGTGTTGGAATTGACCTTGAAAAAGTTTGGAATAAAACATTTATTCTAAAGGAAAAAGAATTTCTAAAAGTTGCTGGACCTGATGAAAGAAATATTGAAGAACTTTACTCTTCAAAAGAATTAATAGATGTCCTTCATCTATCATTATTATTATGGCAAAAAAATGATGACCTTGGAATGAAAAAAGTCCTTTCAAGTACTGGTTTTGGTTTGAAAGATACATTTTATAAAGTAGCACAGGCAATATCAGAAACACTTCCAATAACAAGTAGAGAGAAAAAACTTCTTGACGGCTTTTTGTCAGGGAAAAGCAGAATAACAAAGGAAATAAAAGAAATAGATGAAAAAAAAGAAAAGGAACAACAGAAACTGTTTTAAAAAGGAGATATAATGAAAGCATTTGTTTCAATTGCAATTCCACATAAGGATGTTCTTGAAGGGGTACTGACTGCTGATGTTTTTGCTGCTGATTTATGGAGTGTTTATCAGAAAAGAGGACCGCGTGAATATTATGACGCAGAACTTTTTTATCAAAAGACATATTTCACAGAAGGGCTAAAAAATCTTCTTTCAAATGCAGAAAAACGGCTGAAAGGTAAAGGTGGAGACCCTGTTATTCAACTTCAAACACCATTTGGAGGTGGTAAGACACATTCCCTAATTGCTTTATATCATAAAGGGAAAGAACTTAAAGCAAAGGTTGTCGTGATAGATGGAGCAGTCCTTGAACCAGAAGAAAAACCAATTTGGGAAGTTATGGAAGAACAATTAACGGGAAATACAAAGACACTTAAAGGAAAAGCATGCCCAGGGAAAGAGAAAATCTACAATCTTTTATCTTCTCAAAACTCACCTGTTTTAATTCTTATTGACGAAATTTTAATATATCAAACAAAATCTGCCACACTTAAAGTAGGCAGTTCAAATCTTTCTGCATTAAATCTTGTATTTTTTCAGGAATTAACACAGGTTGTATCCTCTCTTGGTAATTGTCTTTTGGTTGTAACACTTCCTGCAAGCCGTCTTGAACATTACGATGAATCATCTGAGGAATTATTCCAGAAACTTCAAAAAGTTCTTGGAAGGGTGGAAAAAATTTATGAGCCAGTAAGCGACGAGGAAATATCATCTGTCATAAATAAACGGCTTTTCTTATACATAGATGAAAAAGAAAGTAAGAAAATCATTGATAAATTTGTTAATTTTGCGGATAAAGAGAATATTTTACCTGAGGGATTTGAGAAATCTACCTACAGGGAAAGATTTTTCAAAAGTTATCCATTTCAGCCAGAGGTAATAGATGTCCTTTACCACAGATGGGGTAGTTTTTCCCGTTTTCAAAGGACAAGGGGTGTATTAAGATTGCTTGCAAGAGTTGTATATTCATTAAAAAATAGCAATATTCCATTTATAAGGTTATGTGATTTTAACCTTAAAATTTCAGATATAAAAAGTGAATTTATAAGTCAAATAGGCCCACAATTTAATAGTGTCGTTTCAGCAGACATTACCTCTGCAAACTCTGCTGCTTCAAAGGTGGACTTTTCTCTTGGTAAGGCATATGTATCTTCTTTAATAGGGACAAAAATTGCAACAACCATATTCCTCTATTCTTTTTCAGGCGGACATGAAAAAGGTGCTACATTGAGGGAAATAAAACTTTCTGTTGCGGACATATCTTTATCTTCCACCAGTATAATTACAGAAGGTGTAAATAAATTAAAAGACCAGGCGTTATATTTGCAATACGATTCAGGTAAATATTTCTTTACAAGTGAACCAAACCTCAACAGTTTACATATAAGAAAAATGGAGGAAATTGAAGATGAGACAGTAGAACAGATAGAAAAAGAAATCTTAAGGGAAAATGTTAAAGGAGAGATATTTGATGTGTTTTTAAACCCTAAAAATCCAAAGGATGTACCTGATAATGAAAAGTTAAAACTTGTTGTACTAAGTAAAAATGGAGAAGTAAAATGCAAGGAATTCATTGAGAATTATGGACAACAACCAAGGGTTAATAAAAATACGCTGATTTTTTTATGTACTGAAGAAACCGAAAGAGCCGTATTTGAAAAATCGGTGAGAGAATATTATGCCTGGAAAATTATAGATGAAGAAGATCAGTTGAATGAACAGCAGAAGAAAGAAATCCACCAGAAAATGAAAGAAAAAGAAGAATTTATGCTTGAAAATTTCAGAAATCTTTATAGTATTGTCTATGTTCCCAAATTCAATGACCTAAGAAAAATAGACCTTGGAAGATATACATATGGGAAAGACATTTCTCTGGAACAGGAAGTTTATCAAAGGTTAAATAACGAAGGTGAGATACTTGAAAAAATTTCACCTTTAATTTTGAAAGAAAAATACCTTAAAGATAAGGACTTTGTGGAGATTTTGCCTTTATATCTTTCATTTTTGAGGACACCAGGAGAAGTTAGAATAATAAATAAAGATGTTTTAATTGACGCAATAGTTTCTGGTGTTAAAAATGGGCTTTTTGCTTTTGGAGAGATTGATAAGGATGGAGGACCTGTATGTAAGTATTTCAGAGAGGAGATTACATTTAGAGAAGGGATTGTAGAAGAAAGAAAAGTTATGATTTGTGAGAGTTTACTCGGTAAAAAGTCGGCAATTATATCAAGAGGCAATGTATGGGGATTAGTTAAAGACGAAAGCAGTATTTCACCAGAAAAAGAAACTGAAAAAGAAACAATTACAAGGAAAACAGAAAATACCTATAAAAAAATCTCTCTCAAAATCAAAATCCCTTCAGGTGAACTATCACATTTTGCCAACAGTATCTTTTATCTTAAAACATTATTCAGACAAATTGATATAAAGGTTGAGATTGAAGCAAAGGACGGTGAAATAAAAATAACAGATTATGAAGATAAAATAAAAGAGGCATTCAAACAGTCAAGCATCAAAATTGAGGAAGAATCAACGTTTTAATCACTCCTGACCAATTAAAACTTTGGCAATTTAGATTTTGGAGAACCGGCCTGCTGATAGGGAACAATAGTATTCGTAAGAGATAAAGTACCCAAGTGAAGCAGGGCGGTGTGAAAAATATTAGCACGACTTTCAATCAATCAAATGCTAAATATGCTGCCCCGATATGAGTTTGAGCAAGAAGTAGTCAGGGAACAGGCCAACCGATATACGAAACACTTTACAGCCTGGCAGGAAGTTCCTGGTGAATTTTTATGCCCGGATAACCGGGAAGGAAAGCCTGCGGGATATAGAGACCTGGTTAAAGATGCAGCAGAAGAGCTGGTATCATTGGGGTCTGGTAAATGCGGTGCTCACTCAATCTGGACGGCAATGATTTACTGTCTTCTCCTGGCCTACATCAAATATCAGACAAAATACAAGTACTCTCTGCTGTATCTGACCAGAGTAATTAAGGAGTGCTTATTCAAAAGGGCAGATATCATTGATTTGCTGAACTTAAGTCTCAAAAAAGTCGTACGGTTACGAGGTCCTTACTATGACTTGACACTGTTCTAATTTAATAAAATTTTATTTGGACACTACTGTCTCCAACTATAACAAAGATAAAAAGCGCGGCAGGTCCCTCTGTCACACCGTAGTGTTATAACTACAAGCGTAGAGATGGCAATGAATTATAAGGATGAAATCTTATGTTGGAATTTTGGAACCACTTTCCCCGAGCATTTTTCTGACGGCCTGAATGACACCGTCCGCATAAGGAAGGCTGGCCACAACTCCGCCATTGGCGCAGACCCTTTCTTTCACCTGGGGGTCAGCGTTATCAGGACAGACCTGATGGCGACTGACGTCCGGCTCCAGCATAGGCAGGTCGTTAAGCCCATCTCCCGCCACGAGAATATTTTCCGGGGCGAGCCCCAGGGTCCTGGCCACTTTTTTTACCGCCAGTCCTTTGGAGAGATACCACGGAAAAATAATAACTTGCTTTTCGGTGGAAGAAAAAAGCCAGTAGGTTTTTTCTTTCATCAGTGTTTCGCTGTTCAGGGCTTCTTCTATCTGCGAACGCTGCTGGTAGGTAAGGGCAAAGATGTAGTCAAAGTATTCGGTAAGGCTGGAGACGGCAGGGCAACTTTGAAGAAACTGGCGGATGGCCGTCAACCATTTCTGCATGAACTCGCTCTTACAGGAAATCATTTCCTCATCCCAGGCGGCGTCAAGGTAAAGACACTTCTGCACATAAAGCCCGCAGGCAAGGCTGGTCCTTCCGATTGCCCGGATGGGTCTGCTTCTTAAAAGGCTGGCCGAGAAGACCTGTTCCTGGGTATAAGGATGCCAGGTAGTACAGGTTGCCCAGTGGAAACCCCGTTCAGTAATCTCATCCAGAAAAGAAGAAAGATGGTCAGGGAAACGGGCGTACGGCTGGTACCCACCCAGGGCGGTGCCGTCAAAGTCTATCACCAGAAGACGAATGTCCTTCCCCAAATTTCTCTCCCTGTTAGCGGGTACTTTTAACCAGCCGTGGATTACCTAAAACGACGTGCGGATACCAGCAGACTTCCTTCCCGTCAATTTTTTTGGGATGGGGCAGCACTGCCAGGAGCAAAGTTTGAGCCCGATGTAGCGGCACGGAAAAGGTAATGGCCGGTTCTCCCGGCCGGAGGCGGCAGGAGAAAACTTTAGTCAGGGCTGGTCCGTACTCTAAGTCAGAGGTAACGGTGGTATTCCACGCGGTGTCCAGACCAATGAAGAACTCCAGGTCCATCTGTTCTTCCTGTTCTTCGGTGTACTGACAGGAAAGACCGATTTCCCCCTCAAAAAGGTCAAAGGCGCCTGGCTCTAAGAGAAATCGCAGACTGTGAAAAGAACTGAGGCCAAACCCCCGGGAAATGGTAACCGGCCCACTAAAAGAGTTGAGCACCAGAGGTACGCGCTGGCCAGCCACAAGGCTGTGATGACGAGGAACAACAGAGCCGTACTTTGGCGCCGGATGGAGGTAATGTTCCACCGCCAGCGTCAGGTCAAAGGTGGCAAGTGTTTTTTCGTCTGGTCTTACCCGGCCAGAGGCCAGGGCTGCGGCAGTATGAAAAAGGGAAGCAACCTGAAAGACGGTATTATGGAAAAGGGGCTGGACTAAGTTGTTCAGACGGCTTATTTCTCCGTGACGACAGAGTTGCACAGCCGGAATGAGCAGCCGTAAAGCCTGTCGGTAATTCTGTTCACCTGCCATGGCCAGCCGGAAGATAAATTCGGCCGGGCTGGTGCCCAGCAAAACCGGGGAAACTGGTTGCAGGTCCGGGCTGGGTTCATCAAAAATCTGGTGGTAGTTGAAATGTGGACCGGTTTCTTCAGGGAATAACTGGTAGAAAAGTTGATTTGGTAGAATGTGACCAAAGGAAGCAGCATCCTGAATCACATGAGCAAGAAGGCCGGCCAGCTGGGCTGCCCGCTCGTTTTCTCCTCGCTCCAAATTTTCAAGCAACTGAGGGATGAAGGTCCGGAAGATGGTTCTCCAGGCAAGGGTATCGTAGAGATTTTCTTCAGCCCAGGCGCCGGTGAACCGGTGTGTGGGTAAGCCATGAGGGACAGGATATGTACCGGCAAGGGTGAACTCTGGAGCGGCTATCAAGTCCCTGGTTCGCCAGCCCATCAAGTCTAAAAAAAGGGAGTAGTAACCAATTTTTTCTTCCACGGAAGTCGGCTGATATCTCCGGAGAAAGGCTGGCGCCTCTTCCGGAATTTCCACCTTTAACTTCCAGATATCACGGTCAGCTTCGCTCAGGGATAGCCAGCTCAGTTTCCCTAACAGTTTGTGCATTATCCCGGTCAAAGGTGCCCCCGGTTATTGTTCAGATGTTCTTTAAGCGATGTTTGCTGCCCCGGATGAAATGAAAGCCTTACTAATAGGATATCCCTTTGAGATATTTATCGCAATTTTTATGCCAGAGAAAAAATTCCGTGATAAGACGCGGTTGCCAACGAATGAAGATTGGAAAGTGCGTTCCGGAAATCTTCCCCAAAAGTCAGACACATCCTTTCACGACGCCATTGTCTCGCAATTTTAGACATCCCACGAGACTTTGACAACCTGTTTTTTCCGGGTAAAATATACCGTAAATAAAGCCACTGGCAGCAAATACAGGGGGAGACCATGGGCATCAGACGATTACCTGATTCAGAATTTCGGAGAAGATGGGAAAAGGTGCAGGAAAAGGTAAGGAGTGAAAACCTGGACCTTCTTCTGGTTCATTCCAATGAAGCCGATTTTGCCAATGTGCGCTACCTTTCTGATTACTGGCCTATTTTTGAATCAGCCGGTGTAGTGGTCCCATCTCAGGGCGAACTGGCTCTCCTGATCGGTCCGGAAAGCGAAACTTTCGCCCGGGACAGAAGCCGCATCAAAAAAATCTTTAAACTGGTAGAGTACCGTGAAAGCGCTGAACCCGAGTATCCCACCATCAAGGTGGATACTTTTGAAAGCGTTTTTGCAGCCCTGGGAGTGAAATCAGTTAAAAGAGTGGGACTGGCCGGTTATCCCATTTTTCCTCTGCCTATCTGGGAGAGCCTCAAGAGGGCGGTGCCAGACGCAGAAATAGTCAAGGCAGATGATTGCCTGGTCACCCTGCGCATGATTAAGAGTCCGCTGGAACTGAAAGTATTAAAGGAAGCGTTTGCCATCTCAGAAAAGGCTCTGACAGCGACTGTCCGGCAGATGAAGCCTTCAATGACCGAGCTGGAGGTGGTGGGTGTTATTGAAAAAGAACTTTACGCTCACGGCGCCGAATATGAAGCCCATCCTCAGTATGTTCTCTCCGGGAGAAATTCCACCCACGCCATTGGTCGTCCCGGTTATCGTGTGCTGGGTAAAGGCAGTCTCATTCAACTGAACATTGGCGCCAGAGTCGCCGGGTATTCAGCCAGCGTGGGCCGACCGGTTTGTTTTGGCAAGATGGATACGGGGATGCGAAAACTTGTTCAGGCCGGGCTTGACCTTCACTGGAAAACGATGGAGTGGATGAAGGCCGGGGTTATCGCCAGCGATGTCACCAAAAAGTTCTTTGAGTATGCTGAGAAACTGGGCGTGGCGAAAAATGCTCTTTATGGACCCTGCCACGGCCTGGGAATGATTGAAGTGGAAAGACCATGGATGGAACTCCACTCTAACTACCCGCTGGAAGAAAACATGACTTTCCAGGTGGACACTTTTCTCTACGGGCACCGTTTCGGTCTGAGGTGGGAAAATGGGGTCGTGGTAAAGAAAGATGGTGTGGAGCCATTTTCTGATAAACTGATGAAAATTCTTGAACTTTAAGAACAGAGCAGGCAAAACGCTGGTGTGAGAGAAAATGTTAAGGTGCAACCATGAAGTATGAACTGATGTTTCCGGACCAGCTTCGGAAAGCCATTGATGAGAACTGGCCGGTGGTTTTGCCGGTGGGAGTGCTGGAGTATCACGCTGAACACTGTGTCGTGGGGGTGGATGCACTCCTGGTCATCAGGGCTGTGGAAATCCTGGAGAAGGAAATGTCGCTGGTGATGCTGCCTCCCTTTGTTTACGGAGCAGCCAGCTACGCGGTAGAGCCACCGGAAAGAAATGGAACTGTTAATGTGAATCCGGCGGCCATCCATTCATTAGCCAGAGAAATTTTTACGGGGTTTCTCAGGGTGGGATTTCGCAACATCCATGTTTTCATCCATCACCAGAGCGAAAACTTCGTGGCCGGCATGCCCACTGATTTAGCCATGAAACTGGCTGCCAGGGAAGCCATTTTTCAGTTGATTGAAAAAGACCTGGGAGAGGGCTGGTGGGGGGAGGAAAGGATGGCTAACTACTACCAGCAGCACCAGGCCGGCAGCAACCCCTTCAACTGGATCCAGTTTCACCCGTTTATGGACGAAGAGACACAGCGCCTTTTTCCGATTGACCACGCTGGCCGGCAGGAAACCTCGCTGATGATGGCCTTCTGCCCGGAAGGAGTGGACCTGAAGCGTCTTGTAAAAAGAAAATGGTACTGTCGTGAGGCTGAGCAGGCCAGCCTTTCCTATGGCCAGGCAGCGAGAGAGAAAATTCTGAAGAGGATGAGAGACTTACTGCGGGGTTCTTGAGGTAACCAATGAAAACTGATTTTTCTTTTGACCCGCGGATTATCCGGTCACCTCTGGCTGATTGCTGGGGGGACGAACTGGGGACGTCGTTAGAGGCTTATTCGCCCGAGTATTTGAAGGAGATATCAGCTGAAGGTTTCAATGCGATCTGGGTGCACATCCAGTTGCGTGACACGGTACGCACCAATCTTTTCCCTGATCCCGGGTCAAGAAATATAGATCTCTTGAACAGGATTGTAGAAAAGGCGGCCCGTTTCGGGATAAAAGTGTTTGTCTATCTACTGGAGCCCCGTGGTCCCCGCGAAGATGACCCGGTCTGGGAGAAGTACCCTGAAGTTAAAGGGCAGCCTTTTTCTGTGAAAAATGTCCACTCAAAATTTGATGGCACTTACTTTGCCCTCTGTACCAGTACCGAGCCGGTAAAAGAGTATCTTGTCGAAGGAAGCTCCTCACTTTTTCAAAGAGTTCCCGGGCTGGGTGGTGCCTTTTTGATCAACGCCAGTGAAGGGCATACCCATTGCTATTCTCATTTCTGTAAGTACCGGCATAAGTTTACACCGGGGCTGGAGGACGGTTGGAAAAAAATAGGTTTTCAATGTCCGCGGTGTGCCAGCCGGGATCCGGTTGAGGTCACAGCGGAAGTTATTAACTGCCTGCGTCGTGGCATCAAAAGTGTTTCACCAGAAGCCGAAGTAATTGTCTGGACCTGGTCATGGAGCATCATTGAACCTGACCCTCAGCCACGACTGATTGCGGCCTTACCTGAGGATGTGGTCTTGATGTCTGATTGGGAAAGAGGTGGCTGGAAGAAAGTGGCAGGAAAGGTTTTCCTGGTGAACGAGTACAGCCTTTCCAGTATCGGCCCTTCGCCTCGTTTCCGAAGCCAGCTTCGTTTAGCCAAACAGCGAGGGCTGAAAACTATGGCTAAGATTCAGATTGGAACCACCCATGAGCTGGTTTCCGTACCCTATTTGCCTCTTTGCTTTAACCTCGGGGAGAAATTCCGGCGGATGAAAAAGTTAAGAGTGGATGGCTACCTGGGCTGCTGGATTTTCGGAGGGGATATTTCCCCGATGAGCCGGCTGGCTGGTTTGATGTCCCGGCATCCTCAGCCAGAAGTTTCCCGGGCGGTAAAAAAAGTGGCTTCTTTTTGCTTCGGCCGCAAGGCTGCCCCGGCTGTGGTGAAAGCCTGGAAACATTTTTCTGAAGCCTGGAAAGAGTATCCGTTCAGCATCCCCTTTTTGTATTCCGGACCGATTAATTATGCCACAGCTTATCCATTATCTCTGAAGGTTAAGGCTGGAGCACCGATTGCTTCCTGGTTGCCCCTGCCCAGGGACGAGAAAGGCCATCTCGCTGTTTACGATAACTTAGAAAGCTGGTTAAATCCGTTCACGGTCAGTGAAGTTGCGGAAGCCTTGCGGCTTTTGCTGAAAAAGTGGCAGAAAGGGCGTGCGGTTCTTGAAGCGGCCTGCCTCCAGCAGCCGGAAAACAGCTCGCTCCGTCTGGAACTGGGGCTGGCCAGGCATATTGAATTATCCCTCCATAGCACGGCTAACATTGTTCTCTTTTATCATCTGCTGCGTGCCTGGAAAAGGGAGAACAATCAGAAGAAAAAGATGGTCCTGATAAAGCGGTTGCGAGGTCTGCTGAAAGAGGAACTGACCGCGACCAGACAGGATAGAGAGTTGGTGAGAAATGATAACCGGTTGGGTTATCATGCTGAAGCTCACACTCACCTGTTCACTCTGGCGGATCTGGATTACCGGGAAGAACTTCTGGAAAAAGAAATTGCCTGGATAGATAAGAAGATAGGCAAAGTCTGAGTTCTTCTGCAGAGGATGCTTCATCTTCCTAATTTCAATAAACAATCCTTCTCTGTTTCTTTTCCGGGCAGGATAATATGAACCTGGCAGCAATTGGTTTGACTTCCTTCGTCATCGCCCTTTCAGGAGCGCTCATGCCCGGCCCACTTCTGGCTGTGACTGTGGAACGGTCAGTCAGGGATGGTTTTATCGCTGGCCCGCTGGTTGTCCTGGGCCACGGCCTGCTGGAGGTTATCCTGGTGGTATTGATTGTTATCGGGCTGGGCGAACGGTTGAACAATCGGCTGGCCAGCACTATCTTAGGGTTGCTGGGCGGGAGTCTGCTGGTAGCCATGGGCGGGCAGATGCTCTGGCGGGCCAAAACGGTTGTGTTATCTCGAGATGTTTCCGCGGGCAGGGCCCATTCAGCAACTTCCACGGTCGCCGCCGGGATGCTGGTCAGTCTGGCCAATCCTTACTGGACGCTGTGGTGGGTTAGCCTGGGGCTGGCCTATCTCAACCTGGCTATGCCTTACGGCTTCCGGGGAGTAGGAATTTTCCTGACCGGGCACCTGATGGCTGATTTGTTCTGGTACTGCCTGGTGGCCTATCTGATAAGTCGTGGTTTTCAATCCTTACCCAACCGTTTTTTCCGGGTAACAGTGGCCGGCTGCGGGATTTTTCTAGTGGTTCTGGGCCTCTGGTTTTTTGCTAAGGGGCTCACCGGGGCGGGTCTCCTCTGGAAAACGGCATTGTTCGCCCTGTGGTAAAATACTCCGGAGAAAAAAGCAAGAGTGTAAACGGAAAATGGTCAGTCCCCTGGGTGTCGTCTTTCTTTTTGGTTTTCTGAGCCTCTGCGGTGACATCGTTTACGAAGGCGGCCGCAGTGTTATGGGGCCTTATCTGGCTCTGCTTGGAGCGGGTGCCTTTTCCGTGGGGCTGGTGAGCGGGGCCGGGGAGTTTTTCGGATACGGTTTGAGGATTGTCTTTGGATACTGGGCTGATCGAAAACGAGCTTACTGGCCGCTGACGGTTCTGGGCTACAGCCTGATTCTGGCCATCCCGCTGATGGCTTTCTGTCGTTCCTGGCAGGCCGCGGCCGGTCTGATTCTTTTAGAGAGGCTGGGTAAAGCTATTCGCTCTCCAGGACGTGATGTCCTCCTGGCGCAGGCCGCCAGAAGTGTGGGGACAGGTTTTGGTTTTGGCCTTCACGAGGCGCTCGACCAGATAGGGGCCATTGTCGGACCTCTTTGTTTTTCCCTGCTACTTGTCCGTGGTTATTCTTACAGGGACGGTTTTAACCTGTTGTGGTTGCCGGGGAGTCTGCTTTTAGTGGTTTTGCTGGTGCTGGGTCGCGTTCTTCCCACCATCCCCCGGTCAGAAAAGACGGTTGTTGCTGAGCCGCTGTCAGGAAAATTTGTTCTCTATTTGCTCTTTGTCTTTTTGTGTCTTTCCGGGTGTGTCAGTTTTCCTCTGATTGCCTATCATGTGCAAAAGCAAGCAGTTTTTCCAGCAGGTCAGATTCCCCTCCTGTATGTGATGGCTATGGCTGTGGATGGTGTGGCGGCCCTAATGACGGGACCGGCTTACGACCGCGTGGGGTTGACTGTCCTGCTGAGCATGCCTGTTTTAATTGTTTTTATTCCTCTGTTGAGTTTTACCACCTCGCCTTTTCTGGTGATCTGCGGAGTGGCTCTCTGGGGCGGTATTATCGGCATGCAGGAAACAGTCATGAGAGCCTCCATAACCGCGCTGGCTGGCATGTCACGCCGGGGAATAGCTTACGGGCTGCTCAACACGGCTGGAGGCGCCGGGGCTCTGGTGGCAGGTTTGCTGGCTGGTTTTCTTTATGCCCGGGCCCGTCTCTGGCTGGCTCCCGTGCTGATAGTGGTAGAAATGATGGCGCTTTTGGTAGCCGTAGCCTTAGTCAAGCAGCGGAAGACCGGTGCACTGGAGAAAAAGATAGGGTGAGATGGAAGAAAAGCGGCGACATCTTTGTCGGGGAGCGTCAGTGTGACATCCGGAGTCTGAAGATTAGAGACGAACTTGGACGCTGGCGCCGATTCCGCGTTTGCACTGTCTGGAAACCGGACAGCCCTGCTTTCAGTAAAACAGCCGCTACCGGGCGGCTGGCGAGACTTAAGGAAGGCCGGGTTGGTATTCTTATTACCGGACGAAATATGGGCTATGTGAAGGTGGGCAAGAGCCTGGCTGTTCAGCCATCTCTGATGGTAGGTTTTGAGGCTGTGAGCCGTCTGGTAAGGAAGAGACTCACCCGGGATATTTCTTTGAGGTGGGAAGAAGTGGACGGATTTGTTCTGGCCTGGGAAGAAAACTCGTGAAAAGCGAAACAGTGATTGAGGCGGTGAAAGAGCTGGCGATGAAACGGGGCATCACCGTTTATCTGGTGGGTGGCTATCTGCGGGACCGTTTGATGAGACGCAAGAGCACTGATGTGGACGTTGTTATGGAAACGGATGCTCTTGAATTTGCCAGAGAACTATCGCGCGTTTTTGGTTATCCGTCCCCGATATTTTATGGCCGATTCGGTACAGCCATGGTTGAAGTGGATGGAGTTAAACTGGAACTGGCTACCTGCCGTACAGAAAGTTATCCTCCGGATTCCAGAAAACCAGAAGTTTTCAGAGCGACGATTGCTCAGGACCTTTCCCGTCGAGATTTTACGATTAACGCAATTGCGCTTAATCTGCTAACCGGAGAGATACTGGACCCCTTTGGCGGCCGGGCTGACATTAAAGCTAAGGTTATTCGGACACCGGTAGATCCAGATAAAACTTTCTATGACGACCCGCTGCGTATCCTGAGAGGAATTCGTTTTGCCGCCAGGTTTCACTTTACGATTGAACCGCTAACCAGAGACGCGATGAGAAGAAACGTGGAAAGGCTGGCTATTGTGAGTCAGGAACGAATTGCCGAAGAGGTGATGAAAATGTTAGAGGCCAGCCAGCCATCATTAGCATTTTACCTGCTGGACGAGGTCGGCGCTTTAGCCAGTCTTCTTCCGGAGGTGTCTGTTCTTAAGGAAAAGGGCACCGACCATGCCTGTAAAGACCTTTTCGAGCACACCCTTAAAACCCTGGATAATATCAGCCGGCACACGCGAAATGTCTACCTGCGTCTGGCCATGTTGCTGCACGATATCGGCAAACCCAGAACATTAAAGGTGGAAGAAGGCAAGGTCAGTTTCCACCGGCACGAGCTGGTGGGCGAGAAGATGTCCCGGAATGTGTGCCAGAGGTTGAAAATTGGAGTTGCAGAAACTGTGTATATCGGGAGGTTGATTCGCTACCATCTCTGGCCCCACCTGCTGGCCAAGGAAGAGCCGACGGATAAGGGTCTGCGTCGCTTTATCAGGGAAGTCGGTAAAGAACGGAAAGACCTGTTTACGCTGGCCCGGGCAGACCTGACCAGTCAGAATCCTGAGAAAGTGAGAAAGGCATTAACACGCTTGAACGAACTGGAAAAACGGGTCAAGGAAGTTAATCGTCGCAGTCGTCTTTCCTCTTTCAAACTGGCCCTGGATGGTCATGAAATTATGAAGATGCTGGGTATCGGGCCGGGAAGGGTGGTGGGTGGTATCAAGGACTATCTGGAACAGCAGGTCATGGATGGTGTGTTGAAGAACACCAAACGCGAATTGAAGAAAGAATTAGGGCAACGAGGCCAGCAAATTTTACAGCAGGTACAGAGCAGGTTAGAATGAGCCAGAAGAAGGCCGGGGAAAAGTCAAACCAGGAGAAAGAAAAGGTGCGGCCGCAGATACTGTGGGCGCCGTGGCGGATGGGCTACATTCTGAGAGCAAAGCAGCGGGGTTGTTTCCTCTGTCAGGCGGCGCGAGGTAAAAATTCAGATGAAGATTACGTAGTTTTTAGAAGTAACACCGCTTTTGTCATTTTGAATACTTTCCCGTATAACAACGGCCACCTGATGGTTGTTCCAGTCAGGCACGTTGCCGACCTGGAAGCGCTGACCGAGACAGAGGCGTTTGAACTTTTTCGTCTGACCAGACTTTCTCTGAAAGCCCTGCGGTCAACCATTCGGCCCCACGGGTTTAATGTCGGGGTCAACCTGGGCGCGTGCGCCGGAGCCGGGGTGAAAGACCATCTCCATATTCATCTGGTGCCGCGCTGGGAGGGTGATACCAATTTCATGCCAGTTTTAGGTGGAACCAAGGTTATCCCGCAGTCGCTGCTGGAACTTCGGGACACTTTGAGGAAGGCCTTTCCGAACGACTGGGTCAAACTGGCAGGTCTCCCCGGAAAGGACCAAAGAAATAAAGGACGCAAGCATGTATCTGGCTGATTTTCACATTCATTCTCAGTTCAGCCGGGCGACCAGCAAGAGTATGAATATTCCGGAACTGGACCAGTGGGCCGGACTGAAAGGGATTAATCTTTTAGGGACAGGCGATTTTACGCATTTTCTTTGGTTGCACCAGTTGCGGGAAAAGCTTGAGCCTACCGAGAGGATCGGTATCTACCGACATGGACGGACAGATTTTGTTCTGACGGCTGAAGTCTGTTTGATTTTTGACCGAAAGGGTCGGGCCAAAAAGGTCCATAACATCATCGTTGCTTCCAGTCTCAAAAATGTGGAAAAGATAAATTCCTTTTTAGAGCGCTACGGAGACCTTAATGTGGACGGTCGTCCAATTCTCCATCTGGAAGGAGAGGAACTGGTGCGGCTGGTGCAGGCGGCTGACGAATATGGTCTGGTGATTCCAGCGCACATCTGGACGCCCCATTTTTCCCTCTTCGGTTCCAATTCAGGTTTTGACCGGATAGAGGAGTGCTTTGGGAAAATGGCCGGGGAAATAATAGCCTTGGAAACAGGGTTGAGCAGCGACCCGGCAATGAACTGGCTATGTTCTCAACTTGACCGCTACTGCCTGGTTTCAAATTCTGACGCTCACTCCCCGCAGAAGCTTGGCCGGGAAATGAATGTTTTCCGGCAGTCTTTTGATCTGAACGAACTGAAACGAATCTTCAAGGAAAAAGACACCTCTTCCTTTCTTTTCACCATAGAGTACTTTCCGGAGGAGGGTAAATACCATTATGATGGGCACCGGAACTGTCAGGTTTGCCTGGCACCGGAAGAAACAAGAAAATATGACTACACCTGTCCTAAGTGCGGTCGGCCTCTGACGGTCGGGGTACTGCATCGGGTAAAACAACTGGCTGACCGTGCTGAGGGTGAGAGACCGGAAAAGTATATTGGTTTCAAAAAAGTAGTCCCCCTGGACCAGATTATTTCCTCGGTGCTTGGTAAACCGGCTGAATCAAGCGCTGTCCAGAACCTCTACCAGGAGATAGTGCGAAAATTAGGTTCAGAATTTACTGTGCTTCTGGAAACAAGCGAAAGTGAACTCTACCGGAATTTGACGCCAACGATTGCTGAAGGTATCTGTCTGATGCGCCAGGGCAAGGTCAACGTTCAGCCGGGTTACGATGGCGAATTTGGCAAGGTCCAGATCTTGCTGGAATCTTCTCAAAGTGAAGACCAGCAGGCCCTTTTTTAGCGCCCTTTACCGGAGTTTCCTTCAAAGGCGGCGGTCGGTCTGCTGGGCAGTCGTTTCCGCCATGCTGCTGCCGTTTTCTCTGCTTTACCTGCTGGCAGTTACCTGCCTTCGGCTTTTCCTGCGGCCCAGACGGTATCCTTTTCTCGTGGTCGGAGTTGGCAACCTGACGGCTGGTGGGACAGGCAAGACAACCCTGGTGGAAATCATTGTCAGGAATCTTTTCAGAAAATTCACCAGGGTGGTAGTGGTCAGTTCCGGGATAGGCTCCAGAGGCTCAACCCTGTTAGCGCCTGGCCGGCTGGCGAGGGACCCGTCTCAATTCGGTGACGAGGTGGTTTTACTGGCGCGCAAACTACCCGGGACACTCTTTGTTAAGGGAAAAAGCAAACACCGGCTTGTGGAGATAGTTGCTCGTCAGACTGAACCTGACGCGGTGGTTATTGATGATGCCCTGCAGAGTTACCATATCAAGAAAGATGTGGAGATAGCCTTGCTGGATGCGCTTAACCCTTTTGACAACGGATTCTTGCTTCCTGCCGGCCTGTTGCGGGATCTCCCGATACGGTTAAGAAGGGTGGAGGTAATCATTCTAACTAATTCCCGGTTACTTCCGGCGCAAGAAAAGGACACGCTGATAAAAAGGCTGAAGGGTTACCACAGGCCTGTTTTCTCCATGAATTACCGGGAGGCGGGCATTACAGAGCGTTCGGGCAAGACCTTCCCGGGTAACTTCCTTTTCGGGAAGGATATCCTGGCTTTTGCTGGTATTGGCCAGCCATTCAGTTTTTTTGCTCTGGTTCGGGAAATGCAACCGCGACGGCTCTTCACCGTGGCTTACCCTGACCACTATTGCTACCAGCCTCAGGATGTGGTGGAGCTGGTTGCGCTGGGGGAAAGGCTGGGGGTTGACTGCTGGCTGATGACAGAAAAGGACGCGGTTAAGGTGTGGCGGCTGGACCCACCGGAAAAATTTATGTGTTTGAGAATTGCGGCCTTTTTTGAAGATGAAAAAGGGAGGGAAGTAGCAATTGACAATCTGCTGAGAAATTTTATAGAATGAAAACTGCGCAAAACGATAGTCAGCCAGCGTATAGCCACCAGATTAAAGACGCAGTATGGGGTAAAAGTTACTAACCAGGAGGCGGTATGGCAGTGAACACAGCCCAGTTCATTAAAGAGAAGACGGAAGAACTCAAGCAGGCCATCAAAGACGGACGGGCTCTTTGTGCGGTTTCGGGAGGGGTAGATAGTATGGTCGCCGCCTGTCTGGCGCAGCGGGCCGTCGGAGAAAACGCCATTGTGCTGTTTCTGGATAACGGACTGATGAGGGCTAACGAGGCCAGTGAGGTTGCTGAGTCTTTGAAAAAGCAGAAGATAGATTTGCAGGTGTGGGATGTCCAGAAGAACTTTTTTGAGGCTCTGAAAGGAATCGTGGACCCGGAAGATAAACGAAAGGCTTTTCGGGATATCTTTTATAAAACCCTGGGGCAGGCGGTGCGAAGTTATTCCGCAGATTTCCTCATTCAGGGCACCATCGCGGCTGACATTGTGGAAACTCAGAAAGGAATCAAAACCCAGCATAATGTTCTGGCGCAGATTGGTGTTAACCCGGCCCTTTTCGGATTGAGTATTCTTGAGCCACTAAAAACTCTTTTCAAGGACGATGTGAGGAAACTGGCCAAAGCCCTTGGCTTGCCGCAGAAGGTCTATAATCGGAAACCATTCCCGGGTCCGGGGCTGGCCACCAGAATTATCGGTGAGGTTACGCCAGAAAGAGTTGAAAAAATCAGACTGGCCACCTCAATTGTGGAGGAAACAATCACGGGAGAGTCTATTTTTCAGGTTTTCCCGGTTCTCTTAAACGACCGGGCCACCGGTATTGTCAGTGAAAAGAGAGTTCTCGGAGAAATCATTGCGCTGAGAGCGGTGGAATCTAAAGACGCCATGAAAGCCAGCCCGTGCAAAATTCCCTGGCCGAAGCTGGAGAAAGTGCGCGACCGGTTGTTGAAAAGTATCCCGGGGCTGGTCAAAGTAGTCTATGATATTACGCCCAAACCGCCCAGCACCATTGAGTATATCTGAAGCAAAAGGGACGGAGAAAAAATGACGGCCGATAATTGTTTTCTTCACTCAGCCGGAACCATTGACAACTGCGGAGTTTTTGGTCTCTGGGCCAGTCGTGGGCCGGTGGCTGAGCAGATTTACTACGGTATTTTTAAACTGCAACACCGTGGCCAGCGCTTTTGCGGTCTGGCTACCTGGGATGATGGAATCCGCCTGGTGACCCATGCTGGTTTTGTCCGTCACTGCTTTACGAGGGAAGAACTGCAGGGACTGAGCGGTAACTGGGGAATTGGCCATGTGAGTCTGAAGGAAAGACAACCCATGGTTTTTTATTCGCATCTGGGCAGCTACGCGCTGGCTTTCAGCGGGAATGTGGCCAACCGGGAAAGCCTGCGGCGCAAGTTGTTCCGCTCGGGGCATGCTTTTAGCAGCGAAACCGATACTGAGATTCTGGGCCGGTTACTCGCTCAGGGGAAAACCATCCCCGGGGGACTTGAACGTATTTATCAGCAGGTTAAGGGTTCCTTCAGTCTGGTAGTCCTGACCTCTCAGGGAATCTACGCCGCCCGTGACAGCCATGGCTTTAAACCGCTTATTCTTGGACACTCTGGAAAAACAGTGGCCGTCGCTTCTGAGTCAAGGTCGTTTGACCTCCTGGGACTGAAAGTGGTGCGGGATGTCAAACCTGGCGAAACAGTTTATCTCAATGGGGATGGTTTCAAGACCGTCTTACAGGTGCCAGCACCCCGGCCGGCTTTCTGCGCTTTTGAGTGGGGATATATCGCCTCGGTTGATTCGGTGATTGATGGTATTCCGGTAATCAGAGCCCGTCAGAATTTCGGGATAAAGTTAGCGCAAAGGGATGCCGCGGAAAAGTTGAAAGCAGATATTGTCTCACCGGTTCCTTTCTCGGGGATTGGTTGTGCCTTAGGCTATCATCACCAGTCAGGATTACCCTATCAGGAAAGTTTTCTCATTGACCGGTTTGCCAGCCGCAGCTATACCCCGTTGATGCAGGAAGAAAGAGAAAAGGAAGCGCGGATAAAACTTTCTGTCATCAGAGATAATGTACAAGGACAGCGGATTGTTCTGTGTGATGACTCCATCGTGCGGGGAACGCAGATTCGCAACAAAGTTCTGGAGCTTAAGCGTGCCGGAGCAAAAGCCGTCCATGTGCGAATTGCCTGCCCACCTCTGATTGCTCCCTGTCGTTACGGTATTTCCACACGTTCCTATGATGAACTGGTGGCTTTGAAGTATTCCATTGAAGGGATCTGTCGACTGATAGGTGCTGATTCTCTGAAATATAACAGTCTGGAAGACTTTGTTCAGGCCATCGGACTCCCGCCGGACAGGTTATGTCTGTCATGCTGGACCGGAAGATACCTTTGAAATAACTTAGCGGCAACAGAAATTCCTGCATGGCAGACCAACCGGTAAGGAACAATTAATATGACCGCCGTGATTGACTACGGGATAGGGAATACTTATAGCGTGGTAATGGCTACTGCCAGGTTCGGGGAAGAAGTTTTGCTCACCAACAGGCTGGAAGAATTGCGCGCGGCAGACCGAATTATCCTGCCCGGGGTGGGAGGGTTCAGCCAGGGGATGGACAACCTGAAAAGGCTTGGTCTGGATAGGCTCCTGCGGGAAACGGTAGCGGCAGGGAAACCTCTGCTGGGAATCTGTCTGGGCTTACAGATGCTTTTTGAGTGGAGCGAGGAAGGCGAGAGCGCTGGCCTGGGTATCCTTAAAGGGCAGGTGGTTCGTTTCCGGCAGCCGGGACTGCTTGTCCCTCACATGGGCTGGAACCAGGTAACTTTTCAGCCCCAAGCTGGTTGTTACCGGCAAGCAGTGGCGCAGAATGCCTTCTTCTATTTTGCCCACTCCTATTATGTTGTACCGGAGGAGAAAGAAATAGTGGCTGGTCTTACCGAGTACGGCTGCCCTTTTGCCTCCTTTATTAGATGGCGAAACGTCGCCGGCGTTCAATTTCATCCAGAAAAAAGCGGCTCCCACGGTCTGGCGTTTTTAGGTACTTTTCTTCAGCAAGGAAAAGAGGGATAGCGATGCTGGTCAAAAGAATTATTCCCTGTCTGGATGTTCACAACGGCCAGGTTGTGAAAGGAGTTCACTTTGAAAAACTGAGACCGGCCGGAGACCCCGTGAAACAGGCGGCTTTTTACAGTAACCACGGGGCTGACGAACTGGTTTTTCTGGATATCAGTGCTACTGTTGAAGCCAGGGCAACGATGACGGAGATAGTCAAGCAGGTAGCCGGGGTTGTTTTCATTCCGTTAACGGTGGGGGGAGGTATCAGCACCCTGGCGGATATTGAAAAATTGCTGAAATCCGGTGCGGATAAAGTTTCCGTCAACACTGCGGCGGTGAAAAATCCAGAACTGGTGCGGGAAGCCGCCAGACGATTTGGCAGTCAGTGTGTCGTTGTGGCCATTGACGCCAAACAGGTAGCGCCGGGAGACTGGGAGGTTTACATAGAAGCAGGCCGGAAGCCGACCGGGCTGTCAGTTAAAGTCTGGAGCAGGCAGGTGGAGGAGCTGGGTGCGGGGGAGATACTTCTAACCAGCATTGACCGCGATGGCACCGGTGCCGGCTATGACTGTGAACTGACGCGCGCTGTGGCCGGCTCAGTTGCTATCCCGGTGATTGCTTCTGGCGGCGCGGGTGCTTTAAAGCATTTTTATGAGGTGATTGTTCAGGGACAGGCCTCAGCGGTTTTGCTGGCTTCAATGGTACATTTCCGACAGTTGCAGGTCCGGGAAGTGAAGGAATTTCTTTGCCAGCATGGTATCCCTGTAAGATTATGAAAATTCTGGTTCTGGATGATGGAAGTCGGGCAAATTTTGTTCAGGCTTTTGGGGTGGCCAGGGCTGTACCCGGGGCCGAGCTTGAAGTTTTGTCCATCTCCTTTCGGGGACCAACCTACAGGCTGCCGGCCCGCAAAGGAAACTATCCTGTAGCCCCAAAATTGCTGGCGCTATTCTGCTGGTTTCAATGGTGGGCAGCAGGCAGGAAACTCCTTATGAGTATGCTGAAGAAACCTGCTGACTGGCATACGGGGAAACCTGCCTGTGTTCTTTCAGCAGGGTCGTCACTGGCTCCGGTGAATCTCATTCTGGCCAGAAGTCTGGGTTGCTGTTCGGTGGTGATTATGACGCCGTCGCTGGTACCCCTGTCCCTTTT
Source organism: bacterium (assembly GCA_029551285.1). Classification (GTDB taxonomy): domain Bacteria; phylum Ratteibacteria; class UBA8468; order B48-G9; family DSTR01; genus JAMWDF01. The sequence goes on along the minus strand of JAKPFT010000008.1, from coordinate 36,058 downwards.
TGACCTGGCGATCATTCCCTACCACGACTGGCTTCGCCACCGCGTGCGCAGGGACAACATTGTAGTAACTCTTGGAGCGCCCAGCAACATTGACAGAAAAACCCTTGAGGAAGAGAAAAGAACTTTCGGACAACAGATAGGAATTTTTAGGTACTCGGAAATCGTGGGCGTGCTTCTGGGGGGCAACGACCAGAATTACCGTCTCAGTCCTGGCTGGCTGAAGAAGTTTCTTGCTGGTCTGCAGTCATACAGCCGGGAGCGTCGGGTTGGTTTTGTCTTCACCACCTCGCGCCGAACTCCGGAAGATGTTGTACAATATCTCAAACAGGAACTGGCCAGGTGGGAGAATGTTCTTTATGAGGAATATCCCGGAAAAGGAGTGAGACAGAGCCATTATCCGGGAATTCTGGCCTGCTCGGAGCTGTTGCTGGTGACTGAGGACAGCATCAACATGATTTCCGAAAGTGTCAGCAGTGGTCGGAAGGTAGTCATTGTTGGCGTAGAAAGAAAAAAGAAAAGGCTGATTTTTGACAGAACCATAGAACAAATGTGTCAGAAAGGCTATGCTCATTATATCCCGGAATCTGAACTGGAAAGGTTGGGTTTGTATCTAACAGAATCACTTCGTTGTACGTTTCAAACCCTGAACGAGGCAGAAAGATGTGCCCAAAAGATATTGCAGGTTTGCCAGTCAAGAAGATTTTGCTGATTGGCACCAGTTGTCTGGGAGATAACCTTCTTTTGACTCCGGCCATGAAAATACTTCGTGATGCCTTTAAAAAGGCTGAGATAGAACTGGTGGTTGGACCGGCTGCCAGAGAATTTGCTCACGGTCATCCCTGGTTTTCGCGCTACTATGTCTTGCGGAAAAACTCGCCCCGGGAATGGTTCCATTCCTTAAGCCACCTCAGAAAAACTCGCTATGACCTCGTGGTTGACTTCAGAAATTCACTGCTTCCGTTTCTCCTCAGGGCGCGCTACCGGATGACCTTCTTCTGGGCGGAGTTTCACTCGGATAAAATTTTCACCCATGAAAGCGAAAGGACGGTCCAGTTGTTGAAGCCGTTCTTCAACCTTCCCGAGAAAATAACTCTGCACTTTCCTGTGAATCCCTCCGAAGGGGAGGCTGCGGAAAAGTTGCTGAAGTCCCTGGAGATAAAAAAATCTGATGTTTTTGTCTGTCTGAATCCGGGTGCCAGTTTTCCCGGGAAACGCTGGCCGCTGGAGAAATTTGCCCAGACCGGACGGCAACTGATTGAGGAGTACGAAGCCAGAATAGGCATTATTGGTGGTGCCGCCGAGAAAACTCTGGCGGCAGAACTTGCTTTGGCTATCGGCCAGCAGAAAGTTGTTAATCTGGCAGGCACAACCAGCGTTCGGGAATTAGCGGCTTTACTGGAAAGATGTGACCTGTTAGTCACCAACGATACCGGCCCGATGCATTTAGCCGTGGCGGTGGGTTGTCCGGTAGTCGCCATCTATGGACCAGGAAATCCCTATCGCTACGGGCCAATCGGGCCGAAAAATCAGGTGGTTCACGGCCAGGTCAGTTGTTTCCCCTGTCAGCGTCCAGTCAGGTGCCGTCGTGATTTTACCTGCATCAAAACGGTAGAGGTTGAACAGGTTATGAAAGCCTGCCGGCTCGTTCTGGATGAGGGCAAACAATTGTACCTGTTTGACCTTGAATAGCCGCGGAGAATCAATAAAGGTTTTCCTGCCGGATGAAAATCGTCTACCTCGTCCCGGAAATGGAGCAGGGTGGCGTGGAGGAGTGTACTTTTGAACTGGCAAAGGGTATGGTTGACCATGGCCACCAGGTCTCTGTAGTGAGCCACGGGGGAAGGCTGGCTTCCCGGCTGAGAAAGGAAGGAGTCGTAATTAAAAAAGCGCCCTTGCACCGCAAGGACCCTGTTTCCTTCGGCCGTTCCTTTTTCTCTCTGCTCCGGTTCTGCCGGCAGTGGCAGCCGGATATTCTTCACGCCATGAGCCGGGTTCCAGCCTGGGTAGGGTACTTTTTAACCCGTTACCAGAATCGCGGACATCTGGTAACCACCTTCCACAGTTTTTACAATACCCACTGGCCCAGTCAAATTATGGGAAAGGGAGAACGGGTGATTGCTGTCAGCCAGGCCCTGGCAGAATATGCCAGAAGTTCCTTCCAGGTCTCTGATGACCACCTGCGGATAGTAGTTAATGGCATCAGTCTGGGAAAGATAGAGCGGACCCGGCCGGGCAGGTATCTTCGAGTAGGTACTCTGGCGCGCTGGTCAACAGGCAAGGGTTTCTCGTTGTTCCTGAAGGTAATGCAGGTACTGGTAAAAGAGGGACATCCAGTCCAGGGTCTTATCGGAGTGGGCTTGCCAGCAGCAGGATTGAAGGCTTCTTCCCGGCTGAAAGCAGAGATTGAAGAGCATGGTCTCTCAGACCGGGTTTCGCTGTTGCTGAATCCGCGGCGGGAAGATTTTTTCAGTAGAATAGATGTCTATGCTGGCTGTTTCACCAGGCCGGAAGGATTTGGACGGGTAGTGGTGGAAGCTCAATGGTGTCGGGTAGTGCCAGTGGCTTCGGCTCTTGGTGGTGTCAGGGAAGTTATCCGTGATGGAGAGACAGGTTTTCTGGTGGAACCGCGGGCGGCTGCTTTTGTGGAAAGGTTGAAGTTGCTGCTGAGTAACGATTGGCTGCGCGAAAAAATGGGCCAGGCGGCAGCCACCTGGGTGCGCCAGAAGTTTTCAGCTGAGAGAATGGTGGAAGAAACGGTGGCCGTATACCGGGAACTGGTATGAGCGAAGCACAACTTTCTTACCGGAAAATCCTTCTTATTAAAACAGGTGCAGCCGGGGACCTGGTTCTGACTTCTCCATTTTTTCGGTCAATGGGGGCCAGTTTTCCCGAAAGCGAAATTCATCTTCTCACAAAGAGAGAGTACTGTGAAATTGTTGAACCCTGTCCTGTTTTCCATCGGTTTCACTGGTTGGAAAGTGGCTACCAGGGCAACTGGCGGGTGCTAAACAAAGAGCATTTTGACCTGGCTGTGAATCTCCAGGTTAGCACGCGAACCCGGATTTTAATGATGGGTTTACGTGCGAAAGTAAAGGCGGGATTCAGTGACAGTCTTTGGAGCAGGTTCATTTACCAGATTTCTGTTCCGTCCCGGTTACCTGGAGACATACGTCAGTCTCAGGTAGTTTTACTGCGTCGGCTGGGTGCAGAAAAGATTTTAACTGATTTTCAACTCTGGTTGGATGAAAATAGTCGGAGGTGCTTTCCCGAGTTTCTCAGTCGCAACGGGCTTGATATTGACCGTCCGTGGGTGGTGATTCACCCCGGTTCATCACCGGAATGGACAAGTAAACGCTGGCCACCAGAACGTTTTGCCGCTGTGGCTGATGGGTTAAGCAGGGCCGGGTGCCTGGTGATTTTCGTGGGCTCTGGAGAGCAAAAAGAACTGGCAGTTCATATCCTTTCTCTGATGTCAGAGAGGGCGATTGACCTTTCTGGTAAGACTTCCTTTTCCCAGTTAGTTCAGGTGATTGAAACAGCCCGGTTGCTCATCACTACTGACAGTGCTCCTCTTCACATTGGCGCCGCTTCTGGAACCAGAACGCTGGCTCTTTTTGGTCCTACTGACCCGAGGCGCCATTGTCCGCCAAATGTCTGGTTCTTGAGCCGGTCGCTGGCATGCAGCCCGTGCTACCGAAAATTTTGCGCCAGTCTTGAGTGTCTGAAGTCAATTTCTGCAGAGGAGGTACTGGTTCAGGCCCGGAGGTTACTCAGTGAAGGATGAACCTGTTTCCATCGTAGTTCTCAGTTATAATGGTCGCAGGCTCCTTCAGGAAAATCTTCCTTCGGTTGTTCAGGCCGCAACAGGGCGGAACAAGGGGGATGAGATTATCCTGGTGGATAACGGAAGTACCGATGGGACTGAAGAGTTTGTCAAAGAGAAATTCCCCGGGGTCAGGCTACTGCGGCTGGAGACAAACCACTTTGTCGGCGCCGCCTATAACGCCGGGGTAAAAAGCTGTTCTCACAGGGTCGTAATTCTGCTGAATAATGATGTCCGTGTCACTCCAGATTTCATCCAGCCTCTCCTGGAGTATTTTGCCTGTGAAAATATTTTTTCTGTAAGTTCCCTATCTTTAAGTCCGGGGGAGAAAAGGAAGGCGGAGCGTCCCCCCTACTATCTGTTGTACGGAGGTGGACAAACAGCCTATCACCGGGCAAGATTCTTGGAACTGGGCGGGTTCCATCCGATCTATGGACAGTACTATTATGAAGACCGGGACCTTGGCTACCGGGCCTGGAAACGCGGCTGGTGCAGCTTATGCGTGCCGGCCAGCGTCGTCTATCATCGGGGCGAGGAGACCATAAGGCGAGACCCGCGTCGGAGCGTAAATTTGCTCAGGTTCAGAAACAGAATAATTTTCTTTCTCTCCTGTTACGACAATTTCTGGACAGCGCTTGGTCTGATAATTCGGTCAATCGCTCATACTCTGTGGTGCTGTCGTCCCTATCTTCTTGTAGCGCTCGTCTGGGTGTACCAAAACCGTGATATAATATTGGCAAAGAGGATGATGGATAAACCCTTCTGGAAATTTTCTGACCGGCAGGTTGCCCGCATGGTGCGCAGGCCAGTCAGGTTGAAAAAGTGTAAAGAATGAAGTTAATCCAGTGTCCGCTTTGCGGAAACAACGACCAGGAGCCGAGGCTGGTAAAAAACGGCTACCAGATTGTTTCCTGCCGGGGCTGCCATCTTTTCTTCGTTAACCCGCAACCAGAAGAGGGCGAGTTATTTTGTTTCTACCAGCAACACCAGCAGTTATATCTTCAGCAGTATCCGCGGAAAGAAATTGCTAAACGGCGCGAGGCCAGAAGAGAGCTCAGACGGATTGAAAGACTTCTGGGACGAGGTTGGATAAGCGTCTTTGATATCGGCTGCGGCTGTGGTTTCTTCTTGCAAGAGGCTGTAGCCAGAGGGATGAACGCGCGAGGGGTTGACCTGGCTCAATCTGAAGTGCAATACGCGAGAGACCACTTTGGCGTTGCCGCAGAGTCGGCGAATTTCCTTGATAGCTCTTATAATCCGGGAGAAACTTTTGATGTCATTACTATGTTTGACGTCATAGAGCACTGGCCAGACCCTGTCGCTGGTCTGGTTAAGTGCCACAGTTTGCTTAAGGATAGTGGCTATTTGATTGTGGGGACTCCGGATGTTTCAAGCGCCGGGAAATACCTGGTAGAGTGGGAAGACTGGAAGCCACCCGAACATCTTTTCTATTTTTCCCATGAAACATTGATCAAGATGGCGGAGAAGGCCGGATTTCGCTATCGGGGAGATTTCTGGCGAGTCCCGTGGAGAAAGCGGATTAAAGCAGTTTTCCAGGCAGATTTTAGCGAGCATGAGAGGTGAGAAGAAGATGACAGAAAAAGGAATACCGGTGGTTATTCTGGCTGGCGGCCAGGGGACGCGGCTAAGTGAGGAGACGGTGGTAAAGCCAAAGCCGCTGGTCGAGATCGGGGGACGGCCAATTCTCTGGCATATTATGAAGATTTACAGCTTCTATGGCTTCAATGAATTTATCATTGCTCTGGGATACCGCGGAGAGATGATTAAGGAATATTTCCTTCATTATCGGGAGCTCAATGCGGATTTTACTATCAATCTGGCGGATGGCGCCACAACCTACCAGCAGGCCCCTGAAGAAAACTGGATTGTTCACCTGGTTGACACCGGTCTGAAAACGGAGACCGGTGGCCGCGTAAAAAGACTGGCCTCTTTTTTGAGAAAAGGCACATTTATGTTGACCTATGGCGATGGTTTATCCGATGTCAACATCAGGGCGGTCTTAGAATTTCACCGGCAGCAGAAATGTCTGGGGACCGTGACCGCTGTTCGACCTCCGGCCAGATTTGGGGATATTGTTCTGGAGGAGAGCCGGGTAAAAGTGTTTTCCGAAAAACCTCAGACAGGTGAGGGTTGGATCAATGGTGGCTTTGCTGTTTTTGAACCGGGCGTACTGGAGATGATTGAGGGAGACCAATCAAGTTTTGAAAGAAGTGTCCTGGAAAGACTGGCGGCTGAAGGGCAGCTGAGTGCTTACTGTCACAGGGGTTTCTGGCAGTGCATGGATACCCGGCGTGACCTGAGATTGCTGGAAAACCTGTGGCAGAGTGAAAATCCTCCGTGGAGGGTGTGGAAAATTGTCGTTTGACAAAACCTACCGTGGTTTGACAGTTCTGGTCACCGGACACACCGGGTTCAAGGGAGGCTGGTTATCTCTCTGGCTTACTCATTTAGCAGCCCGGGTAGTCGGGTATGCACTGGAGCCACCAACCCATCCCAGCTTTTTTGAAATTTGTAGGCTATCCACACGTATGGTTGACATTCGCGGGGATGTTAACGACTTTGTTCACCTCAGAAAAGTTTTCCGCCGTTACCGTCCCGCGATTGTCTTTCACCTGGCAGCGCAATCTCTGGTCCGTCGTTCTTTCGCTGACCCGGTCGGAACATATGCTACTAATGTGCTGGGAACAATAAATGTTCTGGAAGCGGCGAGAGAAGCAGAAGATGTCCGGGCGGTGGTTGTGGTCACAAGTGACAAGTGCTATTCCCCGAAAAAAGGCGGTTCTGGATATCGGGAAGATGATGCTCTGGGTGGCCGTGACCCTTACAGTGGAAGTAAGGCCTGTGCCGAAATAGCCGCTGAGAGCTACCGTTACTGTTTTTTTCAGCGAAGAAGGCCTCCGGTTTTTATGGCCACGGTGAGAGCTGGCAATGTTATTGGGGGAGGCGACTGGGGACAGGACCGGCTGGTCCCTGATTGCATTCGCGCTCTGGTAGCAGACCAGACTCTGATGCTTCGCTACCCCCGGGCTAAACGCCCCTGGCAGCACGTGCTCTCAGCGCTTTCGGGATATCTGCTGCTGGGCGGTCTTCTTTACCATGGTGAAGTGAAGGCAGCCTCATCCTGGAATTTTGGTCCTGCTGTTTCCGAGGTTAAACCTGTAAAATGGATTGTTCAGGAGATAGGTAGAAGATGGGGGAAAAAGTGTTGCTGGAAACAGGCAGAGTCGGTCACCTTGCCGGAGAGCCCCTGCCTGAAGCTAAATTGCAGGAAGGCCCGTTCCGGACTGGGATGGCGGCCCGGATGGAATCTGGATGAAGCCCTGGACCGAACCGTGGCCTGGTATCAAAGGTACTATCAAGGGCAACCTATGACTTCTTTCAGTTTGACACAAATACGGGAGTTTGAACAGACAGTAAAAGAGAAAAATGGTGACCTATGATTTGCCGGCTCTGCAGGACGGAAACCGGAGAACCATTCCTTTCTCTGGGTCCTCAACCCTTATCAAATAGGTATCTAACCAGGGAGGAGTTGAGAAAGAAGGAGGTCTTCTATTCTCTGGATGTGTTTTTATGCCCTCAATGTTTTCTGGTGCAGGTGGAAAGTAGTGTTTCCCCGGAAGAAACCTTCAGTGAGTATGCCTACTGCTCTTCGTACTCGCAGACCTGGCTGGAACACTGCCGTGGCTATGCGGAAAAAGTTTCTTCCTTATTTCGTTTGGGAAAAAATTCCCTGGTGGTGGAAGTAGCCAGCAATGACGGCTGTCTCCTAAAATTCTTTCGCGAGGCAGGCTTCAGGGTGCTGGGTGTGGAGCCGGCTCACAATATTGCCAGAGTGGCTCGGAAGAATGGAATTCCAACGGAAAGCGTTTTCTTTTCCTCCCGGGTTGCCCGAACCCTGGTAAAAAGAGGTTATCAGGCGGATCTGGTGGTGGCCAACAATGTTCTGGCTCATGTTCCCGCACCGCATGATTTTGTGCGGGGACTGCGAGTTTTGCTGAAACCGGAAGGGGTTTTGACTGTGGAGTTTCCCCATCTGATGAGGATGATTGAGGAGAATCAGTTTGACACAATCTACCACGAACACCTCTGTTATTTCTCTTTTTTTGTGGCGAGGCGTTTATTGGAAACAAACGGCCTGGTTGTTTTTGACGTGGAAAGGATAAACACTCACGGGGGTTCTCTAAGAATTTATGCCGGTCTGCCGGAGAGCTGGGGCAAAAAGAAAAAATTAAGGGTGGAAGAACTGGAAAAGGAAGAGCGGCGAGCCGGGTATGACCAGGCAGAAGTTTTTCACCGATTTGAAAAGCGGGTTCAGGTTCTTAAGAGGGACCTCCTTGAATTATTAATCACTTTGAAACGACAGGGAAAAAAGATAGTGGGTTACGGTGCTCCGGCCAAAGGGAATACGCTCTTGAACTACTGCGGTATCCGGAGTGATTTTCTGGATTATACGGTGGACCGAAATCCGTTAAAGCAGGGACGTTTTCTACCAGGCAGCCACATTCCTGTTTATCCACCTGAGATGATTGAACAAACTCAGCCTGACTATGTTTTGATTCTACCCTGGAATATTAAAGACGAAATAATGAGACAGGTTAGTTACCTCAGAAAGTGGGGCGGAAAATTCATTGTAGCGATTCCAAAAGTGGAAGTTTTATGAACTTCATACCGGGTAAACTTTCGGGCGTATGGTTAATAGAATTTTCTCCGGCAACGGATATCCGGGGTTTCTTCTCCAGGATTTACTGTCAGGAGGAGTTCAAGGCTCACGGGCTGGACATGGTTGTTGTCCAGACAGCAATTTCCTTTAACCGAAAGCGGGGCACGCTGCGCGGTCTTCATTTTCAGCGGCCACCCTTCTGGGAGAAGAAACTCGTTTGCTGTCTTCAGGGCAGTATTTTTGATGTCGTGGTTGATCTCCGCGAGACATCACCGACCCGGTGGCAATGGTGGGCTGTAGAACTGAGCGCCTGGAACCACCGGATGCTTTACATTCCGGAAGGTTTCGCCCACGGTTATCAAACGTTGAGTGAGCCAACCACTATTCTTTACCACCTTTCTGAATGTTACCGTCCTGAAGCAGCCGCAGGACTTCGCTGGAACGATCCCGCCCTGAAAATTTCCTGGCCGCTGGAGCCAACGGTAATCTCTGAACGGGACCAGAAACACAGACTTATCCACCGGGAGAAAAGTTGAAATGAAGAGAGTTCTGGTGACCGGCGCTTCCGGATTTATTGGATATCATCTGCTGCCGCGACTGGTAGAACGTGGTTTCTCCGTCCATGCCGTCTCGCGGCACCAGCCTGACCTGTACCCGGCAAAGGTAAACTGGTACCGGGCCGACCTTCTTGAAGGATCTGCTGGACAACGACTGGTGGCCAGGGTCCGACCGCAATATCTGTTGCACCTGGCCTGGTGTACCCGGCCGGGTAGTTACCAATCTTCGCCGGAGAATGTCGCGTGGCTTTACCGGACCGTGCAACTTGTGAGGCAATTTGCGCAGAGTGGTGGTCGGAGAGTCGTGCTGGCCGGTACCTGTTTTGAGTACGGTCTTTCCTCACGATACTGCCATGAGGAGGAAACGCCATTATTACCTCACACCCTTTATGGGATCTGCAAAAGAAGTACCTGGGAAATTCTTCAGCGAATGGTTTTTCCTGCCGGGTTCAGTTTCGGGTGGGCGCGTTTATTCTATCTTTACGGACCGGGTCAGGCTCAAGAAGCCCTGGTGCCTTCTGTGATCAGAGCAGTCTCTTCCGGTAAGGTTTTCACCTGCTTAAGCGGAAATGCCGTTCGCGACTATCTTTATGTGGAAGATGCCGCCGAAGCGCTGGTTCGTCTTCTGGAGAGCCGGTTTGCCGGAGCGGTGAACCTTGGTTCAGGCCGCGGGGTGAAGGTGAGCACGATCGTGAAAAAAATAGCTTCTTTGATAGGCAGGTCCGACCTGATTCGTTTCTGCTGGCGAAAGAGTCAGGAACCGGCAAGGGTGGTGGCTGAGACGACCCGAATGAAAGCTGTTCTCAACTGGGAACCAAACTGGTCTCTGAGAAAAGGTCTGAAACAGGTTGTTGCTACTATCTCTTTGGGGAAAGGTGAGCAATCGTGAACTGGAAACAGTACCTTTCTTGCTGGGGCACAGTCTTGCGAACCATCAGAAGGAATTATTTGGGGAAAAGACTGGAACCGGAGTGTCTGGCGCTGAAACATTTTGTTGGGGCAGAAAGTATTTGTTTTGATGTGGGAGCGGCTCAGGGACGTTACACACTGGTGCTGTCACAGTTGGCCACCGCAGGCCACGTCTACAGTTTTGAACCGGGGGACTATTTTTTTCGTGTCCTCCGTGCTATACACACTTTTTACCGGTTAAAAAATGTTACTCTGGTGAAAGCCGCTGCAGGGAAGCGGTCGGGGAAAGCCCGGTTAACTATTCCTCTCAAGAAAAACAGACGTTTAGGCTACAGTCTGGCCCACCTCAAGTGCAACCAGCAGGAGGAATTTCTACAGCAGGAAGTTAAAGTCATCAGTCTGGATGACTTCTGCCAGGAAAGAGGTCTGGAGCGGGTTGATTTTATTAAGTGTGATGTGGAAGGAGCTGAGCTGCTTGTTTTTCAGGGTGCGCAAAAGATAATTGAGAAAAGCCGTCCGGTCATTCTTTGTGAACTTTGCCAGGATTATCTGACGAGGTTCGGCGCTACCACCGAGAAGGTGAGGCAATTTTTTCTGGGATTAGGCTACCTCAGTTACATCTGGAAAGACGGGTTGAAAGCGGTGACGAATTTAGACGGAAACGGCAATTTTTTCTTTATCCATTCCGATCGGAAGGACCGCGGTCCTCTGGGGGGAAGGAAGGTTTCAAAAGGCAGGTGAAACATTCACCGTGGTGCAATGCCTGGCCGGTCCAGGCGAGAAAAGAGCCAAAAATCTGGACGGGCGGCAGCCGGCGGACAATTTTTTGAAGTTTGGTGTTCCTTCGGGCGACGACCAGGCCCACACTGCGGACCAGACCACTCCTGTCTTGATGGTGCATAACCTGACAAATCCTGTAGCCGGTGCTGGCAGCCAGCCTGGTCAGAGTTTCCGGTGAATAAAAGTATACATGGCGCGGCACGTCAAGGTTCCACCAGTACCGGCGGAAGATTTTAAATCCTGGACTGTTAATGTTGGGAACGGTAATCATTAAGTAACCATCATCTCTCAGGAGGCGTCTAATTATCAGCATGACGGCCACAGGGTTGGGGATGTGCTCCAGGACATGATGGAGTCTGACTACATGGAAGAATCTGGTCGGAAACATGGTTTCGTTAAGTTCTCCGCAATGCACACTTATCCCCAGCCGCGTGGCAGTGGCCACGGCCGCAGGATTTGGTTCAACCCCGTATGTTTCCCATCCCAGAGACTTCATGACCAGCAGGAAGTCGCCCTGTCCGCAGCCCACATCCAGAATTCTCCCGCCGTTTATCCAGGGAACGATGGTTGCGTCAGGGGATGGTAAGAACCAGCCACAGACAGCAGTTGACAGCCACCAGGGATAAAAACGATGTGGATATCCGTGCTTTTTCTGAAGTATATACCTGCGTAGACCACGGGAAAGTCGGCTGGCGCGCCGCAATAGTTTGCTGCGGCGGGCAGGGGTATCCTCATAGTATGAGGGCGGATAGAAAGAGGAGGTTTCGCCTGTTCCTGGCAGAGGCCAGAGGCTGATAAGACCACACCGGCGGCATTGAAAAAGACGAAAGGAGCCGGAAGCGGTGCCAGTCAAATCAGCGGTTTCCATTAAGAAACGGCCGGACTGATGCTGGCACAGGCTGCAGGAGAAAAACTCCCTGTCTTTTTGGTTCGCTGAGTGTCCGGACATGATGTGGTAAAATAATACCACAACTCCGGTAAGGGACTACTGGAATTTTTCGGGAGGCTGAAGGAGTATTCTTTCCGTCCGGAAAATGAAGGAAAACAAAATGAGCGCCAGGGAATGGGTTGTCCTTCTGGGCATAATTATCCTCTCGGGATGCAGTGGCGTAAAGCAAAGTAAACTGGAACCAGGACCGGGGGAAGAAGGTAAAACGGTTCCTGCTGAAAAAAGCGAGCTGGCTGTGGTTCAGGAACAGGCGGCTCTTCCGGAGCCTTCTTCGCTGGAAATCAAGCAGCCAGAAACCGGGGTTCTCATTCTTCCCGGTCCGGCAACAGCCACAGGTCGCGAGGAAATAGCGAACAAGTTAGAACCGGTTGAGAACAACCGGTCCCCGGAAGTGGAAGCGCCCCCGGTGTCAGTGGTTAACGACAATACTGAAAACGGAGTTCTCCTGGCTAAAAAGGTGGAGCCACCGCTGGAAGAGACTTTGAAGGCTGCCGGGCCGCCGGAAATAATGAGGCAACAGCCAGTTCTCTCGTTAAGTGGTTTCCGGGGTGAATGTCTTTTTTTTGAAGCCAGATGGAACCTGGCCACCCTGGGCAAAGCGATGATGGCCTGTCAGGAAGAGAGAAACAGATACGGAAAGGTTTATCATCTGGTCGGGATTACTGTGCCTACCGGCTTGCCGGCTAAGTTAGGGTACGGTTTTAATCGAGTTGATGCCTACGTAAACCCGGAAACATTTGAGCCATACTATTTTTATACCTATACCCGTGCCGGAAAGACAGAGCGAATCACCGAAGTAGAATTTGAGACCGGCGAGAAATTGTTTACCTGGACAGGCCGGAAGTATAAGGAGGGCAAACTAACAGAAACCAAAGGCGGCCGGGTGAAATATACCCAGCCGGTATACGACAGCATCGGTGTTTTCTACAGGATGAGAATGGATAATTTCAAGGCCGGCGAAGAAGCAAAATATCCAGTTGCTCTTACCAAACTCTGGACCCTGACGGTTCGCTACAGGGAACGGATAAAACGTAAGCTTCCTCTGCTGGGATTGAGAGAATTCCTGGTGCTTGAACCGGAAGTAGCCTCCGATGAAGGGCTTTTTACCCAGGGGAAAATGGTTCTTTGGTTGACAGCCGATGACAATCGTCTCCCGGCATATCTGCACGGTAAAATTGTTCTGGGCAGCGCCAAACTGGAACTGATTTCTACCAGGAAACTTGAAGCGACTGCGGTGCTTAACCAGGAAACGATTTCTTCTCTACTGGCTTCCATGTGAAAAGCCGATGAAGCAACTAAAACAGAAATGTCGCTTTTTCCTCCCTGATAGGCCGTGTGTCTTTCACAAGGAGCAGGGCTTAACCTGTCAGAACTGTTCGCACTACCAGCCAGGTTCCGGTCGTCTTCTGATAGTAAAGCGGGAGGCGCTTGGAGATGTTTTAAGGACAACGGCCCTTCTGCAGCCTCTCCGGAAACGTTTTCCGGAACATCGTATCATCTGGTTAACCGCCAGGGAAAGTCAGGGACTGCTGAAAGACAATCCGTGGCTTGATGAAGTCTGGACAGATGATACCCCGGACACGGTGGCTAACTTGACTTTTTTTCAATTTGAGGTGGTGATTAATCTTGACCTCTCCAGGGAAAGTCTGCTTCTGGCGGGCCTGCCGCAGGCCAGAACCCGTATCGGCTTCTGGTATAATCCTTCCGGTGAGATAGTTTGTTCTGGTGCTGCTGCGGAAAACTGGCTCTTGCTGAGTCATGATGACCGGGCCAAGAAACACAATAAACTGAGCTATCAACGGTGGATGGCTGATATTATAGGTCTGAAGCAGATCGGCCAGATATTTGTTCCTTTACCTGATGTTTCCTTAGAGTATGCCCGGCTCTTTGCGGAAAAATACCGGCTGTCAGGCCAGAAGGTTGTGGGCTTAAACGTGGGTAGTGGCCCTGCCTGGGTCACCAAGCGCTGGCCTGAAGCAAACTGGTTGGAACTGACTCAGCATCTGGAAGGGGAGGCGGTTCTACTACTGCTGGGCGGCCGGGAGGAAGAGCCGGCCATGAAACAACTGTTGAGCCATTCAGAAACACTTCTTAATGGTGGCTGGGATAATAAACTTACGGACTTTTTTGCGCTGCTCAATCTTTCCGACGTGGTGGTGACAGGAGATACACTGGCTCTTCACGCTGCCACCGGGTTGAAGAAGAAAGTAGTGGCTCTTTTTGGCCCCACCTCGGCGGCGGAGATTGAGGATTATGGTCTGGTTTCAAAGGTGATCACTCCGCTGGAATGTTACTGTTGCTATCGACGGGAGTGTCCTGACTATCCCTCCTGCATGGCAGCGATCAAACCGGCGACGGTTGCCAGACTTGTCAGAAGGTTACTCCATGAGTAAGCCAGTTGTTACCGTTGTGGTTCCCACCTACAATGAACGAGAAACGATTGTGGCGCTGATTGGCGAGATTCTTTCTTCCTGGCCAGGAATAAACATTCTGGTTGTTGATGACGCTTCGCCGGACGAAACAGCCAGAGAAGTGCTGCTGGCTTTCCCGGACCATGAGCGGGTAAATGTTCTGGTAAGAAAAGGCAAGCGTGGCCGCGGCTTAGCGGGCCGGGAGGGTTTTCAGAGGGCTCTGGAGTCAGGCAGTGATATTGTGGGTGAGATGGACGCAGATTTTTCTCACCACCCACGCTTTATTCCGTCGTTAGTGGCGGCTCTGGAAGATGCTGACGTGGCGATAGGTTCGCGTTATCTACCCGGCGGAGGGCTGGCAGAACGGGGCTGGCTGCGAACGCTGGTTACCGGAACTGCCAGGTTTTATCTGAACCTGTGGCTGGGGTTGAAGTTAACAGACCCAACTTCAGGATTTCGTTTTTTCAGGAAGGAGGCCCTGAGACCAGTGTTACCATTGCTTGAGGCTGATGACCCTTTTATTGTTACCGAACTGCTTTTCCATTTAAGAAGGAGCGGTAACCGCATCGTGGAAGTGCCCATCTATTTTTACCAGCGGCGGGCAGGAAAATCAAAACTCAAAGTGACGACACTCTGTCGGTATCTCTGGCGGGTCATTTGCTTGAGATGGAAATGGAGGGGACGCTGAACACAGGAAAATATCCTGGGAAGGTGCTGGGGTTAATTCTAATAACCACAGTTATTCGCATTTTCCTGGCCTGGCGGCTGGGACTGGGGGTTGACGAGGCTCATTACTATCAGTATGCGGCCCATCCGGCTCTGTCCTACTACGACCACCCGCCGCTGGTAGGCTGGCTAATCTGGTTGAGCGTAAAGTCATCAGGACACTCCTGTCTCGCGGTCAGACTTCCGGCGCTTGTTTCCGGCGTGCTGACGATGTGGTTGCTTTACCTTCTGGGAAGACAACTTTTCGGAGAAAAGGCCGGTTTCTGGAGCGTGCTCATTTTTAACCTGGTGCCGATTTTTTCAGCTATCGGCGGTCTGATGATTGTCCCGGAAACATTGTTAGGACTTTTCTGGTTGCTCGCTTTTTTTCTACTGGCCAGGATATACCAGTCAGGTGGCAACGCGGAGAAAGGAGCAGGGTGGTGGTATCTTCTGGGACTTACTCTTGGCCTGGCTCTGCTGACCAAATACACGGCCGTTTTACTTTACCTGTGTTTGCTTTCTTTTCTACTGGCACTGCCAGGGCTGCGTTTCTGGTTTCGGCGCCGGGAACCATATCTAACGATAGGCATCAGCCTTATTTTTTTCCTGCCAGTACTCATCTGGAACTGGGAACATTTCTGGATTTCTTTTCGTTTTCAACTCTCCCACGGTCTGGGAGAACACGCTTTTTTTCAAACAAAGGTATTTTTAAGGAATCTTGGGGCTCAGGCTGGTTCCTTCTCCCCGCTTCTTTTCATACTTTTGCTGGTAGTTTTTGTCAGAGTTTGTCTCAAGGCGCTGGCTGGAGATGACCGTTACCGGTTGGTTTTTTGTCTCACCTGGCCTGTTTTGCTGCTGTTTGGTTGGGCTTCAATGTCCAATCAGGTGCTACCCCACTGGCCGGCGGTTGGCTATCTGGTTCTTCTAATACCAGCAGGGGAACATGTCGTTTGTGTCCTGGAAAAGCCAGGGAAGCGGCGCCTGGCGCAGGGTTATCTGATAGCAAGCATGGTACTGGCTGGCGCGATGACGGCGATGATACCTGCGCAGGCACTTTTCAAGGTATTTCCTATACCGGCTGAAGTTGACCCGACCAACGATCTGGTGGGATGGAAGGACCTGGCGGAGCGGTTGCAGAAGATACAGCAGGAGGAAAAGGAAAGCAACTTTTTTATCTTCACTCACAAGTTTTATCAGGCCAGCCAGCTGGCTTTCTATTTACCGCAGAAGGCTGAACTTTATTGCCTCAGCCCGGCTCTGGATCAGTACGATTTCTGGCAGGAATCTTTCTCTCTGAAGGAAAAACTGCGAACCCGGAATGGTCTTTTCTTCGCTGATGACCACTTTTTTGTAGAGCCTTCCTCCCTGTACCGGTTTGTGTCTTTTCAAGAAAAGGAAACGCTGGTCGTCCAGGTGCGAGGTAAACCGGCGAAGAAATTTTTCATAGTCCGCTGTTACAGCTTTGATACCGGGGCAACCAACAGCGCAGTTTTCAATTCCGTCCCGGAAGGCCGGTCACTCTGGAAGAGAATAAAGCAGATTGACCAGCAGACCTTTCTGACTATTAACAGCTGGGCCGGGCGAAACCAGCTGGCTGATATTGGTATGGTTGCTGTTGGATGGTTCGGCTCTGGTTACCTCCTGGTGCCGGTGGTGACCTTCATTATCTGGGTGAAGAAAAGAAAGAGGTGCTGGTCGTACCTGGCTATTTTTTTGCCGACGCTCGTGATCGGTGGTCTGGCAGTTCACTTTCTTAAAGGGTGGCTGCAGGTAGCCAGACCGGTACTATACTTTAATGGCAGTAAGCCAGTAACCATTATTGGCCCTGTTTTAAGAAGTGGCTCCTGGCCATCCGGACACGCCCAGACAGTTTTCAGCGGTGTTTTTTTCCTCACCTGGTTCCAGCGGAAGTACTGGTACTGCTGGTGGCTGGTGGGCTGCCTGGCCGGCCTTTCCCGGTGTTATGTCGGGGCTCATTTTCCACTGGACGTGCTCGGCGGGACAGCGATTGCGGGGCTTTCATTTCTTCTGGTGAGGGGAGTCACCTGGAAGGTGCAGCCATGACTGTTCTGGTCATAGAAACCAGCACCAGACGCCCCAGCCTGGCGCTGGCCTGGAATTCGGAAGTCAGGGATGAACTTATCTGGGAAACTGAAGACTTAGCCATTAACCTGCTGGGTAAGCTTGAAACTCTCCTGGAGAGAAACCATATTGATATTACTACTGTTTCCCGGATTGCCATCTGTCTTGGGCCTGGTTCCTGGACCGGGGTAAGGGTAGGACTGAGTTTCGCAAAAGGTCTGGTCTGCGGTCAGCGGCAGCGACTTTACGGTTTTTTTTCTGTGGAAAGTCTGATGTTTGCCTGCCGTAAGGAAACAGGTCCTGTCTGCTGTCTTGTTAACGCTTATCGGGGCAGGTTTTACTACTATCTCAGAAAAAAACCCGCGGTCCTGGTTCGTTCACCCTCTATCAAAACAGGGACCATCAGGGAGATTCTGTCATTTTTACCACCAGGGACGCTGCTGACTGGACCGGGGTTGGAAGACATTCCAGAGTCAATGGTGAAAGAATACCGAGACCTGAGGGTGGCGGAAAGACCTCGGTGGTATCCTCTGGCGGGTGAGGCGGCCAGGTTACTCTTTCATAAGACGGGAAGGAAATTGCCATCTCCACCACTGGAACCGTTCTATGGGCGGTGAAAAAAGAGGAAACTTTAAGGTGAGTTATTTACTCTCCGCGGCAGATATGGGCGGTGCCGAAAAGATGTTTCTCCTTCTGGGAAAGGGAATTCAGGAAAAAGGTTACCGGGTTAAGTTTTTCTTGATCCGGGGTGAAGGTCCATTCAGTGAGGCGCTTCATCAGGCCGGCCTGGAAACAATGATTGTTAATTTGAAACGATGTCCGGGAGATTTTTGGCGGCTTGTCCGGGCCATTTCGCGAGAAAAACCTGATATTCTTCATACGGTTATCTTCTGGGGCAATATCTTCGGCCGTTTAAGCGGCCGTCTCAGCCGGGTGCCGGTGGTAATTTCCAGCCAGCGCAGCACTGATCCGTGGAGGCGGTGGTACCACTGGTGGCTGGATAAAGTTACTGTCCGATGGTGTCAGGCCATCATCTCCAATTGTTATGCCGGTCAGAAAATTTTGGTGAAAAAACAGGTTGCGCCGGAAGAGAAGATTGAGGTTATTCCTAACGGGGTGGAAATTCGCCAGGTGCGACCCTGGCCAGAAGAGGCTCTTGGGTTGCAGGCAGGTGAACTGGCTGTGGTTACTGTGGGTAATCTCAGGCCAGCCAAAGGTCAGACAGATCTGCTTCTGGCTGCCTCCGAGGTATTCAAGAAAAAAGAAAGGGTTAAATTTTTCATCGTGGGCGAAGGACCGCTGCGACAGGAACTGGAAACCAGGGTGCGTGAGCTGAAAATAGATTCCCGGGTGAAATTGTTAGGTTTTCAAAAAGACCCTCTGGGGATAGTGGCGGCCTGCGATATTTTTGTCTTGCCCTCACTATGGGAGGGTTGTCCGGTAAGCCTGCTGGAAGCGATGAGTTTGGGTAAACCCTGCGTGGCCACCAGGGTTGGTGATGTTCCAGCCATTATTCGCCACGGTGTTAACGGCCTTCTGGTAAGGCCAGGAAATTGTGCAGAGTTGGCGCAGGCGCTGCTGACTTTGCTTGAGGATGAGGCTTATCGGAGACGGCTGGGAAATAAGGCTTTTCAGACCGTGGCTGAACGCTACTCTCTGGAGAAAATGGTGGAGGCCTATCTTTCTTTCTATCACCAGTGTCTGAGTTTACGCCAGTCACCAGCCGGGGTATAATAGATTTTTGGGCGAAAAAATCTAAGGGGTGTTATGGTCTCAGGAGCCAGAAAGAGACAAAAGAGAGAAGGGGTTCTGGAGTGGTTCAAGTCACTCCTCTGGGCGGTAGCCATTGCCCTCTTAATCAGGGCTTTTCTGGTGGGTAATTTTAGGATTCCCAGCACTTCCATGGTGCCCACATTGAAGGTTGGAGACCGGCTGCTGGCTAACAAGGTAGTTTACCGGTACCGGCGTCCGGCCAGAGGAGAGGTGGTTATCTTCAAGTATCCGGAAGATCCCAGCCGGGATTTTGTTAAAAGGATGATTGCCCTACCAGGAGAGCGGGTTCTGATCAGAGGGGGGCGAATTTACATTAATGGAAAATGCGTGGAGGACGAACGGGTTCGTTGCCGTTACTATTACAGTGAAGGTACCATCGGAGTGAGTTCAGAAGCACAGGTGCCGCCTGATGCTTATTATGTTTTAGGTGACAACAGCATCAATAGCAAGGATAGCCGCTACTGGGGTTTTGTACCAGCCAAGTACATCGTTGGCCAGGCAGTTTTCACTTACTGGCCTCCCTGGCGGATGGGTTTTATCAGGTAAATACGGGGAGGTGATACCAGATGGCTGGGGAAAAGGACAGAAAAAAGAAGATTGATGAAAAAGTCGCTTCTGAAGAAGGCACAGGTGGCTCCCCTTCGGAGGAAAAACTGGCCGGGGAAAATGAAACCGCGACGGCAGAGGATGCGTCTTTTCCTCTGGAGAAAAAACTGACAGAACTGGAAAAAGAAAAAAAAGAGTTAGAAGATAGATTGTACCGGCTGGCTGCGGAGTTTGATAATTACCGTAAAAGGATGGAGAAAGAGAAGGGTAACATTTACCAGGAGGCCATGGCCTCTTTTGTGGCCCAGCTTTTACCCTTTGACGAGATTTTTGAAAGGGTTCTGAATCAGATAGAACAGGCGGAAGGGCAACATTGCCAGTCAGTTCATGAAGGCTTGCAGATGCTCCAGAAAGAAATGACCAGGCTGCTGTTGTCGCTGGGCGTGACCAAGATAGAAACTGTGGGACGCCCCTTCAATCCCTGTCTTCATGAGGCCACGGCCACGGTGGAAACTGAGCAGGTGCCTGAGCAGCATATTGTGGAGGAGGAGCGGGCTGGCTACCGATTTAAGGATCGTATCTTGCGACCGGCGCTGGTGAAGGTGGCAGTCAAGCCTGCTTCTCAACAACCCTGTCAGGATGCGAAGAAGAACTCCAGCTAAGGTAAACCTTTTTCTTGAGGTTGGTGGTCTGAGAAGTGATGGCTATCACGATATTGTTTCCCTGATAGACCCGGTTGGCCTCTTTGATCTCATTGATTTTTCTCCCGCCAGAAATTGGAAGGTGACCTTTCTTCCGCAAACAGGGATTGACTCCCGGGACAACACTGTTACCAGAGTCCTTTCACTTCTGCAGCAGCATTTGGCCGGGTTTCCGCCCATGAAAATAACGGTAAAAAAAGGTATTCCTTTAGGAGCCGGTCTTGGCGGCGGTAGCAGTGACGCGGCCTGTGTGCTAAGGGTTCTTAACAAACTCCTGGGAATTAATTTTTCCCGGACGCGACTTCTGCGTCTGGCAGAAAGAGTGGGTGCTGATGTGCCTGCTTTTATTGGGGGAGAGCGTTGCCTGGTGTGGGGAAAAGGTGAAAAAATCAAGGCTATTCCTGCCAGGTGTAAGCTCTGGTACGTAATTTTGCTTCCGGCCAGGCCGGTTTCCACAGCCAGTGTTTACGCCTGGTATGACCGGTTGAAACATCAGGGTGATTTGACAGAGGCTCGCAGAAAAATTAGAATTCTTATTAAGAAACTGGACGAAGGTGACGTTGCCGGGGCCAGGCGGTGTCTCTTTAACCGACTGCAAGAGGCCAGCGAAAAGGAATATCCGGAAATCAGAAAAATGAGGGGCTACCTGGAAGAAAAATTCGGCCAGAAGTTCCTTGTTTCTGGAAGTGGCGGCGCAATTTTTAGCATTTTCCCGGATGAGACCGCGGCGCAGGAGTGTGCAGCGTCCTTTGTCCGCCCTGGCTGGCAGGTCAAGGTGGTACCAGGTCTAAACAACTTTGTTGACAGGAGGGGCTATGGAGATTACCGAGACAAGAGTGTCGCTGGTTAACAGTCCCAACAGCCGTCTCCGGGCGTATGCCTCAATTACGCTGGACGGTGTTTTTGTCGTGAGAGACATAAGAATTATTGAAGGCAAGAAGGGATTGTTCGTGGCCATGCCCAGCAAGAAGACACAGAAGCCTTGCGCTAAGTGCGGTTTTAAGAATCCAACTTCAAATCGCTTCTGTGGCTCCTGCGGTACCTCTTTGCCGGAAGAAGCCAGTCAGAAAGTTGTTGCTGCCGAACGACACAAAGATCTGGCTCATCCCATCAGTTCCGAATTTCGGGAATACATGCAGAAGATAATTATTGACTCTTATCAGAAAGCCAGAGAAAAAGAAAGTCAAGCCACGCCGAACTTATAAGTGCGGGCAAAGATGCCGCCTCTTCTTTTCCCGATGAGCGTAGTCTCAGCAGACCTGGCAGTAACTGTTTTTGATGCCCTTATCCACCACGCAAGCAGGATAATACTCTTTTGTTTTTGAGTGGCGGATACCCTGAGATTCCGGGAAAAGAAGACTTGCCCGGTGGTGTAATGGTAACACACCGGCCTTTGGAGCCGAGGTTCGAGGTTCGAATCCTCGCCGGGCAGCAGGGATAAAATTAAAAATTCTAAGAAGGGAGGTCTGCTTGATAACGCCCGGATTGGGAGAGAAAGGAAAAAGGTTAGCCGTGGTTATTCTGGCCGCAGGCCGGGGGAAACGGTTAGGGGGGAAAAACCAGAAAGTGGTCCATGACCTGATGGGCCGACCTCTCCTCAGTTATCTTCTTCCGACGGTAAAGAGCCTGTTTCCGGAACGGATTATCATTGTAGTCGGTTTTAAGAAGGAGCAGATTTTTTCCTGGATCCACGATGCTGCGGTTGAATATGTTGAACAACCGGAACCTAAGGGAACCGGTCATGCGGTGGCCTGTACGGAAAAAATCCTGGGTAGTTACAGAGGTAACATTTTAGTTCTCTGCGGGGATGTACCTTTTTTAAGTCAGCATACTCTTCTGAAGATGATTAACCTTCATCAGGAAGAGGGAAATGTAGCCACAGTCTTGACCACCATCATGGAAAAACCAACCGGTTACGGCCGAATTCTAAGAAACGGCAGTGATGTGATAGCTATCGTGGAAGAAATTAACGCCACTCCGGAGCAAAGGGCCATAAAGGAAATCAATGCTGGAGTTTATCTCTTCCGGAGCGTGGAGCTTTTCCAGACCCTGCCAGAAGTTCTTCCTGACCCGCGGAAAGGGGAACAGTATCTTACCGATGTTGTTGGGCTTCTGGCTGTCAAGGGTTATCGCGTGGGAAGTTATCAGACCGCCTGCCCGGAGGAAGTGCTGGGTATAAATACCGAGGACGATTTACGAAAGGCAGAGCAGTGGTTGAAAGAGAGAAAAGTTAGATTGAACCAGGAAGTTGTTGAGAAACAATCCTGAGGACTTCGGGGGATACCATGAACCAGTGCTTGATCTTCTCCGGTAGTGCCAGCCGAAAGCTTTCAGAAAAGATAGCTGCTTATCTCGGAAAAACGCTGGGGCAGATTGAGATTTCCCGCTTCAGCGATGGCGAAATTAGCGTGCAGATTAAAGAGAATGTGCGGGGAAAGGATGTCTTTGTAGTTCAGTCCACCTGTCCCCCGGTTAACGAAAATCTAATGGAACTTCTGGTTATGCTTGATGCTTTTCGTCGCGCTTCACCCAGAAGGGTGACGGCCGTTTTGCCTTATTATGGTTATGCCCGGCAGGACCGGAAAGATAAACCGCGTGTACCCATTACTGCTAAGCTGGTGGCCAATCTCCTGGTGGCTGCCGGGGCTGACCGTCTGCTAACCATGGACCTGCATGCTCCGCAGATTCAGGGATTTTTTGACATTCCGGTGGACCATCTTTTTGCGGCGCCGGTCATTGTGAACTATTTTAGAAGCCGAAATTTCCGCAGGCCGGTGGTGGTGGCTCCGGATGTGGGCAGCGTGAAAATGGCCCGGGCCTTTGCCAAGCACCTGGGGGCTTCCCTGGCCATTGTGGATAAAAGAAGGGATGCCCCGGATAAGGTGGATGTGATGCATGTTATCGGTGAAGTTGACGGAGCGGAGGCGATTATTATTGATGATTTGATTTCAACCGGTGGGACAATGACTGAGGCGGCAAAGATTTTACTGGCCAATGGAGCCAGGGAAGTCTACGGAAGTTGCACTCATGCTGTCCTGTCCGGGCAAGCCAGGAAGGTACTGGGCGCCAGTCCCTTAAAAGAAGTAATTATCACCGATACCATACCGCAGACTGACCTTCCCGCTTGCATGAAAATTCTCTCCGTGGCTAACCTTCTGGGTGAGGCTATTAAATGTATTCACCTGGAAACTTCAGTCAGCTCACTCTTCCTTTGAACTAACCCATGGTGGGCTTTTTTCGGTGGTTGGCTCTCTTGCAGCGCCAGCGTAATTTTCTTTTTTTCCTTCTCATAGCTCGTTGTCTCCCCAGCAATACCAGACGGGCGTTTCTCAAAACTCAAGAGAAGCGCCCGTTGGTCAAAGCAATTTTTATTAGCTATCTTCTGGAGTTACTTTTTTTTCTTCGCTTTCTTCTTGGTTGCTTTTTTCTTTGCACCGCAAGCCGCTTTCTTCTTTGCCTTCTTCACTGCCATAAGCACCTCCTTTGGTTAAAGAGAAAGCTTAGCCTTTCCAATAATTTTACGCACCAGTTTTTCTCTGTCAAGTTTTTTGGCGGGGTGGAAAGACCAGAAATGTGTCTGCGGTGGACAATCTCTTAAAAGTCATTTACTATTAATTAGAACGGAGAGAGGAAAACCATGAAAATTCTTGTGACCGGCGGATGTGGTTTTATTGGCTCTCATCTGGTGGAGCGACTTCTCAAAGAAGGTCACCAGGTCAGGATAGTGGATGACCTTTCTACAGGAAGTCTGGATAATATCTCCGGGTTCATAAAGCATCCTCGTTTAGAACTGATAATTGATACGATTTTGAATGAGCCGCTGGTGGATGAACTGGTGCGTCGCAGCGATTTTGTTTATCACCTGGCAGCGGTCGTTGGTGTCAGGAGAGTTCTGGAAAATCCCATTGAGTCAATTCTGGTCAATATGGAGGGGACAAACAATATCTTAAAGAGATGTAGCCGCTGGCAGCGCCGCCTGCTGCTGACCTCCACTTCTGAGATTTATGGAAAAAATGAAAACGTTCCGTTTACTGAAGATGCGGACATTGTTATTGGTACCACCACCAAACGTCGGTGGAGCTATGCCTGTACCAAAGCGCTGGACGAATTTTTATCCCTGGCCTACGCCGAGGAGAAAAATTTACCAGTAATCATTGTGCGGTTGTTCAATACGGTGGGGCCGCGGCAGAGCCCTCATTATGGAATGGTTCTTCCCCGGTTTGTAAAGCAGGCGCTGTCAGGGCAGCCTCTAACGGTGTTCGGCGATGGCCGGCAGACTCGCTGCTTCCTCCATGTGGAGGATGCGCTGTCGGCTATGGAGAAGTTGAGACAGCAGGAGAAAGCCTATGGTGGTGTCTTCAACGTTGGCACTCAGGAAGAAATCACCATCGCTGACCTGGCCGCTCTGGTGAAGGAAATGACGGCCAGTCCCTCGGAGATTGTTTTTGTTGCCCCGGAGAAAGTTTACCCGCGGGGTTTTGAGGATATGCAGCGTCGGGTACCCGATATTTCCAGGCTGACCGCTCTTACCGGATTTACTCCTGTGCGAACAATCCGCGACATTGTGGCGGATACCATTGCCTACTTCACGCAGAGCCAGAACAACGGGTGAAATTGCCCTGGTAAACTCTCGCAGATGGACAGGAATTTACGCCGGCTTACTTTGCTCACTCTTTCCATTCTTTTAATAATCGGAACCGTGATTCGCTTTGTGTACCTTTACCATTTTTCGGAAACCGTCTTTTTTAATCCCTTTCTCATGGACCGACACGACCAGAAAACCTTCATCTTATGGGCTAAACAAATCCAGCAGCACCCCTGGTACGTGGACGGAAAGCCATTCTACATGGCCCCATTTTATCCCTATTTTCTGGCTTTGCTTTTGACCCTGACTGGAGAAAATCTGGTAGCCGTCTTAGCGCTACAGTTGCTTCTGGATGTCCTGGTCTGTTTTCTTCTCTTTCTCATCGGCTGCCAGATAGCCGACGAAAGAACCGGCCTCATAGCCGCCGGACTGGCCTGCTTCTACCGGACGTTTATTGTCTACTCCGGGACAGTTCTCAGTGACGGTATAATTACTTTACTTTATACCGTTTTTATTGCGATGGCTCTTCTTGCTCAAGAGAAGCATAAATTCTGGCCGAAAATGGCAGCAGGAGTGACGCTGGGGCTGGCGGCCCTGGCCAAACCGACCATCGCTCTTTTTCTGCCTTTCTTATTTCTGGGATTGATTTCTCTCCGGGGAGGCCGGGGGAAAAGCAAAGGCGAATCACACTCTGAAAAACTGCTCCCTCAGAAAGTGAAGGTTCCTTCCCGGTCTTACCAGGCTGGGCTGAAAACTTTTCTGGTCATTTCCGTTTTCTGTGTTCTTGTGATTTTGCCGGTGACAGTCCGTAATTTCTGGGTGAGTGGAAGATTTATCCCCATCTGTACTAATGGTCCGGTGAACTGGGCTATCGGCAACAGCGCTGACTCTCTGGGGCTTTTCTGTTATCCGCAGGGGCCATTACTTTCTGTCTGGAGTGCCCGCTTCTGGAAACTGCAGTTAACCAAAGCGATGCTCTTTTTCACCAGTTATGAATGGCCGCAGAACTTGAACGTCTACCTTTTAGAGGAGATTATTCCCAGCCTGCGTCTGGCGTTTGTTCATTTTGGTCTGGTGGTGCCGGTGGGTCTGGCGGGACTGGTCGTGGTCTTTTTTGACTGGCGGCGGAAGTTCCTTTTCTTAACCTATACGCTAACCAATATCGCCTGGGTAATTTTTTTCTTTATCACCGACCGGTACCGGTTGCCGGCCGTAGCGTGTCTGATGGTTTCGGCTGGATACTTTTTCGTCTGGACTTATGACCATCTGAAAACAAACTGGAAAGCAATCCTGGGATTATGGAGCGCAGTCTTGTTATTCGCTTACTTTTTCAACACTGTTCCGGGACCAAGGATACCGAACATCTATGTGAAAATTCTGGCTGCTTTGACGAAGAAGAATGTGCCTTACGATTTAGCCTGCGGAAAATTGAAAAAGGCTTACCGGGAGGCAGAAACACTGGCCAGACTGCAACCGGAAAATCCCGATGCTCATTTTCTGCTGGCCTGCGTGCTGGAACAGGCTGGCCAGCGGGAAGAGGCTGTCCGGGCCCTGCAGCGCACCCTGAAACTGGACCCACATTTTGAAAACGCCAGGAAGTTTCTGAAGACTCTTGTCCCTGACGGTGTGGATAACTGACTCCTCATACGCAGAGCCTGCTACTTCAAGCAGTCTGACGACAAAGACCGGGCTAAAATTAAAGTTAAGGATTTCTCTATCCAAAAACTTTCACCCCGCTTAACACTGGCACCACCAAATACTTGTACCCGGCTCAATCATATGTTCATCGTGAAAAACAGTGTACAGGGCGTAAATGACTCCTGGATGCAAACCTCTGTCGACCAGGTAGTCTGCAGTACTTTTCTTGACCTCCATCCTGAGTTCCTCCGGTAACTCGGAATAGTAAGTTTCGGCATCGTGGCCGCAAATCACTCCGCCAAATCTCAACTTCTCCCGCCACCGCAGGTCCGCAAGAATACCTGGCCGGGTATGGTCCCCGTCAATGAACACAAAGTCAACACACCTTCCAAAAACATTGAAGACGTCGGCCGATTTTCCAACAATCGGGATGACATTGGAGATACCCATAATTCTAAGATTATTCCGGAAGACTTTAAGGACATCGTGCCTGGCGGCGCTGTGTACCTCCCATGAATCGGGAGCTCCCGTAAAAGGGTCTATCGCGTAGACAACACCTGAATGGCGGGCGATAATTGTGGTTGAGGCGCCCTTCCAGGAGCCAATTTCTACGGCGACCTCTGGCTTTTTCCGGGCGACTATACTTTCCAGAGTTTTGCGCTCCGCCAGTGTCATCATTGTGTGAAGGTCAATGTTCCCATAATACCCGGAGTACTCATAAAAATCCACCAGTTCGCGGGCCAGTCGGTAGACTGGTTTTTGAAAGCGCCTGAGAATACTTTTGAGAAGTTGCTTCATCAGCATGTCGCACCCCGCTTGCATGAAGTTTACCTCAACAACATGCTGACATCAAAGAATTTTTTGGGTAGGTCACTTGACAGCGGGCTAATCTTGCGTTAGAATGTTTACATAGTTATGAACAAAATGAACAAAAAATGAACAAAAATTTGGAGCCTCTCCGGGACGAATTAATAGGTCTGGCCGGGACCATTGGGGAAAGTCTGGGGTTAAACCGCACTGTGTGTCAGATGTACGCGGTCCTTTATTTTTCACCAGAGCCGCTGTCGCCGGCGGCCATTGCCCGGGATTTAAGAGTCAGTAAAGCCAACGTGAGCATCAACCTGAAAAAACTGGAAGAGTGGAATGCGGTTCGCCGGGTCTGGCGAAAGGGGTATGTGAGAAGTCTTTACCAGGCTAATGATGAACCGCTTCAGATAATAATGGACCGACTGGAATTTGGAATCGGCAAACGGCTGGCTCTCGTACAAACAACCCTCAACAGGGTAGCCAGTAAACTGCCACGAAATAACTTTGATAGTCATACCCGGTTGCTGCGTAAAAGACTTAAAGAAATGGAAAACCTTCTTCAGCACATAACTTTCTTCCTCGGGAAAACGACTGGTCGGCAGAGACTTTCCAGAAAGCAATAGCCGCGGCATGGATGAAACAGGTGGTCCCAGAGAGTCGGTAAAAGTGGTGCAGGCCAGTATCAAGCTGGGGCTGGCCGAGGTGGTCAACGTTGTTTTTGGCGTGTTTTACTTCATTCTGGTGACCCGACTTTTTACCAGGCTGGAAATGGCCGCGCTTGCTGTGATGACGGTGATAACTAACCTTTCGGCCATTATTTTGAGTTTTGGCTTCCATGAGGCGAGCCGGAAACTTCTCCCGGACTATGTCGCTTCCGGGAAAGATGGAGAAGTGAGAAGTTTTCTTCAAATTACCTGGGTAGTAATCGCCGCGGCATCCCTTTCTCTGGCTGCCCTTGTTTTCTTCCTGGCTGAACCTGTCGCCAGAATATTCTTCAAGGGATATGGTTACGCGTCTCTCGTCAGACTTATGGCCTGGGGTATTATCAGCAACAAATGGTATGAAACGGCTCAGCATAATCTGTGTGCTCTGCAGAAGTTTAATGAGATGAGTTTAACCCAGATTCTGAGTTACACCGTGGTAAGAATATATGCGCTGGCCCTTTATTTCCTTTCAGGCATCCAGGGATATCTGGCTGGTCTGATCACCGGGCAGGCTTTGCTGAGCATCTGGATGGTGGCAGTGACCAGAGCCTACTTTCGTGTTCCGCCTGAGAGAAAAAGACTCAGCAGCCTCTTCCGGTTTTCCTGGCCGTTTTATGTTAATGAATTTGTCCGTTATGGGGCAACACAGGCTGATTCTTTTCTGGTCAGTGTTTTTCTGAGGCCGGAAGTGCTGGCGACCTACTACGTGGTAAAACGATTTGCTGATTATCTGGAAAGTTATGTTAATTCTATCTTGAAGCCGCTTTTTCCAAAGATGATTGAGCTAACGCGTTCCGGTCAGGAAAGCCTGGGGAAAATGTTTTTTAAAGCCAGCAGGTATGTCTCTCTGGTGAATATCCCACCGGTGGTTTTGATGCTTTCTCTGTCATATTTTTTGCTTGATATTTACGGCCGGGGGAAATACCTTAGCGGACTGCCAATTTTTCTTATTCTTAACGGTGGCATGGTTCTTCACGGTTACCAGGTGCTCTGTGGCGGTGCGGTTTTTGTCGCCGGCAGACCGGTGGATACAGCCAGGATGGAAATACTGCAGTGTCTGGTCAGTCTTGTTCTCATCGTTTTTCTTACTAAACTTACCGGGGTCACTGGTGCAGCCACAGCCAGAAGTTTGAGTCGTCTTACCGCAATACTCATCGCCTGGTTAATCGGGAAGGGACTATTCCCGTGGCGCTTTGACTGGAAGGGGTTTTCAGGCATACTGGCAATTTCCCTGGTCGCTGGTCTTGTGGTGGTGATGCTGCAGTGGTATCAATACAGCGTGATACGAGTCTGTTTCTACCTGTTAATTGGCGCGGGACTCTTTGGATTGATGGCCAGGAAGCTGTTTACAGAAGAAGACAGGTCATTGCTGCGGGAAGTTTTTGCGACCGTAGGCAGGGTGGTGGACTGGAGAAAGGCATGAAGGAGAGGAAAAGACAGTGGCTTAGCAGGCTGACGGGTAAGTTATGGCAGTGGGCCAGAAGAGGGGTCAGGCTGCTGATCGGGGTAAGGGGGGTCAAGAAAGTCCTGTCTCTTCAGGAGCGAGTGGTGTACCTGCGGGGTGAGATTCAGGTAACCATCTGCAGTTTTGCTTGCCGCTGGAACTCCTTCCGTCAGAAGTTTCAGCAAGCCTACGATTTATTCCAGCAAAAAAAGAGCCCATCGGTGTTTTCTTTCCCGGGTGTTTCCGGGAATGCTAAGAAAAGAGCAGAGCCGGCTCGGCTTCACGTGCTTTTCGTTACGGAAAAATGGTGTGATTGCAATCCAGCTCTGGGATTGACCAACAGTGCGCACAATTTTTTTGGTTCTCTGGATGCCACAGGTTTAGCCACTCAGGAACATTTTCACTATGATGAATACTACCATCTTTTTCACCGTCGGCCTGAAACGGCTCTGCTGGCTCGTTGTCTGAAAGGTGGCATTGATTTGATGGTCTTCACCTGGACGGTGGGAAGTAGATACAATCTTTATCCTTCTGTGCTGAAAAGAATTAGAGCGGCGGGAATTCCCGTGGTGGCTATCTGGTTTGATTCGGCTCAGCCCTGGTGTCAGCAAATAATGAAAAAGATTGCGCCTCTGGTAGACTTAAATGTGCCGATTGATTCCACCTCAGCCTGGCAGATGACTGGCTGGTCTGGCCGTCGTTTTCTGCCGCTGTGGACACCACAGGACCCGCGAATTTTCTACGACCCGGGTTTGCCCAGAACCATTGGCATCAGTTTTCCTGGCTCCCTGGCCGGCCGTCCTGACAGGGTGCGCGGTCTGGCCGCACTGAAGAAAGCCGGACTGGCAGTTTTCCAGGCAGGCGGACAGAGGGAAAAACCAGTCTCTATACAGGAATATGCCGGACTGTTGATGCGTTCAAAAATAGTGTTGAATTTCAGTAATCCCTGGCCATACTGCCAGGTGAAAGGGCGGGTGTTTGAAACCACCCTTTGCGGGGCGATGCTTCTGGAAAGCGAAAATCCGGAAACATGTAGGTGGTTTGAACCTATGGTAGACTATATTAGCTTTAAAGACGAGAGTGATCTGGTGGAAAAAGCAAGATATTTCTTGAAACACGAGGAAGAAAGAATGAAAGTGGCGGCTAAAGGTAAAAAAAAGGCCACAAGTCTGTATCATGCCAGAAAATTCTGGGAAGCCATTTTCGAAAGGATGCTCCTTGTGACTGATAGGAGGAAACATGGATAAAATTGACTATCTGGTGGATAAAGCTGCAAGAATGCGAAAACTTGTTATGGAAATGTGCATAAGAGCTGGCACGGGTCATGTAACGTCGTCCTTTTCGTGCGTGGAACTTCTTGTTGCTCTTTACCATGGCAGGGTGCTGCGCTATGACGCCCACAGTCCCTCCTGGCCGCGGAGAGACCGCTTTATTCTGAGTAAAGGACAGGCCAGTCCCATTCTCTATGCCGTCCTGGCTGACTGCGGCTTCTTCCCTAAGTCCTGGCTGAGAAGTTTCTGCCAGGCAGGGGGAAAGTTTGGTGTCCATCTGCAACATGATGTTCCTGGTGTGGAAATTACAACCGGGTCATTAGGATACGGACTGGGCATAGGAGCAGGTATGGCTCTGGCGGCACGGTTGAATCGCGAGCTTTACCTGACTTATGTTTTACTCGGAGATGGAGAATGTCATGAGGGGTCTGTCTGGGAAGCGGCTATGTTTGCCGGCCACCATCAGCTCAACAATCTCGTAGCCATTGTTGACCGGAACTGGCTATGCGCGACTGATTTTACAGAAAACTGCATGCGTCTGAATCCTCTCCACAAGAAATGGGCGTCATTCGGGTGGGATGTGGTTTGCATCAATGGCCACTCCTTTCCCGAAATTCTAAGCGCCTTCTCTGGCCTGGATTCACGCCAGAGGAATCGGCCTTTAGCAGTAATTGCCAACACCGTGAAGGGCAGGGGGGTTGACTTTATGGAAAATCAGCCGCTGTGGCACGGGATTGCGCCAGAAAAAGAGGAGGCCAGGCACGCTTTATGCCGTCTGAAAAAGCAACAGAAAAACCTTATCTAAAGGGGGAACGGGAATAAAATGAAATCCCAAACAATGCGCGACGCGTTTTTTGACAGACTTTATGAACTGGCGCTCTCTGACCGCCGTATAATGGTAGTGGCGGCAGACATGGGAGCGCCGAGTCTGGATAAGTTTAGAAGAGACCTTGCCCAGCAGTTCATTAATATCGGTATCGCTGAAGAGGCCATGGTTACCGTGGCAGTGGGACTGGCGCTTTCAGGAAAGAAGGTCTACACATATGCGATTATGCCATTTGCCACTCTGCGCTGTTTTGAGGCGCTCAAGGTAAATGTTTCCCTTATGAACGTGCCAGTAACCATTGTTGGCGTTGGGGCTGGCTTCAGTTATGATGATTCCGGCCCAACGCACCACGCTACCGAAGACCTGTCGGTAATGCGTGTCTTGCCAAACTTCGTTATTTACAATCCTTCAGACAGCTTTCTCGCGGCGCGCTGTGCTGATATGAGTTACAATCTATCAGTTCCGTGTTATGTTCGGCTTGACCGTAAAGTCTTGCCAACGGTAAGAACGAAAGCATTCGATATTGCCGCCGGTTACCGAATAATCTCCTCCGCCAAAGACGGCTACCTGCTGGCCACCGGCAACATGGTTCATCAAGCTGTGAAAATTGCCGGAATTTTAAGTAAAAAAAGCATAGATGTCGGCGTTATAGATATTTTTCGAATTAAACCAATAAATGAGGAGATTCTGGTTGACATCAGCAGCAAAGTTGCCTGGCTGGCTACTCTGGAGGAACATTTACTGGCAGGTGGTTTTGGCTCCTCGGTAGCTGAGGTACTGGTTGACAGAAGAATTTCCACACCCTTGAAGAGAATCGGACTCGCAGAGAAATACTATTATGAATATGGGGGCAGAGGTTATATCCGGTCAGTTTGCCACCTGACCCCAGAAATAGTGGCAATGGAGATTAGGAAGTGGCTGAGGGATTGAAAATTCTGGTGACCGGGGGCGCCGGCTATGTTGGTTCAGTTCTGGTACCAGTGCTGCTGGAAGAGGGCTATGAGGTTACGGTGCTGGACAATTTCATGTACGGGCAGACTTCTCTTCTAAGTTGCTGTTATCGTCAGGAGTTAAAGATTGTTCGTGGTGATGTTAGAGATGAACAGTTGGTAAAGAAACTGGTGTCCGGACATGATGTGATTTTGCCGCTGGCCTGTCTTACCGGCGCACCGGCCTGCCAGGCCAATCCGATACTGGCTGAACAGGTTAACCTGGAGGCTATCAGGATGCTTCTCCGGTGGCGCAGTAAACACCAGATGGTTATTTTCCCCACCACCAACAGCGGATACGGGATAGGTCAGGAGGGTATTTTTTGCACAGAAGAGACACCACTGCGGCCGGTATCACTTTACGGCCGTCTCAAGGTCAAGGCTGAAAAGGCCATCATGGATGCTGGAAACAGTATTTCTCTGCGGCTGGCCACAGCCTTCGGGGTGAGTCCGCGGATGAGACTTGACCTTCTGGTAAACGACTTTACTTACCGGGCGGTGACAGATGGCTTTGTCGTTCTCTTTCAGGCGCATTTCAAGCGAAACTATGTCCATGTCAGGGACATCGCCAGGGCGTTCCTCCACTGTCTGAGGAACTTTCCGGTGATGAAGGAGCAGG
Source organism: bacterium (assembly GCA_029551285.1). Taxonomy (GTDB): domain Bacteria; phylum Ratteibacteria; class UBA8468; order B48-G9; family DSTR01; genus JAMWDF01. The sequence goes on along the minus strand of JAKPFT010000008.1, from coordinate 3,255 downwards.
TCTATAACGTTGGTCTCAGCGAGGCTAATTTGAGCAAACTGGAATTGTGTCAGGAAATAAGGAAACAGGTGCCGAATTTTTATTTTGTTGAGGCAGAAGTGGGTGAGGACGTTGACAAACGGAACTACATTGTTAGCAACGAGAAAATTGAACGCACGGGCTTTAAAGCAGTTATTTCTCTCGCAGAAGGCATCAGGGAGTTGATTAAAGGTTACCAGGTGGTAAGACGAACTCAATTTTCCAACCTGTGAGAACATGACAGAAGACTGGCAGGATTTGGTCCTGGTGAAACCAGGTGGTCGACTGGAGACCTTTGGAAGTTTGAGCGAATTTTCAGGATTTGCTCCACCGTTAGACATTGGTCTTCTATCTGGATATTTGAGGGCAAAAGGTTTCTCTGTCAGTGTCATTGACGCTGACGCTGAATTTCTCACCCCTGAAGAGACGGCCACCCGGATACTGGAGAAAAAGCCGCTCTTAGTGGGCTTTTTCGCCCATACCATCAGGATGCTTCATGCCAGCAAGACGTTGAAGTTGGTGAGAGAAAGCGATAGTGGTATTCGCACTCTTTTTGGAGGACGTCATCCTACAGCGCTTCCAGAGCGAACACTGGTAGAAGAGAAAGTGGATTTCGTCTGCCAGGGTGAAGCCTTTCTTCCCCTGGAGAAATTGCTTCTTGTGCTGAGAAAAAATGTTGCTGCGAGGCAGGTCGGTGAAATTGAAGGATTGTGGTACCGCCAGGATAACCGGATAGTCCATCATCCGCCTGCGTCTCTGGTTGACCTGAATAGCCTGCCGATGATTGCCTGGGACCTATTGCCCATGGAAAGTTACCGGGCTCACAACTGGCAGTGTCTTTCTAACCTCGCGGTTCGTGGACCTTACGGTATCCTTTATACCAGTCTGGGCTGCCCCTTCAATTGCAGTTATTGTGTGGTCAACACAGTTTACGGTGGACCGGGCATCAGGTTGCGGGATGTGGACAGAGTAGTTGAAGACTTTGAGCACCTGGTGAAAATTTATCGGGTGAAATATCTTAGAGTGACTGATGACCTGTTCACCTTTCGTCCGCGGCGGATAATGGAATTGTGTGAGAAACTGGCGCCCCGGGCTGGTGACGTGAACATCTGGGTTTATGCCCGGGTGGACACAGTGACGGAAGGGTTGCTGAAGGCTATGAGGGCTGCAGGTATCAGGTGGGTCTGTTACGGCATTGAGTCAGGCCAGGAGGAAGTCAGGCAGGGCGTGAGAAAAGACTTCAGACGAGGCCGAATCTACGAGGCGGTAGACCTGACCAGGAAGGTCGGGCTTCATATTATCGGTAACTTCATTTTTGGACTTCCTGACGATACCCGGGAAAGCATGGAAGCAACCCTCCGGATGGCGGAAGAATTCAATTGTGAATATGTCAACTTCTATACTGCCATGGCCTGGCCTGGTTCCAGACTTTATGAAGAGGCGCTTGCTCGGGGTATCAGGCTGCCTGACACCTGGCAGGGATACTCGCCGCTGGCGTATGAAACTTTACCGTTGCCGACCAAACACCTGACAGCTTCTGAAGTTCTGGAGTTCAGAGACAGAGCGTTTGAACACTATTTTTCAAGGAAGGCTTATCAGGATATGGTTAAGGAGAAATTCGGGGAAGCAGCGGTGCAACATGTTGAGCAGATGTTAAAGCGGCGGATAAAAAGAAAATATGTCGACGAGGTAAGACTGACTCAAAAATGGTGATAAGTCGCACGCCTTATCGGATTTCGTTTTTCGGGGGTGGCACCGACTATCCGGTGTGGTTCCGGGAGCACGGGGGAGCGGTTCTCTCCACCACCATTGACAAGTACTGCTATATCTTCCTGCGCGAATTGCCGCCATTCTTTGACCATAAGTACTCCATTGTTTGGTCGCGCATAGAGCATGTGAATTCTATTGAGGAAATTTTTCATCCATCTGTCCGCGAGTGTTTACGCTTTGTGGGTATTAAGCAGGGATTGGCAGTTCACCACGAAGGGGACCTGCCAGCCAGAGCTGGCATCGGTTCAAGTTCCGCCTTTACCGTAGGTCTGTTAAACAGTCTTTATGCCTTTCAGGGGAAAATGGTCGGCAGGATGGAACTGGCTCTGGCGGCCATCCATGTGGAGCAAGACCTGCTGCGTGAAAATGTCGGGTGCCAGGACCAGATATCGGCTGCCTTCGGGGGACTGAACGTGATTGAGTTTCAATGTAACAATGAATTTGTTGTCAAACCGGTAACAATTGGTTCAGACAGATTAGAAGAACTGCAGTCGCGGTGTCTTCTGTTCTTCACGGGCCTTTCCCGAACAGCTTCCGAAATAGCAGCCCAACAGATAAAAACTGCTTCCAGCAAGAGCAGGGAATTGACTATCATGCGGGAGATGGTGACTGAGGCCACCAGAATTCTGACAGGGAATGAACCCCTGAAAAAATTTGGACAGCTTCTCCACGAATCATGGAAGCTGAAACGTTCCCTTACGCCTTTAATCTCTAATAGCCGGATTGATGGCATCTATGAAAAGGGAATAGCCGCAGGTGCCTGGGGCGGAAAAATTCTGGGGGCCGGAGGAGGAGGTTTTATTCTGTTTCTGGCTCCACCGGAAAGACACGGAAGAATCAGGAACGCACTGAAAGAATTGCTTGAGGTCCCCGTTAAATTTGAAGATTCAGGGAGCCGGATTATCTTTTTCAGCCGCGAAGAAACAAGAGGTAGCTGATATTGAATGGAGCAAAGATGGCCAATCGTAGTCGGTATCCGTTTGGAACTTTAACTATTACTGAAGAAGCGAAACGTCTTGTCAGTGAGGTGATGGCCAGCGGGCGGCTTTCCAGCGGGCGCTATGTTAGGGCTTTTGAAGAATCTTTTGCGCAGCTGGTGGGAGTCCGGGAATCGGTAGCTGTGAGTTCCGGGACAGACGCCGTGGCCCTGGCTCTGGCAGTACTTTATGACTACGGTGCCAATCGCGGCGATGAAGTGATTCTTCCTGCCTTAACCTTTGTGGGAACAGCGAATGCAGTTTTGCAGGCTGGTTTCACTCCTGTTTTTGTTGATGTCAGGTTGGAAACGCTGGCCATTGATCAGGAAAAAATTGAGGAGAAAATTAGCCCGAGAACCAGAGCTATTCTGCCGGTGCATCTTATGGGAAAACCAGCAGAAATGGATACTATCCTCTCTCTGGCAGAGAAACATCATCTGATGGTGGTTGAGGACGCCGCCGAAGCCCACGGGGCGGTTTATCGCGGCCG
>JAKPFT010000004.1 GCA_029551285.1 bacterium | reverse complement strand
TAGGGAGAGAGATAAGGAAAGGCAGAACCAAAGAAGGAACAAAAGAGGAATGAAAAGAAAGGGAACGAACTGGCTCACTCAAGGTGCTCCGGCACAGACAAGGACTACGCCGAAATCGCTGCTGGTGCGAACTCGCTCGCCCGGTGGCGAGCTCAGACACCGCCGAGTAAGGTATTGCGTCCCGGATGGAATTGTCCGGTCCGCTTACCGAACGGTGCCGCTTTTCGTCTTGTCTTGTAACTGTGCCTTCGCAATTCGTTCGCCAGCTGTCCTCTTCCTTTTTTGACAGCGGGAAGAACAAGGGCAGGGAAATAAGGACTTGCAAAACCGTTGGCAGAAACAAGAAAAGACTAAAAAAGCAACTTGAAGTCTTTGACAGAACCGGATTAAAACAAAGGATAGAACATGAAAGAGACACTGGAAATTCGCTGGCATGGCCGGGGCGGACAGGGAGCAAAGACAGCGGCCCTTCTCTTTGGAGAAGCCGCAACCGCCACAGGCAAGTATATCCAGGCCTTTCCGGAGTACGGGCCGGAACGGATGGGCGCACCCGTTCAGTCCTTCAACAGAATCAGCAGCCAGCCCATCCGCACGCATTCGGCGGTACTCAACCCGGATGTTGTAATCGTTCTTGATGTTTCCCTGGTGGAACAGGTGGACATAACCAGTGGACTCAATGAAAAAGAGGGCCTGCTTCTGCTGAACACGGCTCAGAAACCAGAAGAAATCAGAGCCAGGCTCAACTTTTCCGGGAGAATTTGCACGGTGGATGCTTCCCGAATTGCTCTGGAAACGATTGGCAGCAACATCCCTAACACGCCCATGATGGGAGCGCTGGTGAGAGCCTGTCCGGTGATCTCGCTGGAGGAACTCATTGAAGACACAAAGAAAAAACTCCTGGTAAAATTCCGGCACCGGCCAGAGATTATTGAGGGAAATTTGAAAGCCATTGAACGGGCCTACCAGGAATTGAAAGGATGAAATCCCATGGAAGAGAAAAAAGCGACCTGGAAGGAATTACCGGAAGCCGACGTGCTGGAAGGGGGCAGTTCCCTGCAGTTCAAAACCGGCAACTGGCGCAGCAGCAAACCGCTCCATCACATGGATAAATGTATCCACTGCCTCCTGTGCTGGATTGCCTGTCCTGACGGCGCCATCGTGGTGAAAGAAGGCCGCTTTCTGGCCATCAATGAGGATTACTGCAAGGGCTGCGGTATCTGCGCTCATGAATGCCCGAAGAAAGCCATAGAAATGATACTGGAAAACAAGTAATTCTTCGGTAGATTGAGCCGTTAACCAGAAGGGAGTTACCATGGGTCAAAACGGAAAGAAGGTAGCCAAAACTGGAAATGAAGCCTTTGCCGAAGCGATGCGGCAGATTAACCCTGACGTGGTCGCCGCCTACCCTATCACTCCTGCCACAGAAATTGTCCAGATCTTCTCCCAGTTTGTCGCTGACGGAGCGGTCAAGACAGAATTTGTCCCGGCCGAGAGTGAACACAGCGCTATGAGCGCCTGTATCGGTGCCAGTGCCTGCGGTGCCAGATCCATGACCGGAACCTCAGCACAGGGGCTGGCGCTCATGTGGGAAATGCTTTACATTGCGGCTGGCTTGAGATTACCCATCGTTATGGCTGTGGTCAACCGGGCTCTTTCCGCACCGATCAACATCCACTGTGACCACTCGGATACCATGGGGGCCAGGGATGCTGGCTGGATTCAGATTTTTTCGGAAAACGTGCAGGAGGCGTACGACAATCTCATTCAGGCCGTGCGCATCGCCGAACACCCGGAAGTCCGTCTGCCGGTGATGGCCACCACGGATGGTTTTATTCTCAGTCACTGTCTGGAAACCATGGAGATGCTGTCCGATGAACAGGTGCGGCAGTTTATCGGTCCTGTGCCGGCCAGGGAAAACCTCCTTTCTTCCTTAGAAAACAATCGTCCCATTACCCTGGGGGCACTGGACCTGCAGGATTATTACTTTGAGCATCGGCGTCAGGTAGCAGAAGCCATGGTCAAAGCTGGGCCGGTGATTAGCGGGGTAGCCGAGGAGTTTGGCCAGCGTTTCGGAAGAACCTATGGTTTTGTGGAACCCTATCGGCTGGATGACGCAGAGGTAGCGGTAGTGGTAATGGGCTCCACCACAGGCACTGCGAGAGAAGTGGTGGACAAACTGCGTTCGGCCGGTCAAAAAGTTGGAGTGTTGAAAATCAGGGTTTTTCGGCCTTTTCCAGTGGAGGAGATTGTGAGAACACTTTCTCCACTCAAGGCCGTGGGGATTATGGACCGAGCCGATGGGCTGAATGCTTTCTGTGGTCCTCTTTACCCGGAGATAAGTGCTGCCCTTTATGATGAAGCCTCCAGGCCTAAATTGGTGGACTTTATCTACGGCCTGGGCGGTCGGGATGTATCCCCGGCCAATATTGAAGAGATTTTCTCTGATTTGTTGCAGGTAGCCAGGACCGGAAAGAAAAACTTCAATCTTAAGTACACTGGCGTACGAGAATAAGGAGGAAGGTATGCCCACATTGAAAGAACTCTCCAGCCGACCGGAACGTTTCGTCTCCGGACACCGTCTCTGTCCCGGATGTGGAGCCGGAATTGTAGCCCGGCAGGTAATGTTAGCCATTAACAAACCGGTGGTGGTCGGTTGCGCTACCGGATGTCTGGAAGTGTCTTCTACTATCTTTCCGTATTCTGCCTGGAAAACACCCTGGGTCCATTCGGCTTTTGAAAACGCAGCCGCCACCATCAGCGGAGCGGTCGCGGCTTACCAGTCTCTCAAAAAACAGGGCCGAATCAGCCAGGAAGCTGTCTTTGTTGCTTTCGGCGGAGACGGAGGGACTTACGACATTGGACTGCAGTCTCTCTCCGGGGCCGCGGAAAGAGGCCACCGGATGCTCTACATTTGCTATGACAACCAGGCTTACATGAATACCGGTATCCAGCGCTCCTCCGCTACTCCGTTAGGCGCTCATACCACCACTTCGCCGGCCGGCCGGGTGCTCCCCGGAAAACTGCAACATTCCAAGGACCTGCCGGCTATTATGGTGGCTCACGGAATCCCCTACGTGGCCACGGCTGTCCCTGGTCGATGGAATGACCTGGTAACCAAAGTGGATAAAGCGGTGAACTGTGGAGGCTTCGCCTTCATGGATATTCTTTCCCCGTGTCGCCTGGGCTGGCCGCATGAACCAGCACTCACCATGGAGATTACCCGGCTGGCAGTGGAAACCTGTATCTGGCCTCTGTACGAAGTCGTGGAGGGAAAGTACCGGCTGACTTACCGGCCAAAGGAGAAAAAGCCAGTTACTGAATGGCTGAAGTTACAGCGCCGCTTCAGCCACCTGTTCAAACCGGAAAATGCTTCCCTCCTGGAAGAATTTCAGAAAAGCATTGACCGGGGGTGGGAGCAGTTGCTGAAAAAATGTGAGAGTGCCTGACCGGTTAGGGAATGAAGCCTGTACTAAAAAAGACTGGCTGACTCTTCCGGTAACTCTTCTCCTCGCAGAAGAGCCTTCAACCGCAACGCGTTGCGCATCGCCTGACCGGCATGGCAGTTAGTGAACATCACAAAGACATTCTTTTCGGCAAAACCTTGCGCTGCCTGGCAGAATTCCTGCAGTTCCTCGTCGCTGTAAAGGTAATCATAGCGCAGAGAAGTTTTGATCCCGCTCAGGTGCCATTTGGAAGCATTCCGTCCA
>JAKPFT010000038.1 GCA_029551285.1 bacterium | reverse complement strand
GCTTCCAAATTTGAAAAGAAAGTTTCCCTCAGCATCAAAAACCTGAATCCTGCTGTTTCCCCAGTCCACCACCCATAATCTGCCATTTTTATCCACAGCCATATTGTTTTTCAACTCTGGATAACCCCAGAGAGGATAGATATTAAATTTCCCATCCTCAGTACCATACCCGCCAAAAAACCTGATGAACTGTCCATCTGTATCAAAAACTTTGATGCTGTTTGAGCCGGCATCCATAAGGTAAAGCCGATTGCCAGAAGTAGCGATGGAGATAGCCTGATCCCATTTACCGTTTTCGTAGGCAGGGGGATTTTGAATGGAAAAAAGATAATTTCTCTCTTCATCAAAAACCTGGATGCGATTGGTATCCAGGACATAAATCCTACCATCATTACCAATGGCAACATCCACCGGAAAGTCAAACATCCCCCGCATATCACCACGGGGGTTTCCTGCTGACCATATTTTGTTGAGACCACTGCTCAACTGGATTTCATACTCACCATCTGAAACAATTTGTCCCTGAGTATCTTTTCCGTCCCAGCCGCCCCGATTATCTATACTTCCCTGAGAGCCGTTGAATTCCGAATAAGGAATTTTTTTGATAATGCTGGCAGGTAAGCCCTTTGGATAAATGTAAACATTCACTGGAAGTGTCTCTTCCATTGTTCCGCCAATAATTACCGCATCATTTCTTCCCGGGCTTATCGCTGGCGAAAACACTTCTGGACTAACTGAAAAATTGGCTGCCTTCAAAGAAACTGAGAAAAACACCATCCCGACAATCAAAAGATTTTTCTTCATGGCATCCTCTCATACGCCTCTCGTGGGAAATCCTGACCAGATTATTTAAGCCCTGTGGACCATTTGACTGCCCCGGCAGTCTTATTTCCCCAGACCATTACCAACCTGTCTGACTTCAGAACTACAGAATGCTTTCTGCCTGATAGTATCTGAAAAAATCCTGCCTTTGCTTTGAGATCAATAAACTGGCTACCGTGGATTATTAAGGGAAGTGGTTTTCTCATATTGGTCCTTCCCTCATTCATCCTTCCCTCTTTTATTTTAATTCTTACAACCACCCTGAATTTTTGTCAACACCTTCACTTGCTCTCCAGATTGAGAATCAAAACTGGACTGGTAGACCGTCTTCAGCAGGAGCGGTCATCATCATTCCGGGAAAAATTGTTCAAAACGGGCAGGCAAAAATGTTATCAAGGGAGAGAAAAAATGGTGCGACAGTTCTATAACCAGTTCGTTTTAAGGGCCTGCCTTGACAGGGCATTTCACGATAATTTAATGTTTACCCGAGGAAGGAAAGCATGCGGCTATCAGACAACGAGCAACTTCACTGGTTTGCAGTGAGAAAGGGGGAAATCGTGGTTCTGGTTCTCTGGGAGGGAACTTTTTCGCCCCTGGTGAAGAAAATTTTTCTTGGTCTGACACTGGAGAAGCTACTCTTGCAGGCAGGGAAGGACTTTCCAAACATGAGACCGGCAATCTCTCCGGAACTGAGAACATTCCAGAACTGTCTGGAAAAATATCTCAAGGGGCAGCCGGTTACCTTCCCGCTGGAACTTCTTTCTCTTCAGCAGTGCAGTCTGTTTCAACAATCAGTTTATCAGGTAACAGCCGCCATTCCCTGGGGCCAGGTGGCGACCTACAAAGAAATCGCCGGCCGGCTGGGAAAACCAGGCGCCAGCCAGGCTGTCGGCCAGGCTCTGGCGAGAAATCATTTTCCGCTGGTCATCCCCTGCCACCGGGTGGTGAAAAGCGATGGCCAGACAGGTGGGTTCTCCTCCGGTCTTCAGGTGAAAAAAATACTGCTGCGACTGGAAGGTTGGAAATAAGTACCCGCCAGGGTTATACTAAACGCATCCCTTGAAAAGAAAGGAGAACAGGATGAAGACTCAGGGCAAGGATTTAAAATTTGTCCTCATCGGAGGAGGCAGTTTTGGCTGGTCGCACCGGTTGATTACCGACATGGCCTGTCTGCCGGCCCTGCATGGTATGCACATAGTTTTGCAGGATATTAATCCGGACGCCCTCTCGGTAACTTTACCCCTCTGCCAGAAACTGGCCAATCAGATGCTGGGCGCAGACTTTCGCCTGGAAGCCACCACCGACTTAAGAAGTGCCCTCAAAGGAGCGGACTTTGTGGGGCTGACCATCAGCACCGGCAGTGAAGAGGCAAACCTCCTGGACCAGACTATTCCAAGAAAACACGGGGTATTGCAGACCGTGGGCGACACTGTGGGACCGGGAGGCTGGAGCCGGGCCTTGAGGAACATCCCGGTGGTGGTAGATATTATCCGGACAGTGGAAGAGATTGCCCCTGATGCCTGGTTCATGAACTATTCCAATCCGATGACGGTGCTGACCAGAACGATGCAGCAGGTGAGCCAGGTCAAAACTGTTGGCCTCTGCCACGAACTTCAGGGTCTCTTGCTTCACCTGGCTTACTACTTTGGGGTGGACTGGCAGAAAGACATCAAGGTGAAGATGGCCGGGATTAACCATCTCATCTGGATTTTAGCCCTTGATGTCTGCGGTCATGACGGGCTGGAACTGCTCAAGCAATACATTCAGGACCCGGAAGGGTTTAAGCCCCTCGGACCCAGAGTGATACCGGAAGAATTAATCCATGGCGGCGGGGTCAACCCGAACCAGCGCATCAAGTTTGATATGCTGATGAGAACCGGATACCTCACCGGTGCCGGCGATGCCCACACGGCTGAATTTTTTAGCCACTACCTGAAAGACGAAGAGACCATGAAACGCTGGGGCTATGCTCCGGATAAACGCGCCCACACCTTCGCCCACATCCACACCTATGAAAAACGAAAACAGCACGCCCTGGAACTCCTGGAAGGCAAAAGGCAACCTTTTCTAAAGCATTCCCACGAACATGCCAGCCGCATCGTCGCCGCCTTAATCGGCGCTGAAGAAAATCTGCTTACCCCTATAAATACCGGCAATATCGGCCAGGTGGACAATCTGCCCCGGCAGGCAGTGCTGGAAACCATGGCCCTGGTCAACCGGCTGGGCGTAACCCCGCTTCCTGTGGGAAATCTGCCGGAGTTCATTCAGACGCACCTGATGAGACATATCCCGGTTCAGGAAATGATTGTGGAAGCAGGCTTAACCGGAAACAAAGAACTGGCAATTCTGGCGCTCTCCTGTGACCCGCTGGTACCTGGCCCGGATGTTGCCGCCAGAATCGCTGCCGATGTTTTTGAATCCTTCCAGGAGTGGCTCCCTCAGTTTAACGGGAAGTGGTCCCTGTAACAGGAAGGCTGAAATGCCGCTGGTTTCCCTGGAAAAGGTAAATTTTCCAGTCTGGTGCGAGGTGAAACAGGCTGGTCTTTTCTCACTCCAGTCAGGAGAGGAAAAGACCTTCCACCCAGCGCAGGTCAAAGAAATGCTGCTGGTCTGCTCCGGTCAGTTACTGGTGGAAACTGATTCTTTTTCGGCGTGTCTGAGAGAAGGTTCCTACCTGATTTTCCAACCCGGGGAAATACCGCCGTTTCGGACAAAGGGCCTGGCTTCCAGCACCAGATTTTTACGGGCAACCGGCAACTGGCAGGCTCTTTCCGGCGCCGGTCTTTTCACGGTGAGAAACGGGAAACCGCCAGTTGGCGATTCACCCTATCAGTACTGGAAGACAACCACCTGTGACAATCATTACCACGATAGTGACGCTTACTGGGTTATCCTTCAGGGACGTTGCCGGGTCGCCAGCGAAGGAAAGTTTTATGAAGTCAAGCCTGGCGACTGCGTCGTGACCGGCCGGGGCTGGCACCACGACATTGTTAGTTTGATTTACGATGAAAGCGTCACCGTGGCCTGGATTACCGGTACCCTGGAAGGAAAAAAAAGACCCGGACATCTTCACGAACCCACGCATGGTCCGGCCGAACCTGACGCCAGAAAAGTTTAGCCGGGAGTGTCAAAAAAGGAAAGACGGGTGAAAAGAAAGGGAACAAACTGGCTCACTCAGAGTGCTTCGGCACAGACAAGGACTACGCCGAAATCGGTAGCTCGGCGAACTCGCTCGCCCGGTGGCGAGCTCAGACACCGCCGAGTAAGGTATTGCGTCCCGGATGTACTTTTCCGGTCCGCTTACCGAACGCTGCCGCTTTTCGTCTTGTCTTGTAACTGTGCCTTCGCAAATCGTTCGCCAGTTATTCCCTTCCTTTTTTGACACAGTGGGAGATGGAGAGAGAAAAGGACAGGCAGAACCAAAAAGGGAATAAAAGAAGGATGAAGACATAGTTAAAGATTTTGACAGAACTGTTTTGCCGGCCAGGGGGAAAAGATGAAGAAATCAGGTTTGGTTCTAACAGTAGGTTTTGTTCTCTGGAGCAGGACGGTGTTGGCGCAGATTTTGCCTTCTCTTCCTCAATTCCAGAGCAGCCGCCAACCAGTGTTTGACCTGCCAGAAAAATTAGCCCCCGGTGTTTTCGGGCAATTTCTCCAGGCAGCGGAAATGAGGATTTTCCCCTACACAGAGGAAGCGCAGGTTAAGGACTCACCGCCGGAAAGCTTCAGTTCTTCCCGGGCTATAGTAGCTTATGACTCCTCGCCATCCCACCATAAAGGTGAGGGCCGTAACGTGCTGTTTCTTGATGTCTACGTGGCGTTTGTGGCGGAAAAAGAGTTCCAGGTTCTACTGGAAGAAAACCAGAAGGCTCTCTCCAGATAACCATGGCATCCCTGGCCGGAACAGGTGCGGGATTTTTAGCCCTGCTTTTCTGGGCAATGACCATCGGTCTTTCCCGTTCCCTGATGGAAAAAATAGGCACATTTACCGCTGGCAGTCTTATTTTCCTGATGGCCGGGTCCATTTCCTGCCTGCGGTATTACCTGAGAAGGAAGGCAACACCCGGCAGAAGAAGGTTTTCTCCCCTGGTGGTCACCGGCTGCGGCCTTCTCTTTGTGGCTTATATGGTTTTTCTTTACAGCGGTATCGGCCTGGCCGGCTCTAAACTGGCGGTGCTGGCCGTGGCTCTGCTGAACTACCTCTGGCCAACCTTCATCATCCTTTTTTCTATTCTTCTTCTCGGCAGCAGGGCTAACTGGCTGATCCTTCCGGGAGTGGTGGTGGCCACTTCCGGCACAGGCCTGGCCGTAACCGCGGCTTCAGGCCTGCCCGCAAAAGAACTGTTCAGCGCCTTTAACCCGAACAACCCTGTTTTCTTTCTGGGACTGGGAGCCGGCATCACCTGGGGTCTTTATTCTGTGGTCACCCGCAAATTTGCTCAAGTCTCGGACAGCGGATTGCCTTTCTATCTTTTAGCCACCGGGCTGCTGCTTGGCCTTCTCCGGTACTTCTTTCCGGAACAATCCCGCTGGAGTCTAACGGCCTGGGGGGAGCTCTCCTTTATGGTCATCTTTCCGACGCTGTTAGCCTACAACCTCTGGGAAACAGGTATCCGCCGGGGAAACATCGCTCTTCTTTCCACGGTTTCCTACCTGGTGCCGGTGCTCTCCACCCTGGCTTCCTGCGCCTATCTGCGGGTGAAACCGGCTCCGGCCATCTGGGTGGCCAGCCTCCTGGTCGCCACCGGCGCTGCCCTCTGTCATTTCTCCCTGAAGAAAAACTGCTGATGGAAAAAACACCGGGAATTTCAGTGGAGATAGTGCGGCGGTAACAAGCCGGAGAGAAAAGAGACTGGAGCGGACCCCGGGCTGACGCTATTGGGGTTTCATTCTAAAAGAAGACTCCTCAGAACAGGCAGGAAATTATGCTCCAGACGTTTGAGAAAATCTGGCCATTCCGTGGCATACCGGTACAGGGCCAGAGAGGCAAGTTTTTTGGTAATGATGGCGTTGCGGTAGGGGACAAGTTCGTCGGCCGAAAGGACCTTCTGCAGTCGTTCCGGCCCAAGAAGGCGCCGCAGGACGCCGGGGATATAAGCGTGCAAAACTCCGGCTACCATCTCCCTGTCAGAAAGGAGTATTTCCAGTTTGCTGTAAAGATGGTCCTGCAGGTCAAGCAGCCAGCGGCTGGTTTGAACCGAAAGCGCGGGCAACGACAGGCCTGTCTTTTCATGAAGAAGAAGCAGCATCTTTGTTTCCGCCCGGCCATTTTCCCTGATAATCTGGAGTATCTCCCGGATAAAGGCGCTGCGAATAGCCGCATCTTCCACCAGAAACTTCTCATACTCATCGCCCAGCAGGAAACCTGGTAAAACCTCTGCCAGGGAACTGCTGGTCACGCCCCCTTTGTTGGCAGTCAAATCTCTGATCTGAAGGATGGAGGTTCTCCGGGCAATAAGGTCGCGAGAGGTTTCATCAAAAAAGACATTGGCCCCTTCCACAATAATCCGCAACTCCTTAAACAGGGACAGAAAGGCCGTAACATTGTCACTATTGATGGTGTCTTTGAAACCGCCGCAGGGAATGAAGACATTGATGCCTGCCTGCTCTACCAGCCGGCGCAGACTAATATCAGTCAGGCACGAGCGATGGAAAAAGGCGCCGTCTTCAATCATGGTCTTATCCGGCAGAGAGAAAGAACCTTTCTGGCGGGGAATTTTGAAGCCCAGCCGGCTGAGTTTGCTTTCCGGAAAGGTTAGACAATTCAGACGCGGCCGGGTATGCCTGGCCAGCGCCAGTTTAGCCAGTTCTTCCCGGTCCAGACCATGAGCATCAAAAAGTACTGCACCTGAATCAACAATCAGGCAGACTTTCCCCCGGAAAGAAAGAAGCTGGTTGGACCCCAAATCTCCATCCGGTCCGCCAGTCATCATCAGGGAAAGGTCTTCTTCCTTCAACCCGGTGTACTCTTCAATTGTTCTCAGGCAGGCCAGTACCCCGGTGGTGGTCATGCCGCTGGTCTCAATCGGCCAGCCAAGCTGGTGGAGTATCCTGCCGGTATCCCGGGTGAGCAAAACACTCCTGCCTTCTATTTCCAGTTCTGTCCCTTCTTCTCCCCGGCTGTGCAGGCCAAAAAGCTTGCCGTCTTCAGTCAAACCGTAAGCATCGTGGGGGATGCCGGTGGACTTTCCAGTAGCCACAGTTCGCCAGTGGCGGTATCCCCGGTCCCTGGCTCGCCCGGCAATTAAATCCATAAAGCCGGCCGTCCCTTCATCCGGGCCAAAAAAGACCAGTTCCTGTTTACCAAGATAATCCAGGACCTCTCCGTTTTTTTCCACCAGGTCCAGGATGCCTTCCCCGTAGTCAAGAATAACTTCCCGGGGCTCAGCGGCGTATTCCGGAGCAGGAACAATCACGCCCTTGGCTCCATCTTCGGCAATATCCTTGTGTTTAAGCCGTTGCGCCACCGGTCCGAGAGCAAAATTCAGCAGGGGCATCTCATCAAGAATGTTTTCGTAGTTAGCCGCGGTGACCCGGCTCAGCCGCAGACCGCCCCGGGCAATCTCAGCCGCCCGCATGTGGGTACCAACGCCATGAAAACCCACCACCAGAAAGACACTGTAAACCCTGCCGGAGAAGACTGTCGGGTCCAGGACATCCGGGTCCAACCAGAAGGAAAAAGCCCGTTTCTCTGACCGGTAGAAGTTCGTTTTGCGAACAGAGGTCACCAGGTGGGTCAGAAAAAGAAAAAGGTCGCAGGCAGTCCGGTCTTCCACAAAAATAATTTCCACCTTCCTGCGGTAGGCCGCCAGGGTTCTTTCCACGGATTCCGAAGAAAGATGCCTGGTCTTCTCCGGGTTGAATTTGCGGTCAAACAGCCGGTAAAGTTCTTTCACCAGTTCCGGATGCGACCTGAGTGTCTCCACGATGCCGGAGCGGGTAAATTCTGAACGATTGGCGTTGAAAACCCGCCTGGCAAAATTTTCCTGCAAATCCGCTCGGTCCAGCGCCGCCATAATCTCCCGGTCAACCGGGTACTGTTTGTGAACGAAGGTGTGGAGAAAAACAGCGGCCAGCCTGAGGAAAAGATACTCGGGAAAAGAAAGCGCGGCGCTGGTATAGAGTTCGTCAAAGCCGTCCACCTGGATGGCTAAAAGGGCTTTCAACCGCTTCAGTGCCATGCCCAGTTTACCGGCAGGCGGCTGGCCTTTTAAATAAAGAGAGCAGACCGACTGGACCCTTCCGGCAGGACCCCGATAGGTTTCCCAGTAAGCCCGGTTCAGGGTAATCTTCAGTTCTTCCAGCATCCGTCTGATGACCGGCAACGGAGAGTGTCTAAAATCCTCCAGAAACATCAACCTGACCTCTCCGGTATCAGCCTGAGTGACTTCCACCAGGGGATACACACAACTGCTGGCCCTCTGGAGAAAAGTTTCATACCGGCTTCTGGTTTCCGCGGGAATAGCCGGTCCAGTTTTAATCAGATTGAAGGCGAAAGGCGAACAGCCCCGGTTCACCTCCTCTAAGGATGGCACCGGCTCCGAATGGATGATGTAGGTGAAGTACCGGCCTTCTCTGCCGCGGTAATACTCAATCCGATGGCCGGACATCACCGCGTCAAGCACCGCTTCCATGCGGTCGCGATTGGCTGGCGTGGCAATCCGCAGCTGAAGCCCGCCTTCCATGTTCAGGGGCACTTCGGAAACCTCGCTGCGCAGAACATAGCCGGTGCCGGCAGGCTGGATGGTTCGGCCGGTGCTGCGCAAAAGAGTGCTCAGGGCTTCCCGGGAAAGGTTACGGAAAAAGTAAGGCGGCAGCCCAAGTTCGGTCAGCACGATACCGGCGGCGGCATCAATGGCGGCAGCCGTAAGCAGTCCTTCCTCAGTCAGACTGACCAGCACCTCGTAAAGAAGTCCGGGGTCAAGTCCGCAAGATTGTGCAATCTCTCCTATCCTTCCCTTAGCCGGCAGTTTTTTCTCTCTGGCCATCGGTCCTTTTCCTGGCTTGCTGTTTTCGGGAAAGAAGTCTCCTGACTATTTCCACATCTTCCTTCAACTGGTTTCCGTACTTCTGAAAGACGCCGGCCAGAATCAGGTCACCGGGCTTGATATTTTCTACAGCAAAAGATATGGCCTGGTAAAGTTGTTTTCTGTCCTGACACAACCGGCCTGAGCCAAAAATTTTGTAAGCCACACACGGCTTTTTCACCTGTTTGATGACTTCACACATCTTCGGCGGGTCAGAACGGTCAAAAACTTCTCCGGCCGAACCTTTGAGCGCGGTCAGTCCCTGTTTCCCCCGGCCGGTCAGATTGAAGAAACAGGTTAGGTAAAAATCAACATCCCAGTTTTCTTCTTCGGCCAGGGCAATAAACTGCGGCTGATGGGAAGCCAGACCGCAGGGATAACCGGTATCCCGAATAATTTTAAGATGGTCCTTCACCAGTTGTTTCTTACCTTCCATCAAAAGATAGTCCAGCTGTCCGCCGTGGTGGTAGATGAAGGACGGCTTAAACCTGGAGTTGGTGATAAGGGAGACACTGGCTTCAAAACTGGCATATTCCGGCGCAGTCTGGGCAAACCAGAACAAACCCCTTCCCTTGCCTTCATTCCAGTACTCTCTCAGCAGCAAGAGCATGTGCCGGTCACCGCGGCCGCAGATAGCGTTGATACCATACTGCTGAGCCTGGTCCCATGTTTTCTTAATTCTGGTGGCAGTGTAGAAGTCCATCATCTCTTCGTCCATCTTTCTGTTCTGATGGGAGAAGCCGCTAAAAGGATTTGACCCCAGAATAAATTTTGAGATGCTAAAGCCAAGGAAGTCCACCCGGGGCAGCCTGTCTTCTGTCAGTTTCATATTCCTCCTCCAGTCAATTTCTTTATCTTAACTTATCCTGCGGAGAACTACCAGACCCCGTTCATCTTAGTCAAGGCCCGTCCTTGCAAGTCTATTAATGGGCGAGAGTTAGCGTTTTCCCTCGTCTTCATCTTCGTCACGAGATAACCGGGTGAAACCCTCCAGAGGAAGCGCGGCGGAAGGTCCATACCATTTACCTTCACCTGGCCGGTCCTTCAACACGGCCGGGTTAATCCATTCAAAGGGCGCACCCTCTAATTCATACCGGAGGGTGTGCTCTACCAGCTGCCGGGCCAGCGAAACTGCCAGTGACCGGTCAGTGCGCGCGAGAGTCCAGCAGACATACCCTGCAGGCTGCGGCCAGTACCCGCCAAACTGGTACCAGCCGTAAGGTTTCTCTCTGTCCAGTCTGGCGTCTTCCCAAACAACCTTTCCGGGAATGGCGTCGGCCCACACCGGTGTGGGCCGCAGGTAGCCATTCACGCTCAGAGAACCATCCCGGCAGGCTCTGGCCAGGGCTTCCGCAGCAGCCGTGGCATAATCGTTTTTCAGCAACCCGTAGTAAACGGCCATGGCGGTACTCCAGGTATCCGGCTGCCGGTTGACCTGAGTCGCTGCCACCAGCCAGCCATCTTCCCGCTGAAATGTGCGCCGGACCGTTTCCGCCAGACATCCGGCCAGATGCCGGTATGTCTCTTCCTCTTTTCTAACTCCCAGGCAGCGAAACAGTTCCGCCATCTGACCGGCGGCCCGGAAACGCAGGCACGAGGTCAGTGCCACAGCACCCATGTGCCTTAAGGCGTCGTGAAAGTTTGAGGCTGACCAGTCAGTCGGTGTGTTCCAGTGAAGGCCGGTTCGGCTATCCACGCTCATCGCCTGAAAGCCAGAGTGCAGCCGCTCCCAGACCGGTATCCCGGCCACCGGAGAGAGCAGAAACTGCCGGCCCTGCGAAGTTTCAGAGGAAACAAGCAGGTAAACCAGATGGATTACCTCATAGATATTGTCGTCAGGCGGGCGCACGCCGTAAAGTCCTGATCCCTGGTCCTCTCCGGGAGAATAAGTCCCCGGGTAAAAAACCGCTCCTGGAGGATGATTTTTCTGAAATTCAGCACCAATACCGGGAAGGTTAATATGGTCGGGAATCGCCCAGGGAGCAATCCGCAGCCGGTGTGCCAGGTAGCGTGTTTCAGGTCCGTTCTGGAAGGAAAGAATTACCCTCACCATGGTCTTCATCTCCGCAAGCGGTATCAGCCCGGAACGACACTCCATCACCGCATCCCGGATCCAGAAACTGGGATACTTGTCATCACCACCAGGCACATATAGATGTACCGGCTTCCGGGAAAAACCCGGGATAAAACCGACCCTGCGGCGGCAGCGGGCCAGTATCCTTCTGGTATGGCTGGCCAGCCAGGCAAACCTTCTTCTGTCTGGAAACATTTTACTTTTCCCGGTGTTGCCCCTGTCTGAAAACCATCTGGTTTATACCACTGTTTTCGCTGAAAGGGAAATCTGCCTTCCGTTTTCTTCTCCCGGCCAGGGTGGTCCCCTTATTTTGCCTGACAGTTACCCCCGGAAGAGCCCTTCTCCACGGTGCTACTCCACCGGCATTTTTATCCTCCCTCAACAGGGGCCGGAAGAGTGAAACATAACTCAGGAAAGCAAGAGCGCAACCAAGGCCAAAGGGGCAGAATTTGGTCAGGGCAACTGACTGGAGATAGAATATAGGCGTGCAAGGCGAACTCACACTTTTTTTCTTCATCTTCCTGATTATCTTTGTGGCCCGGCCCCTTTCTGAATTCCTGCGGCTTCCGGTCCTGCTGATTTACCTGCTGGCTGGCCTCCTTTTAGGCCGGACAGCTGCCGGGCTGTCAGTGCCGGCCAGAACCCTGGTCTACTTCCACCAGTTAGGCCTCATCCTGCTGATGTTTTCTGCCGGGCTGGACCTGAAACTGAACCTCTTGCGCCGGACCAGGTCCGCGGTGGTTAAGACCTACCTCTGGACCGGACTGCTACCGGGTGTAGCCGGAATTCTTCTTGGCCTGCTGCTTATCCGGAGGTTCCCTATCGGCGGTCTTTTTGCCGCGTTACTGCTGTTTACGGTCTTCGGTTCCTCCTCGGTAGAAGTGATGATTCCCTTTTTCAAAGAGGTTGCGCCAAAGATGAAGTGGCCCCAAAAATCTTTCGCCTCGGTGCTCACCAGCGCTACCATTCTGGCTGAAATGGTTATTCTGGGCTGGTTTTCCGGACTGGTCATGCTTTATCCTTCCGGGGACTTTCTTGACCTGCTGAGGTTTCTGACTTTTGGCAGCCTCTTTTTCTTCGTGGTCATCCAGGGTCTACCCTACCTGCAGCGACTCTGGAAAAGGAACAGGGCTGGTTTTCTCTTCGTGGAAGAAGAAACACGGATGGTGATGCTGATGCTGATGCTGGTGGTAGGCCTGGGTAGCCTGTTAGGCATTCATCCTCTGGTGTGCGGTTTCCTGGCCGGCGTCAGTTTAGCCAATGTCCACCTGAACCGTCGCGGCCTCCAGCATCTTCAGTTTATCACCTTCAGCCTGTTTGTCCCGGTGGTTTTCATCGGTATCGGCGCTGAGCTGGACCCTGGCCTTTTTCTCCGGAAGGAATACTGTCTTCTGCCGCTGGTGCTGGCGGCAGGCCTTCTTCTGATGCGCGCGGCCCCAACCTACTGGCTGGCCAGGCAAGCCAGCCTGTCAGTCAGGGAGGCAGCTGGCTTCGCGTTCGCCAACATCAGCCAGATTACCGGCACCATTGCCACGGCGGCTGCGGCTTCCCGACTGGGTCTGATATCAGGTACTTTTGGCCAGGCGATTGCTCTGGCGGCCATGGCCGTGACCTTCCTCGGGCCTTTACTGGCCAGGAACCTTCTCTTCCCGGGGCTGCCACACCGGGAGAAAAAACTGCTTACCGCGGAAGACTTCGCCCATACTGACCTCAAACCGGTTTCTCCGACTACTGCCCTGACCGGTATCATTCAGGTGGCCCGGGACACAGAACTCTCGGTCTATCCGGTGGCTGACGAAGAAGGCCGTTACCTGGGGGTTATCTTCATGGACCAGATTAAGGACATTGTTTTTTCTGAGGATTTAGACCATCTGGTCATCGCGGCAGATCTGGTGAACGAAAATTATCCCCGGGTCTTCCGGGAAACTCCTCTGGAGCAGGCCCTGACCTTGTTCAAACAGCCTGGCATTTCGGCCCTGCCCGTGGTGGAAGAATGCGGCCAGGAATACCTGTATTACGGAATGCTGATGCTGCCTGACCTTTTACCCGGAGAAATTTGAAAGGAGTCAACTATGGCTGGAGTTTTGAACTTTGAGCCCCGCCTTGAAGTCATCCTGAAAGGCTGTGACCGAAAGCAGGAGTGGTTTCAGCCGCGGGCTGGCATCATCCCGCGCCAGACTGCGGTACTGATGCTCACCCGGTCACAACTGGGCGGCAGCGACCTTTTTTCAGGACTGGCTTCCTGTTATTCGGCTGACCTGGGCCGAACCTGGAGCCAGGTCGTGCTCCACCGGAACCTGACCCGGAGAAAAGAACCTGATGGCTGCGAAGTTGTGGCCTGCGACATGACACCGCTATTCCACAAACCTTCTGGGAAACTGCTGGCCACCGGCCATACCGCGCGGTATCGGGACAACAGCCTGGCTCCTGGTCGCCGGGAAACGGTCTATACCGTTTATCAGTTAGAGAACCATACCTGGTCAGACTGGCAGACGTTGAAGATGCCGGACGAAGAAAAATTCTTCTGCGCCGGGGCCGGCTGCACCCAGCGGGTTGACCTGAAAAACGGGGAGATTCTTCTGCCGGTTTATTTTCTCCCGCGGCAAGAAGCTGCTGACCCCTGGCACCACTGTTACCGGTCCACGGTCGTCCGCTGCGTCTTTGACGGAAAGCAACTGCGCTACCTCGAGCACGGGGACGAACTTTCGGTGCCTGAGCCGCGCGGTTTTGGCGAGCCTTCCCTCACCTTTTTTCAGGGCGAGTTTTTTCTCACCCTGAGAAACGACCGGACCGGCTATGTCGCCAGAAGTCAGGACGGACTCCACTTTGAAACCCCGGTTCCCTGGCGTTTTGACGATGGGGCCGAGCTGGGCAGTTACAACACCCAGCAGCACTGGGTCACCCACAGTGATGGCCTTTTTTTAGTGTATACCCGGCGGGGCGCTCACAACGACCACATTATCCGGCACCGGGCGCCACTTTTCCTGGCTGAAGTGGACACAAAAAGGCTGTGTGTCATAAGGCAGAGCGAACGGGTTCTGGTCCCGGAACGAGGGGCTCAGTTAGGCAATTTCGGGACTGTCAATGTCAGCCCGCAGGAATCCTGGGTATTGACCAGCGAAGGGATGCAGGGTGATGCCCGAGACCCCTACAATATAGAGCTCAGCTTTCAGCGCGGAGCCGACAACAGGGTTTACCTGTGCCGGCTTATCTGGAACCAGCCCAACCGGATGGTGGACTGCTAACTTAAGGTGATGGTATCTTTTACCAGACACGGAGGAAAAAATGAGACAGAAAGCAATGGTCTTTCTCTTGCTGGTAGTCACGGGTAACTGGACTTCACTTTCCCTTTCCGCGGCGGAGGCAAAAGTGGAAATCAGAGAGCCGAAACTTGTTCTTCCCTGGTGCCAGAAGCCACCCACCATTGACGGAAAACTTTCTCCAGGCGAGTGGGACCTGGCCGCGGGCATCAGCATGCTGGAAGCCTATCCCTGTTACTGGCCAAGAGCCATGCGGCAGGAGCAGCCTGTTTTCTATGTCTTCCGGGATGAGCAGTATCTCTACCTTGCCATGGAGTCGCTTGATTCCAGCACCACCGGGATTGTGGCAGGTTGCACCATGCACGACAACATCCGCATCATCGGCGACGACTGCGTGGAACTGATGATCGCGCCGGGCGCGGGTGAGAAGATGAAGGAGTACGACTTTCCCACCTACTACTTTGCCTTCAACTCCCTGGGCACTGTCTGGGACTGTAAGTTTGTGCCACTTTTGAATGAAGCCCATAACGCCTGGGAAGGTGGCGCGGAAATTGCTAACTATGTGGACGGAACCTACTGGTCCTGCGAAATCAAAATCCCTTTTTCTGCCATACGCAAACAACTGCCGCAGGATGGGGAAACCTGGCGGATGAACTTTGACCGCACCTATGCCGGTTATAACTGGTCTGCCTGGAATGCGTCTGGCGGATTGAATGACTGCCGGGTGGGCGGCGATGTTACCTTTGACCGGCAGGCGCCGGCGGTGCGAATCCGCTCGGTGAAACCGTTGATTGAAGGCAATCTCCAGTTGGTGTTAGAGGTGGCCAACGGCACGGATAAGACCAGAACAATCAAGGCTGAGCTTACCGGCAGCAGTCTTGCCAGGGAAAAGATTGGCACTGACCGAAAAGAACTCACCGTCAAGCCAGGCGAGAGCAAGGAACTTACCCTGGGTAAAGCCGAAAGACTTTCGGCCACCAACCTGGTGACATTGACCGTCAGCGATGAGACTGGCCGGGTCCTTTACTTTATAGAACGGCAGGTGAATGTGCCCTCTCCGTGGTTTGTAAAAAAGTTAGCGCCTAAAGTGCCGCTGGTGTACATTTTCCCCAGATTTTTGCCTTCCCTGGAAAGACTGGCGGTCCTGGTGGACTATACGGCTTTTGCCCGCAAAACCGGTTTCAGCGGCCAGCCGCTGGCAGAAATAAAAGTGTGGAAGAAGGGGCAGGAAACAAAGACGCCACTGCTGCAGGGAGTTTTGAAAGAGTTTAAGGACTACCGGGGCACCTGGCGGGTCTCCACCAGAGACTTGCCGGAAGGCGAATACAGTGTACGGGTTCAGGTCTTTTCCAGCGGAAAGAAGGACCTGTTAGCAGACCATGACGACTGGTTTGAAAAAAGGATTTTTGAGTGGATGAAAAATCCGGTGGGTAAGGGCGAAGATGTCCCGGCACCTTATACTCCGCTGCAGGTTCAGGGGAGTGAAATCCAGCCCTGGGGCCGACGCTACACGCTGGGAGAGAACGGGTTAGTCAAAAGTCTCACCAGTCAGGAAAGGCCTTGGCTGACCGGCCCGATGCAGTTTCTGGCACAGGTGGAAGGCAAAAACGAGCCGGTCAAAGTTACCAAACCCTTCACCATCACCAGCCGGCAGCCCGGCAAGGTGGCTGGCGAATCTTTGCTTCAGGCTGGCAACCTCCAGATGAAACTGAAAGCCATCTGTGAGTACGACGGTTTCCTGCTCTACCGGCTCACTTACGGGCCGGCCGCTAAAAAGGTGCAGGTTAACCGGCTGCGGGTCATGGTGCCGCTGAATGCTAAATTCTGCCTTTTTTACTCTGCGGCTGGCGATACCCAGGGCACCTGCATTCAGGCAGAAATCCTGCCTCAGAAACAGGGCAAACTTTACGACAGCCTGGAAAATACCCGGTCAGTCTGCTGTTCACCCACCTTTGCCAGTCTTTTCTGGGTAGGCGACCACGACACCTGCTTCTGCTACGCCTCTGACAGCGACAAAGGCTGGCTTATCCGGGATGAGGCGCCGGCGGTGGAAGCCTGGCGCGAAGGCGAAACAGTCACCCTGTGGCTTAACCTGGTGGACAAACCTTTCACCATGGAAAAACCGCGTAGTTTAGAATTTGCCTTCCAGGCCGGCCCAACCAAACCACTGCCTGAAGGCTGGCGCGGCATCCAGGATAGCGTTCACCCCACTGAGGCGCCGATAAAATTGGTGCAGGTGGGCGGCAGTGGTAATCCCATGCCTGGTGGTGGATTGTGCTTTATCCATCCCGGGGTTACTCCGGAAGAACAGCAGCGTTCCCGGCAGTACTTAGAGAAGTTCGTCGCCGGCGGAGACAAATTCGTGATGGGCTACACCTACTGGCCGAAGGTGCCAAAAGGCTTTCCGGAAACCAGGGTCTTCCGGGGGGAATGGGGGATTGACAGGCAAACCTGGGACAGCGCCACCGGCCCGGCTGCGGACAATTCTCTCTGGAAAGCGCGGTTTTTCGGGGAGAATAAAGAAAGGTATGTCTTCTTTGACACTGGCGGCCGGCCAAGTTACGTTGATTTCCTTACCTACGCGTACGATCTGGCGCTGAAAACCACGCCGCTGTGCGGCACCTACGATGACTGCGGTTATCCCAACCCGATTTATGACGAGGAATTAGGTTTTGGGTTCATCCGGGAAGACGGGAAGAAAGTCTGGTCATCCGGGCTGTGGAATTACCGGGAAAGGTGGAAACGCAGCCAGTACGTTAACTACAAGAACGGTAAGATCAACTTCTTATCCGACTCCCAGCACTGCCACGCCCACTTCCTGCCGGCCTACAACTTTATCGGGATGTGGCGACCCTGCGAACGGGGTTATTACAACCCCTTCCCGGATAGAGACAACCTTGAATTCTACGGCTCTCTGGAGCGATATGCGGCCTACAATCCAGCCAAACAGTTTGGCCAGATTGCTCAGGTTGGCATGTCTTCCCCGCAGACTGACCCGGTCCTCAAAAGCAGGGATACCCGGTCCATGATGATGCTGGCGCTGCTCAACGACCATGACCTGGGTAGCTGGAATGCCGGCGCCAGGGATAGCCAGGTGATTGGCCAGTTGCGCGCGGCTAAAAATCGCTTCCGGCCGTGGGAGAAAGAAGTATCCTTCCTCGGCTACTGGGAAAACAGCGGGTTTGTCCAGGCGCAGCCTGAGAGTGTGAGAATTAGTTTTTACCGCCGGCCAGACGGACTGCTGCTGTTTGCCGGCAATGTTGGGGATAAACCCGTTTCCGCCAGAATAAACCTGTTCTGGAATAAGCTGGGACTGGACCCGGCCAGTCTTACTGCCCTGGACGCAGAGACAGACCAGATGCTTTCGCTGAACAACCTTTCCGTGGAGGTGAAACGGCATGACCTCCGTGTGATTTTAATCGCACCAGCCGGCAGTTATCCCAGGCTGTCACCCGGTTCTTAACTCTGCCCCGGCCAGCATAAAAACCGGGCAAAACAGTAAAAAAGGGGGAAAATGAAAAACAAAGCGGTTTTTCTGGCAACTCTTTTTCTGGCTGGATGGCTTCTGGCCGGAGACAACCTTTTAGTCAACACCGGCTTTGAAAACTCCTCAGCCACCGTCATTGGCAACTGGCGGCAGTACACCTACGGCACCAAAGGGGGCCTGCTTACCGTCGTTTACGACCGGCAACAGGCTCATTCCGGAAACGTCTGCCTGAAGTTAGAGACCGAAGGCCGGGGCTGGATAGGGGTGATGCAGGCGGTCGGCCAGGCCTGGGCTCAGGGCGTCTGGCCTGGAAAAAGGTATCTGGTGGGCGGCTACGCCCGGGGGAAAGAGGCCAATTTTGAGATTGCTTTCCACCTTTACGGGGACAACCTCAAACTGCCCAAAGATTTTAAGAACCGGTACTCTTTCCCGGTGACCGAACAGTGGCAGCGCTACGCGGTAATGATTACCATGCCGGAAGGTGTGGTCTGGACTAATGTGCATTTTGACCTCAGGGGCGGCCAGCGCGGGCCACTCTACCTGGACGATGTTTTTTTCCACAGCGAAGAACCGGCGGAGATGAGATATTTGCCTTCCCTGGACCGGCTGACAGTCAGCCTTGACCCTGCTTTTGCCAGGTGGGAACACCAGATTCCGGACAGTACCAGCCTGACGGCAGAGATTCAGGTCTTTTCCGGAGAGGGTGAGAAAAAACAACTGGTTTTCAAAGAAAAGGTGGATTCTCTTGGTGTCAGCCGCACCGTGTGGCGGCGATCAACAGCGTCGTTGCCAGAAGGTACTTATACTGTCCGGGTGACCCTGCTTGACCCTGCCGGAAAAGTGCTGGGTCAGACAGAAGACTGGTTTGAAAAGAAAGTTTTTGCCTGGATGAAGAATCCTGCCGGAGTGGGCGAGCCGGTGCCCAGCGGTTACCAGCCGCTGAAGGTTCAGGGCCGAAGCCTCTCCCTGTGGGGAAGACAGTATGTATTTGCGCCGACCGGTTTGCTGGAAAGCGTCATTTCCCAGGGCAAGCCCTGGCTGAAAGGTAAGACAGAACTGGTCGGTGAGGTGGATGGCAAGAAACTTTCCGCCACCGTGGAAAAACCGTTTCTCTTCACCAGGGAGAAGAAAGGAGAAGTCACCGGCCAGGCCAGGTTGAAGCTGGGTGACTTAGTGATAGATTTAACTGCGACCACAGAATATGACGGTTTGGTGAAGTACACCCTGAGTTATGGTCCCGCCGGCCATAGCGTGAAGGTGGCTCGTCTCCAGGTAAGGGTTCCGCTGGACAGCCGCTGGTGCCGCTTTTTCTCCTCTGACGGGATGCCCTGGCTGGCTGGCCCATCCGGCCGGGCCGAACGTGCCGCCTATTTCTACCAGGACGATGCCACCCAGGGTTTTTCTTACGATGTGCTTCCCCAGCAGGAGGGGCTGGTCTTCAACGGGCTGGACCATCAGCAGTCCGGTGGAATGTCGGTGAACTTTAACGGGTTGTTCTGGGTAGGGGATTATGAAACCTGCTTCTGCTACGCGGCTGATAACGACCGGGGCTGGATTCACGGCTTTAACCGGCCTGCGGTGGAAGCCTACCGCCAGGGAGAAACCCTGACCCTGTGTTTGAACCTGGTCAACGAGGAAACAGAACTGAAGGAACCGCGTAGTTTAGAATTTTCCTTCCAGGCCGGCCCGACCAAAGAACTTCCGGAAAACTGGCGGGCGTATCAGAACGGCGGAGATGTGAAAGATGCTCCCTGCCCGGTAGACCTCAGCGCCTATGCCGGTTCCGGTTACACCCTGGCTGGTGGGACCCACTTCATCCATCCCGGGACAACGCCGGAACAGCTGCAAAAAAGCAAAGAAAAGATAGAGAAGGACATGGCCTCTGGCACTAAGTTTGTCGGTGGTTACCACTTCTGGGGAACAGTGCCAAAAGGTTTTCCGGAAACCAGGGTTTTCCGGACAGAATGGGGGATTAACAGGGAAACCTGGCAGGCCGCAACTGAAGTCCGCTCCTGGGAATGGAGCAACAGGTTTTATGGAGACAACCAGGAACTTTACATCATCATGAGCGCCAGGACCGTGCCCAGCTACGTGGATTTTATAACCTATGCCTATGACCTGGCGCTCCAGCATACGGCGTTATGCGGTTTTTATGACGACTGCGGTTATCCCCGGGTGATTTATGACGAAGAATTAGGGCTGGGCTACCGCAGGGAAGACGGCACGCCAATCGCCTCTTCCGGTCTCTGGATTTACCGGGAAAGATGGAAACGGGCCGCCTATGTCAATTTCGTTCACCAGAGACCCAACATCCTCTGGGACTCCCAGCACGTCCATGCCCACTACATGCCAGCCTACGGCTTTATCGGCTGCTGGGCACCCTGCGAGCACGGCTACTACAACCCCTTCCGGGACAGGGACAACCTCGGATTTTACGGCTCCCTGGAACGTTACGCGGCCTTCAATCCAGCGATGGCTTTTGGTCAGATACCTATGGTCGGCATGTCCTCACCCCAGAGGGACGCACCGGCTTTTTCCCGGGACACCAGAAGTATAATGATGCTGGCGTTTCTCCACGACCACGACGTGGGCAGTTTTGGTTCGCGGGATACCCGGGTGGTAGCCAGACTCCGTCACGCCCGCAACAGTTTCCGGGTCTGGGAAAAAGAAGTGGAATTTGTCGGCTACTGGAAAAGTGCTGACTGGGTTAAAGTAGAACCATCGGAAGTAAAAGTTAGTTTCTACCGCCGGCCTGAGGCGCTGCTTCTGGTGCTGGGCAACACCGGGGAGAAGCAAGCCCCTGTCCGGGCAGTCCCGAACTGGAAGAAACTGCGCCTGGACCCGAGAAAACTTTCGGTCACCAATGCGGAAACCGGAGAAAAATTAACTCTGGAGAAAAAAGCCGGGACAGAAACCATCGTCTTAAACCTTGACCGGCACGACCTGAAACTGATCGTGCTGGCTCCACCAGACCAGTACGTTGACCCGGCCCTCAACCAGCCTGTTGGGAAAGAGCTGCCCGGCCCTGGCCGCGTAATTAAGGAGTTTAGTGACAGCTTTACCGGGCCAGTGTTGAGTTCTGCCTGGACGAAAGATGCCCACCAGGGTAGTGCTGGCGCTGACATCCTTGACGGCCGGTTATGCGTCTGGGGCAACCACTACGGTTTCTCCCACGTCCGACGCGAGTTAAATCAGGATAATGTTTCTGTCCAGTGTCAGATTCTGCGCGCGCCTACCGGCTGCAGTGATGAGTGGGGCGGCAGTCTTTTCCTCTACTGGCCTAACGGCGAGTATGCCCAGGCGACGCCCGGCACAGGAAGGGGCAAGTTTTTCTACCGGCTTTCCGGTGCCGGGTCAAGGTGGGGCAGTCCTGTGTCTAAAAACGCTCTGCCTGGCTGGTTCCCTTACAGGGCTAACTGGGTGAAAATCTCGCTTAAACCTGCTGTGATAGAATTTTACGGCAGTGCTGACGGCAAAGCCTGGGTGAAGGACTGGGAAGTCAAACGCACGGAGAAGTATCAGGGTCCACCGCAGTACCTCATCCTGGGAAACGGTGCCTCCGGGAAAGAACCTCTTCTGAAAAATGTTCATCCCCAGCACTTTTCCCCGCAGAACCCTACTGCCTGGTTCTTCTCCGACCTAACTATCGGCGAGGACTAAACCTGCAAGGACGGGCCTGGAAAACACTTGACCGGTGCTTTAACGGAGGGTAAACTCTGAGAGGATGAAGAAAAGTCTCTTTCTCGGGCTGGTTGTTTGCTTTACACTTCTGGCTGGCTCTGGTCAGGCCAATAACCTGGTGGAAAGTCGGGTGCGCCGGGTCATTGCCGGTGATGTCTTCAAAGTGGAGTATGCCGGCGCGGTAGTCTATGCCAGGCTGATTGGTGTGAACCTGCCCCAGGAGCAGATGAAAAAAACCGTGGACCCCGCTTACATTTACAACCCGGAAGCGGCTCAGAAAGCCAAGATTTTCGCTGTTCAAAAACTTACGCCGGCGCAGAAGGTTTACCTTGAATTTGACCAGAAGAGGCGGGACAGCAAAGGTTTTCTCTTAGTTTACCTCTGGCTGGATAAAGACGGGGCCGAAATGTTCAATGAACTGCTGCTGCGAGAAGGTTACGGCCAGGTGCTGGTGCGGCCGCCTAACGTCAAGTATGAGAAGCGGCTAACAGATGCTTGCCGGGAAGCTCAGCAGGTTGGCCGGGGCCTATGGGAAGCAGCGGAGAAAGCCAGCCCCAAACGGCAACGCTGATTTCCGCAAAATTTTCCCTTCCATGACCACCCGGGAACGTTTCGTGCGGGTACTTATCGGCGAAAAGGTTGACCGGGTGCCGTTTATCAAGGTTTTTGGCACGACCAATGCGGTTCTGCCTTCCTGGGAAAAGGAAAATCCAGGTCTTTCCAGTTGCATTGACCGACTGATCGGCTTTGAAGGCGCTTACCGGGGCTGGCAGACCACGCCGGTTAATTTAAGTCTTTCCGGTCTAGCGGCGCCGGTGGTGCTGGAGGAAAATGAAGCCTATACTATCCGGCAGGAAGCCCACGGCGCAGTTGTTCGGCAGGAAAAAACCGGAGATTATCACCAGCGGGTGCTCCGCTATCCGGTGCAGAACCGGAAAGACTGGGAAAGGATTAAGGCAGCTTATCTTTCTCCGGAAGACCCGGGAAGGTTTCCGGAAAACTGGCCGCAGCTGGTCGCCCAGTACCGGCAGCGGGATTATCCGTTACAGTTGACCCACGGTGGAGTTTACGGTTTTCCCCGGACCCTGCTGGGCGATGAAAATCTCTGTTACGCCTTTTACGATGACCCTGGATTAGTCCGGGATATTCTGGAAACCTACACGGAGATGGCTATCGCTGTCTGGAGCCGGATGGTAAAAGAGGTGGAGTTTGACCTGATTGAATGCTGGGAGGATATGGCTTCCAGGAACGGAAGCCTGGTCTCGCCTGGTACCTTCCGGGAATTCCTCAAGCCCCAGTACGAGAAAATCGCTGCCTTTGCCAAAAGCCATGGTATAAAAATTATTCTGGTGGATTCTGACGGTTTCATTGAAGAACTCACCGGTTTGATGCTGGAAAGCGGGGTGACGGCACTTTATCCTTACGAAGTGGGCGCAGGCAATGACCTGGACCGGGTAAGGCAGCATTATCCGGAAGTGGGCATTATCGGCGGGCTGGAGAAAAATACCATGGCTCAGGGTCAGGACGCTGTGGAAAAAGAAATGGAGAAGGCAGCGCGTCACATTCAGAAAGGTCGGTACATCCCCGGACCTGACCACTTTCCGCTTTCCAATATCAGTTTTGAGCAGTACCGCTACTTTATGGAAAGACTAAGACAGGTGGTGCTAACCACCACCCCGCCGCGCTGTCGTGAGTAGAGCCGGGGCGGTGGTTTCCCCCCGTCTTTATCCTTTCTGCTCATCTGCTCGGGGGAGAGAAGATAAAAAGAAGTTTTTCCAGAGCAAGGGCAGCGCAGGGGTAGTGTCAAAAAAGGAAAGAAAGTAAGGATGAAAAGGAAGGGAACAAACTGGCTCACTCAAGCTGCTCCGGCACAGACAAGAACTACGCCGAAATCGGTTGCTCGGCGAACTCATTCGCCAGGTGGCGAATTCATACACCGCCGAGTAAGGTATTGCGTCCCGGTTGAACTTTTCCGGGCCGCTTACCGAACGCGTGCGCTTTTCGTCTTGTCTTGTAACTGTGCCTTCGCAGTTAGTTCGCCAGTTATTCCCTTCATTTTTTGACAGTGTCGGGAAGGCGCGGAAATAAGGAGTTACAAAACCATTGATAGACACAAATAAGAAAAGACTGAAAAACAACCTGAAGTCTTTGACAGAGCCTGCGCTGAAAAAAGGGGGAAACAATGGTCAGGCTGGCGTGGCACTTTGATTTGCATACGCCCGGGTACGTACCGGTGAACACCTGTGCTGATTTCAAGGGAATGGCCAGAGCCCTGAAGGCTGCTGGCGTGGAAGAAATTATTTGCTTTGCCAAGTGTCACTTTGGCTACGCTTACTATCCCACCAGGGTCGGCACCGTCCATCCGCGGTTGAAAGGGGACCTGTTTGGCGGGGTGGTGACTGCCTGCCGAAAAACCGGCCTCAAGGTTCTGGCTTACGTAAGTTTCGGCCTTGACGGTCAGGCTGGCCGGAAACACATAGAGTGGCAGCGGCACTGGGAGGGAACACCCGTAATTGCTGAGGATTCCAATGTTTTTCTTCAGGTCTGCCCGTTTAGCCCTTACACAGAGGAGTTGATGCTGCCGCAGATTGAGGAACTGATCAATTTTTACCGGCCAGACGGTTTCTTTTTTGACACGATGAGCGCCCTGGCTGCCTGCCGTTGCCTGTGGTGCCGGCAAGCCTTCCAGAAAGAATTCGGGCAGGAAATTCCCGAAAAGGAAAACTCGGCCTTATTTCCCCTGTTTGGCCGCTGGCGTCATGACCGGGGCATCGCTCTTCTTCAACGTATCTCTGAGTTCATCCAGGCAAGGTTGCCCGGCAGCCTGGTGGGCTTTAATCAGATCGGCAGCCTTCCCTATCCGGAGCCGATGCCACCTGCTGTCACAGTGTTAACCCTTGACCCGCCCACGCCAGGACCGCAATCCCTGCAACTGGCTACCAATGCGGCTTATGCGGTAACGGCTGACCGGCCAGCCGATATTATGCCGACCATCTTCAACCAGGGCTGGGGAGACTGGAGTCTGGCGCCATTAACCCGGATGGAACAGGCTGCTGCCACGGTCTGGAGCCATGGCGCCAGGCTTTATCTTGGTGACCGGTTGCGACCAGAAGGCTGTCTTGACCGGCAAACCCTGGTCGCGCTGAAGTTTATCAAAAAGGTGAAGCGGCAGTTCAGCCAGGCTGCGCCGGAAAATGGTAGTGAGCCCAAGCCGGATGTCTTGATTCTGCATACCCCAGAAGTGGCTTATGGAGATGATTACCGCTACTTTGCCACCGTCCAGGGACGAGAACGGGTCTGGTCCCTCATCGGCGGCAGCCACCGGCTGCTGCTGGAGGCAGGTGTGAATACCGCGGTGGTCGCGGAATCTTTTCTGAAAGACCACCTGGACAAAGCCGGGCTGGTTATTCTACCGGAGTTGACCTCCTTGAAGGAAACCACGGCCAGCCTTCTGCAGGAGTTTGTGGAAAATGGGGGGTGTCTCCTGAGTGCAGGCTGTCTTCCCCGGATTGACGGTCAGACAACTGAGTGGGCTGGCCTGCTGGTGGAAGAAGAACTCTGGCAGGACCACCTCTACCTGCCGGCCTGGCCAGAAGACCAGCAGGGGTTACCGGTGCTGGTGCGGGGGAAATGCAATCGGTTGAAACTGGCCGGAGCCGAAACCGTCCTGCCAGCCATTCCGGCCTTTGAAGCCAGAGCTGGCCAGCGGTACGGCTGGGGCATCGGTCCGGCCTGTCTTCAGCCTTCGCCCTATCCGGTGCTGACCCGTTATCTGGCTGGCCGGGGAGAAATCTGGCATCTGGCCGTGCCTATCTTCAGCGACTACTACCGTCATGGCAACTGGCAGCAACTTCTGTGGATGAAGGGACTGCTCCAGCGGCTTCCGGTAACCTTCCGGGTAAGGGCTGAGGCTATCGGTGGAAACATTGAGGTACTTCTCCGGGAAAAGGAGAATACCTGGTGGGTCTTCCTGGTTAACCATGCCGGCGAAGAAATCTTTGGGGTCACTGCTCCTGTCTGGGCCAGAACCGTGGGACCGGTGCCGCCAAGAAAGGTCTCGTTGAAACTCTTCCGGGATGGCCGCAGGCCTGTCCGGGTGAGCCAGGGGAAAAGGACGCTGCCTTTCAGTTTTGCCGGGGGAACGGCCAGTCTTTCCCTTCAGGTTAAGAGAGTCTGGGAAGTGCTGCGGATTGACTGGTAGGCAACAAACGGTCTTACTTCTGGCCAGGCGCCGGTATCTCCTGAAAGAGTTTCAGGGTCTTCTTTGCCTCTTTCAGGTTGAGTTTTTCAATGGCAAAACCGGCGTGAACAATAAGGTAATCACCGACCCGGACATTATCCACCAGGTCAAGGCGGATCTTCCTTCTGACACCGGCTAATTCTACCACCCCTTCTTCACCCTTTTTTTCCACCAGTTTCATCGGTACCGCCAAGCACATCAGGCCCGTCCTTGCAAGTTCTTTATCTTCAGATGACTACGCTTTCCAGTGCCACTTCAGTATCAACTCCCGCTCTTCCATGTTACACTAAAAACATGTCGGCTTCCAGTGTCATCAACAGCGGCCAAACGCTGGTTTTCCTGGATGTGGAAACGACCGGCCGGGACCCGCGGCGGGACAGAATTATTGAAGTTGGTTGTCTGAAGGTCTCCAACAATCAGGCAAGAGACAGGTGGCAAAGTTTAGTCCAGTCCAGTATTGGTCTTCCCCTGGCCATCCAGAGGCTTACCGGCATTACCCGGGAACGGCTGGAGAAGGAAGGCCAACCATGGGAGGAAATTAAGCCGCAACTGCGGGAATTTGTTGACGGATTCCCCATCGTAGGCCACAACATCTCCTTTGACTTAAGTTTTCTTCAGTCTCACGGACTGACCCTGGCCAATCCAGTCTATGACACCTGCGAACTGGCCTGTCTTCTTTATCCCTGCCTGGGTCATTACTCCTTAGCCGGGCTGCTTACCAGGTTTGGCTACCAGGCCCAGCAAATTCACCGTGCCTTCAGCGACTGTGAAAACACCTACCACCTCTGGTGCCGCCTCCTGGATAATCTCAAGCCGGAAGACGCTGAGCGGATTGAAGAAATCCGGCAGTTGCTGAGCGGCCTTGACTGGCCACTGGAGGAGATTTTTGCCAGGCTGGCTGAGTATCTCCGGCAGCAGAAACAACCAGCAGGTGCGGCTGAAGTTTCCGAAAAAATAAAAGAAAGCAGCCCACTGCTTCTGCCGGATTTTTCTTCTCTGTTTGAACCAGGCGGACTCCTTTCGCAGCACTGGCCAGAGTATGAACTGAGACCGCAGCAGAAAGAAATGGCTGACCTGGTGCAGCAGGCTTTTCGGGAAAGGAAATACCTCCTCATAGAAGCCGGGACCGGCACGGGAAAGTCTTTAGCCTACCTTCTGCCAGCCGTCTATCACGCCAGAAAAAATAGCCGGAAAGCAGTTGTCTCCACCAACACCAAGAATCTCCAGGACCAACTCTGGTACAAGGAAATCCCGTTTCTCCAGAAATGCCTTCCCGGAAGTTTCACCGCGGCCCTGGTTAAAGGCCGGGAAAACTACCTCTGCTGGCGCAGGTGGGATGCTTTGCTGAGGTCTGAGTTGCCCCTTTTCCCGGAAGATAAGCGCGGCCTGGCCTACCTAACATCCTGGATAAAGCAGACTGAAACCGGCCTCCTGGAAGAAGTGAGCAGCTGGTACCTGAGTCGGGTGCCCGGGCTAAGGGAAATTATTGAGCAACTGCGCAGCGAAGAAGAAGGCTGTCTTCTCCGAAAGTGCCCCTGGCAAAAGATGTGTTTTTACCAGCGGATGAAGCAGAAGGCCCACCAGGCTGACCTCATCCTGACCAACCACGCCCTGATTTTCAGCGGTCCGCTCTGGTTTCCTGACTTTACCGAACTGATCTTAGACGAAGCCCATAATGTGGAAGATGTCGCCACGGAAGTCTTCTCCCGGGAAGTTTCCTCCCTTCTGCTGGAAAGAACTTTATTCTGGCTGGACGAACGCCACCGGTACAACCGGATGCGGCCTTTCTGGCAGGCGCTGAGGAAGGTCAACCTTTTGCCGGAACAAAGCTGGCAGCCGGCGCGGGAAAAACTGGCCGAGAAGATAACCGGCCTGCAGCAGTTGCTGGCAGTCCTCACCACCGGCCTTCTTTCCCTGGTCCCGGAAAAGAAATCTCTTTTGTGGAAAGACCTGGTGGCCTGCCCGGCCTGGCCGCAGGTAAAAGTTTCCGCGGAAAACTTTCTGCTGGTCTGGCGACAGGTAGAAAAAATTCTGCAGAGCTTAAAAAACTCTTTAAAAGCCGTCTCCCTCAAAAGCGATTCCATGGGAGAAGCGTTCCTCCATCTTACCGGACTGAGTGAAAGGTGGGGAAAAATCCGGGAGGAGATGGAGTTTCTGTTCAGCGAAGAAAAGCCAGGCTATGTCTTCTATCTGGAGACTGAGGCAGGGAAAGAAGGAAAGACTTACTGGCAGATGAAAGCCGCACCTCTGGAACCAGGGAAACTGCTCCAGGCCTTCTACCGGGAGAGAGAAAGCATTGTCTTCACTTCCGCCACCCTGACGGTGGCTGGAGATTTCAGTTTTCTTCTCCAGCGACTGGGGCTGGACAGTTTCCCTGAAGAAAAAATTCTCACCAGGGTTCTGGGTTCTCCTTTTAACTATCGCCGGAGTGTCCTGCTGGCCGTGCCGGAGGACTTCCCTGGTTTCTCCCACGAGCAACCCGCCGAGTTTCTGGCAGCGCTTCGGGAGGGAATTTTTACCGCGGCCAGCGTCACCCGGGGAAAAATCCTGGTGCTGTTCAACTCCCGTGAAAGGATGCAGCATCTTTACGCTGACTTGAAGGAGAAACTGGAAAGTGAGAAGATAATGCTCCTCTGCCAGGGCATAGATGGCAGCAGGAAACATCTGGCGGAGATGCTCAGCCAGAGCCAGGAGGCCACGGTTCTTTTCGGAACAAAGAGCTTCCGGGAAGGCGTGGATATCTCCGGGTTGACCGGCGTCATCCTGGAGAAACTGCCTTTCGCCAGCCCGGACGAGCCGGTGATTGCTGGCCGGCGCCAGGACCTTTTCCGGAAGGGAAAGGATGCCTGGCAGGCGTATCTGCTGCCCCTGGCCACGATTGCCTTGCGGCAGGCTTTCGGCCGTTTAATCCGGAAGAAAACTGACCGGGGCTTTTTTATCGTCTTTGACGCCAGGCTGTTGACCTCTTTCCAGGTGATGAAAAACTCCCTGCCGGTCTGTCAGGAGTTTTTCCAGCCGCTGGAAAGGTTTTCGCTTGACCTGACGCAGGCCCTGACACAGCTGGAGCGAAAAGATGAAGAAACTGACTAACTCCACCCGGATACTGCTGTTTGGCTTGATGTGCAGCCTTTACTTCTTTTCATACTTCCACCGGATCGCGGTACCGGGGACAATCTTTAACGAAATCCAGGAAACTTTCGTTCTTTCGGCCAGCGGGGTGGCCAGTTTAGGGACAATCTGCCTTTACATCTACGGCTTCATGCAGTTTTTTGCCGGGCTGCTGGCTGATGCTCTTGGCGCTTTGAAGGTCCTGCTGGTGGGCGCAGGTTTGCTCACGGCCGGATCTTTTGCCTTCGCCGGAGCCCCGGAAACCGGTACCCTTTTTGCTTCCCGGGCACTGGTGGGTTTTGGCGCCAGTTTGATTTATGTCTGCCTCTTCAAAGCCCTGCACGAACTTTTTTCCAGTCGCGATTTTCCGGCCATGCTGGGCGTGGCTCTTTTCTTAGGTTATTCCGGAGGGCTTTTTGGCACACTGCCTCTGGAAAGGATGGTTTCCGCCATCGGCTGGCGGGCGGCTTTTTTCTGGATTTCCGCAGTAGCCAGTCTTTTTCTGGTCGGGGCAACCCTGACGGTCCGCTGGAAGGTTGGTTTCCAGCCAGAAAAAAGTAGCTCTTTTTCCGCGGAGAGAATGTGGCAGGTTTATACCAACCGTCAGTCCTTTCCGGTGATCATCTCAGCCGTTATTAACTTTTCCATCTACTTTCTGATTCAGGCGATGTTAGGTCGCAAGTTTCTCCAGGACTTCAGTGGCTTCAGCTCCCTGGCGGCCAGCAGTTTCACCTGTGGCATGATCGCTCTCTCTATGACCGCTTCTTTGCTGGCTGGTTTCGGAACCAGGGCTCTTAACCGGAGAAAACCGATTATGGTGGCCGCCACGGTCATCAGCCTGGCAGCCGTGTCTCTTCTGCTACTGGGCGTCGCCGGTCGTCCCCTGGAAAAACTCTTTCTTCTGCCCTACCTTCTTTTAGGCCTTTCCTCCGGAACCTCAGTGGTTTTCAGCACTTCGGTGAGGGAGTTAAATCCCGCGGAAGCGGTTGGCACAGCAGTGGGCTTTCTCAACGGCATCTGTTACCTTTCCATCGCGGTTTTGATGAATCTTTCCGGCTGGGTCTTAGACCTTTATGTGCCAAGAAAAGCGGTCACCAGCGGTATCATCATCTATCCGGCGGCGGCTTACCGGACCATCTTTCTTGGCTGCTGGGTTTTAGCCCTTGTTTCTCTGATCAGTTCTCTCCGGATTAAGGAGACCGCGGAAAAGACAAAACCAGACCAGTCTGCACCGCTACCGGTGGCCGAAAAAATCAGGCCACCAGAAGAAGAAAAGGCTTCTTCAGGTTCTGCCGTGAAAAAAGTCAGGCCGATGAAACGAGAAGAAAAGAAAGAGGCCCAGGAAGAGCAGTTAACTCTGTTCTGAAGAGGTAACCAGCTATGGATAAGAGATTTTTTGACCGGGAAAAACCGGCCCTGCCGTTACGAGGTATCCATCTTGATCTGAAAGGACTGCCGCCTACCCCGAAAAGACTGCTCCAGCTACCGCTTTTACTGGCGGAAGCCGGTCTTAACTGCCTTCTGGTGGAGTGGGAAGACACCTTCCCCTGGCAGAGGTATCCATTTTTGAGAGGCAAAACGGCTTACAGTCGGAAGACTGTGGAACTGTTTCTGAGGCAGGCGCAGGACTTGCAGATAGAAGTGATACCGCTGGTCCAGTCCTTCGGCCACCTGGAAAATGTCCTTTCCCGGAAAGTTTTCCGCAACCTTCAGGAAATTTCCGGCTGTGTCAGTGACCTCTGTCCTTGCCGGGCCCGCAGCAGGGAAGTTATCCTGCACCTGGTTCAGGATATCCTGGCTCTTCACCCGCCGCTGAAGTATTTTCATCTTGGCGCGGACGAAGTTGGCAGCCTCGGTTCCTGCTCGGAATGCCGAAGGCGTGTTGCTGCTTCCGGTAAGGCAGACCTGTACCTGGAGCACTTAGAACCGCTTTTCCAGTTTCTTCATCAGCAGGGCATCAGACCGATTATCTGGGACGATATGGTCAGGAGCTGGTCCGTGTCAGAACTGAGCCGGCTGGTCCGGCAGGCTGACTTGATGTGCTGGAATTACGCTGCTGACCCTTTCCACCGCCTCCCCCATGAGACATTGGAAAAATTCGCTGCGGCTGGCGGCCGGCTCTGGGCCGCTTCCGCCTTCAAAGGAGCCGATGGTCCTTACGTTGACCACGCCAGCATCCAGGTAAGGTTAGCCAACATGAGCGCCTGGGTCCAGCAGGCAAGAAAGATGAAGATGGTGGGAGCCATTGCCACCGGCTGGAGCCGCTACAACACCTTTGTCAGTCCCTGTGAAAGCCTGGAAGTCAGCCTGGATACCCTGGTCTTAAGTGGCAAGATTGCCTGGGATGGTTATGTTCCGGAAGATGTCTCAGGCTGGGTCAGCGCTTTCTTGAACCACTGCCAGAAAAAAGGCCTGCCGACCAGCCATTTTGCGGCCTGCCGGCAGGCCGCGGAAAAACTTCAGTCCTGGCGGGAAACCATCTTTCAGCAAAGCCAGAACCTCCTTCACCTGGCCTGTCTGAACGGCGAAGTTGAGCGTCTCAACCCATTTTCCCTGAGGCAGCAGCGCCAGGCCCTGAAGGAAAACCTGAAACAGGGAGAAAAACTCCTTCAGGACTGGGTCAGGTGCCACCGCGGTCTTGTCCCGGAGCACTGGCTAAAAAAATACGCCCTTTCCCGGATGGGGCCAGTCCGCCGGACGGTAACGCTGGTGCTTCAGGCTACGGAAAAAATTGGCTGAGTTAAGTCCTTCTCCGGCGCTGCTGAAAGGCCGCTACCACTGCCTGGCCGAGAGAAATACCGCCATCGTTGGGCGGGAAAAGGTGGTGGGTATAAACCGTGAAGCCAGACTCTCCCAGGAGTTGTTCGCTCCGGAGAAGAAGCAGCCGGTTCTGGAAGCAGCCGCCGCTTAAAGCCACCTCAGCCAGCCCGGTTTTTTCCCGCAAAGCCTGGCAGGTAACCAGAATCATCCAGGCTACCGTCTCGTGGAAACGACCAGCCACCACTTCCGGTGAAACCGAAGATGACAGTTCCTCCACCAGCGAGCGCACCAGTGGCCGCCAGTCAAGCACCAGTTTCCCGGAGTTTTCCCTCAGGGTGAACGGATAGTGAGGCCTGGCCACTTTTCCGGCCAGGGCTTCCAGTTCCATGGCTGGCTGGCCTTCGTAACTGGAAAATTCCCGGCCAGTCACCAGGCAGGCAACTCCGTCAAACAGACGGCCCAGGCTGGAAGATAGGGGCGCGTTGATTTTTTCCTGGATAGCCGTTTCCAGAAGCCTCCAGTTTTTCCGGTTAATCCTTCTCACCAGAGGAATTTTCAACTGGAAGATGTCCTGGTCAAAACTTTCTTTCAGATAAACCGCGGCCATTCTCCAGGGCTGCCTGATGGCCTTTTCCCCGCCAGGTAACGCCACCGGCAAAAGATGCGCCAGCCGCTCATATCCGGCATAATCAGCCAGCAAAAACTCACCGCCCCAGAGAGTGCCATCATCGCCCCAGCCGGTACCGTCACAGGCTATGCCAATCACTCTCCGGTTAGCCACACCGTTTTCTGCCAGACAGGCCGCAATGTGGCTGTGGTGATGCTGCACGCCCACACCGGGCAGGCCTTCCCTGGTCATTCTTTCCCGGGCATAGGTGGTGGCCATATACCCCGGATGTAAGTCATAAGCGATTACCCGCGGAAAGATACCGGTAAGTTTTTCCAGATGGCTGATCAGTCCGGTGTAAAATTTGTAAGTGGCCATGTTTTCCAGCTCGCCCACATGCTGGCTGACCACGGCCTTCCGGCCGGTTAACAGGGTGAAGGTATTCTTTCCCTGACCACCACAACCCAGGACCGGCTGGCTGGCAGAAAAGGGCAACCGCAGGCCTTCAGGCGCATAACCCCGGCTGCGCCGGAAAAAAACCGTGGTCCCGGAAACCGGGTGGACCCAGACCACAGAGTCGTCACAGCCAACATGAATCGGACGGTTGTGAAACAGAAAAAAGTCTGCTACCTCTTTTAACTCCCTTAGCGCCTGTTCGTCGTGATAAATAATCGGTTCCTCAGAAAAATTTCCGCTGGTCATCACCAGTACTTCCGGGCAGCCATAATGAAAAAGAAGATGGTGGACCGGTGTATAAGGCAGCATGAAACCAAGACAGTTGTTTCCCGGAGCCAGCTCTTCAGGAAGAGAGCAGTTCTCTTTTTTCCTCAGCAAGACAATCGGCGCGCGCCAGGAACAAAGAAGCGCCTGTTCTCCCGGTGAGACATAGCAGAAACGCCGGATTACTTCCACATCTGGAGCCATCAAAGCCAGGGGCTTTTCTTCCCGGTGCTTTCTCTTCCTCAACAGGGAAACACCGGGGCCGCTGGCGGCGGCTACGGCTAAATGAAAACCGCCCAGGCCTTTAACGGCTAAAATCTTCCCTTCTTTCAGCAGGGAAGCAGCCACCGAAAGCACCTTTTCCGGCGGACCACCATGGCACTTTCCTGAACGGCTGACCAGGGTTAAGACCGGACCACACTCAGGGCAGCAGTTCGGCTGGGCATGAAACCGTCTGTCCACAGGGTTTTCATACTCTTTTCCACAGGTTTTACACATGGAAAATTTTGTCATGGTGGTATTTGCCCGGTCATAGGGAACTTCTCTGATAATGGTGTATCTCGGGCCACAATTTGTGCAGTTGATAAATGGGTGTAAGTATCTTCTGTTTGAAGGACTTAAAAGTTCAGCCAGGCACTGCTGGCAGGTAGCAATGTCCGGCGGAATTTCCAGGTTTTTCTCCTGGCTTCTCCGGCTTTTTACCACGCGGAAGGTAGCCTCTTTTTCCACAGGAAGGCTTCTGGTGGTTATTTTCTGAATTTTAGCCCGGGGCGGGGGTGCGGCTCCCAACTCTTTCAGAAAGTTTTTCACCCCATCCAGGGGACCCTGAACTTCAATCAGAACTCCAGTGGTGGTGTTACAAACAAAACCGGTGAGCCGGTGCCTGACTGCCAGGCGGTAGACCGTGGGACGAAAGCCTACCCCCTGGACCTGACCGGTGACGATAATGCTCAGACGCCGCTTCTTCTCCTGTCGCACCATTATTTCCCTGCAGGCAGGTATCCAGCTACCAGGATAGCCTGTTAGCTGGAAAACCAGAAAACTGTCTTGCTGGTTAACTTCCCGCCACAAAGGCGGCAAACTTTCTCACCGCTTCTACCAGGCGCTTTTCTGCTTCCGCATCAGGCCGACCCTTAATCAGCACCGGATCCACCAGCCGCTTGAACTTAAAACTCCTGGCTATCGCCTCCAGGCTGGAAATAGCCGCGCCACCACCGCCATGGGTGAGAAAGGCAAAACACGGTTTACCCTCAACCTTGCCCCGGGAGGGGTAAAAGGTCCGGTCAAAAAAGTCCTTGAGGGCGCCGGCCATGTAGCTGAAGTAGTCTCCGGAACCGACAATCAGCCCGTCACACCAGAGAAGGTCCTCCAGCGTTGCTTCCCCGGCCTTTTTCCGCCGAACTTCTGTGTCGGGTAAATCTTTCAGCGCCTTTTCCGCCACCAGTGCAGCGGCCTCGGTATTGCCGCCGAGGGTGTGGTAAACAATCAAGATCTTCTTCATCGCCTCCCCCTGGTATGGTGAAAGTATACCACTAATGACTGGTCAGTTCTTTACAAACTATCCTGATGGTCAGGGGCATCCAGAAGGTTAAAGGATGACTCAGCGCCGGTACGGCCCGGGAAAATTGCTGGCCGGCGCATTTTCCACTCCAGCCAGGAAAAACGAAAAGGTCAAACGGGTTCCAGAGGCCAACATATCTGACGCTGCTGGTAGCCATGGCCTGCCGTAATGAGGAAAGCAGACTGCTTCCCGGCCTTAAATCAACCAGCCCGGGCAACGGCAGGAGATAACTCAGCCAGGACCCGTGGAATGGGGAACACACGGTGATACAGGTACGACAGTATTTTTTCCCGCCAAGAAACTCCAGCCAGTAAGCCGCGATAATCCCGCCCTGGCTCAGGCCGATTGTTACCAGATTCCTTTCTTTCGGCAGCAGACCAGCATAGTGCTGGAGGGAAGCAGCGATGGCGCTAAGCGGTACCGTGCCGAGATTCTGGCGGTAGGAAAACTGGTGGAACGTGTTGACCCCGCAACGTCTCAGGTACCGGATGATCGGTTGGTATTCATAAGGCGACCCAGCGAACCCGTGAACAAGAAGGATGGCCGGTTTAGGCATATCCCCGTGTTCACCCCCGCGTTAGACTTCAGAGGTCCAGAGAGGCTCTCAAAATGTGGATGACATCCAGGATGTTTACCTGTGTATCCTGATTCATGTCAGCCAGGTTGCTTTCTGGCGACAGACCCAGCGCCATCCGCAGGCAGAGAACGATATCCACGACATCGGTGGCGTCATCGTTGTTGAGGTCCCCGGTCAGCACCAGGGTGGAGGTATCGGCAGTCAGAGGTAGTTCCTCGCGGTTGCCGACGTTGTCCTGGGCCAGACAGAAGAACGCGTAGGTATGTCCGTTGGCGCCTGTAAATGAGGCGGATGTGTCCGCCGTTCCGCCCAGCCAGAGAAAGAACATTCCACCGTCGGTGGAAACATAGATATCGTAGAAAGCAATGCCGGCACCAGGACTATCTGCACCCTGCCAGATTACGGTGAAGTTCTTGCAGTGGGTGGCGGCAGCCAGGGGTAGAACTGTGCTGGCAGGTTTTCCGTCATCAATGGTATTGGTGACAGTGGGGGTGCTGATAGGGTCGTTCTCATCAAACCAGATGGTCGCCTGGTTGAGAATAACGTCCCCGGAAACCAGGGTTGTTTTCGGCCAGACCAGGAAAGAAACCCATCCCTCCCCGCGGTGCTCATCGTCATTGGGCGGCAGAAATCCAGCCAGAGGGTCTTCCGGCAAGGTTTTCGTCGCCGGGTCAAAGGATTGCATAATCCAGGTAAGAATACCGGTGTCATCGTCAAAATCAACCCGCACTTCCACCGGATTGGGATCAGAAGATACGCTGGTGGTCGTCCGGTACTGCTTCACTCCGGCCGGCACAGCCATCAGCGCATCATTAAAGGCCATATCCAGAAACTGCACGGTGGACCAGTCCAACTTGGTACTCAACCG
The DNA here is from genome assembly GCA_029551285.1 of bacterium. Classification (GTDB taxonomy): domain Bacteria; phylum Ratteibacteria; class UBA8468; order B48-G9; family DSTR01; genus JAMWDF01. The sequence goes on along the minus strand of JAKPFT010000038.1, from coordinate 3,529 downwards.
GTCACTCACCACAACCCGCTGGGCTGGCGCGGTGGCCGTGGACTTGTTCTCAAAGTGGATGGTATAAACCAGCGGCGCGGCGGAAGGAACAAACCCTTCATCTCCGTAGCCGACCGTAACCTTGATGTTGGGGTCTTCCGGTATAACAGCTTTCATGGTACCGCGGTAGCGCACCGGTCCTTCCATCAAAGATTCAGAAATCAGGTCTTTGCTTATCGGTTCCTTGGTATCCTTCCCTCCCGGTGTGTCAAAACTAATGTCTGAAATTCCATGGGTGTTGATATGGGAATCATGGTAGTCCCAGGGAGGCAGTTGAGAGGGATTTTCTATTTTCTGCCATCTTTTCTTTGCCCGCTCCAGCGCATCCAGAATATTGCCGTGCGGGTCTGCCTGGATTTCCTGTAGAAGGATAATAGAGAATGCTCCTCCGGTAGGGGTATCTGGAACTGGTACCCAGCCTGATCCTACGGCTACGGTGTTAGAGGCAGTGATGCCCATGGCGACATAGTTGGAGTAGCAACTGTCTGAAATAAATAGCACCTGTCCGGCGCATGAGGCAAATTCCTGGTCCAGTTCAGAATAAAAAATCTCAGAACTGTCGTTGTATGCAAGATTCGGGTTGAAAGTACCAGTATGATATTCCACCTTCCCACCGTGGCTGGAGTTGTAGACAACCACCAGGTCATCCTCATCGGCCTTCTGCAGAGCGTCGTGAATGGCCTGTTTAACTTTCTTGCTGTCAAGATTGTCTTTGTCATTGCCGACTTCGTCGGTCAGACACTTGAGGTCTTCTTCCGGCAGATCGTATGTTTTAGTCATCAACACGCGGATTTTGTTCGCATCAGGCACGCAACCTGCCAGACTGGACCAGCGCGGCGCACTATAATGATTATCGCCGATAATGACGACATAAATTTTCTTGATACCCGGGGTAGAAATCTTCTTCGTGCCAGGGAAGACCTGCTCAAGCAGAGAAGAGAGTGTCTTTTCTTGCATCTTGCCGCTTTCGGGTTCAATCTGCGGCCGCATTACCATATCAGTCGGGTCTTCCAGCAAGTTGATCGGGAACAACCACCTTCCTTCAACAAAAACCATCTGCGGCCAACCGGTCGGTTTGTCCATCATCGCCATCTGGACTGCCAGGGATTGAAAGAATGCGCCGTAGGTTTCTCCATATCTGGCTCGCTGGGCTGCCATTTCCACCTCCCAGACTTCATTGCTCACGCCCGGTGGACGGATGGCGGAGCTGACCAGGTCCCAGTCAATGGAATGGCTGGCAAACTCCAGGTTATCAAAAGTTTCGGCGTAGACATCCAGCTGGTAGGTCCCAACCTGCCGGGGGACAGTGTAGTAGAGGGTGACTGACCCGCTTGCCCCGGGTGGCAGTGTTGGCACACGGGGCTGGACGCATGGAGCCAGAAATGTCAGTCGTGTCGGGTCCTCCGGCGCCACCATGCCCTGAAGGAACCGCAGAGTACCGCCGTTTCTTGCCTTGACAGTAATCATTGGCAGGGTCAGGTCAGCCTCGCCGGTATTCCTGTAACTGATAACAACGCGCACCTCCCGGCCTGGCCGTACGAACTCCGGACATTGCATGGTAATCTGGAGGGCATCACGGTTGCTTCTGGGTGCGGCGCTGGCCACCTGAACCGTAAGCGCGTCTTCCAGGGTAACGCTCTGTCCCCCGTCAGTCACCCGAACATCATAGAGGCCTGCGGGCAGCCCATTGAGGTTAAACGTGGCGCAGACCAGGGAGGAGTTAACCACCAGTACAGATTGAGCCGTATGGGCTGTGCCGTCAGGTTCAATCAGTTCATAGGTCATTCCAGAAGTAAGCTGGTGTCCCTGCAGGGTAAAAGTGGTGGTGTTGATGTTGGCGGCGCTGGTTGGACTGATTGAGTCCAGGGAGAATGTTTGTGAAACAGCCGAAATCGTGAAACCGCTCGGCGCGCTGGGAAGGGTTCTGGCATAGACCATGACATAGTATGTCTGAGCCGCTGTCTCAGGAACCAGCGCGGTAACATCCGGGTTATTGTTCTCCCTCTGGCGAATGTCATAGGACTGGCGAGTGGGCATTCGGTTCCTGGAAATGTACAGTTCTGTTGCGCCGCTTCCGGCCAGGTCCACACTTACCAGGATATCCTGCCCGGCAACCGGTGTGAACCGGTACCAGCGTGACTGACCGGCCGCGGTGAACTGACCTGCCAGGGCTGGACCGCTAACCAAAATCTCTGGCACATCCAGAGTAACTGAAGCGGCAGAACCTGTTTCGTTATTGGAAGCATTGGCTCCTTCAAAAACTTCGCCATAGAAATTGGTAGCCACCACCCACTGATGCTGCCCGGTGACACTGCCAGGGACAACAATATCGGCGGAGAACTCACAGGTTTCTCCAGGACCAAGTGCCACACCCTGGCCGACCAGGACATCAGCAGCAAACATCTCGTAACCCCGGCAGGATAAAAACACAGTATCGTGCCAGGGACCCACTGCATATCCTGTCCCGAAGTTAGCGACAACCCAGGAAACCCGGACAGTCTCTCCGGCCATGGCAGAGGTTGGACCAGTGACATACAGGACAATCAGGTCAACATCTGAAAATGCTGTTTCAATGAATTCGTACGCGCCCATATCCGCGCAGGCGCCGCCGGCCATCGGTACGCCAGTATCTTCTGTTCTCGGGTCGTCGTAGCGGCCCATGCCTGCAAAATCTGTCTCCGGAGCAGTGTTATCTGCTGAGTCAACGCAAGGAGAATTGTAGTTCAACTGGTAGTTCTGGTGTTCTGGCCTTTTGTACTTAGGGTCAGAGGAGATGTTGCCGCTGGTGCCGGTGCGGTCAGCTGTACCGCTGTAGTTGCCCAGGTTAGCAGCCGGGTTCCAGATGTTGCAGTAACGCACGGTAATGGTATCGGGTCCGACGTCGTGCAGGATACCCGCTGTCGTGGAATTGCTCACGATGGTGTTGGCCACGTTCAACGTACCGCCGTGCAATAAAAGACCTACTGGATTATCATCCACAGTGCAATTGGTAACATTGACTGTGCCGCTATGCGCGCAGACAGCCCGGCCGATACCGGTCAGAACCGTGTTGGAGATATTCGCTGTGCCGCCCCAGACAAGGATTCCGTCAAAGAGCGCTTCCTGAATGAGACAGCGGCTCACGGTGAGTAATGCGGGGCCGGCGGTGCGAATGACACCTGTGCCGTCCCAGCTCCCGGAGGCTGTGCCGGCACCGTATCGGAAACGGCAGTGCTCAAATACCGCCTGGCCTTCAATGTATATCCAGCGCCAGTCACCAGCTGCTGGCACTGTTTGATTTCCATCGCCGTTGGTATCTCCTCCGTTGGCGTCATCCCTGGCTGAGGTGAAATAAATAGGCTGGGATTTCGTACCAATGGCCATAAGATTCCCGCCGCCCTGTACTGTAATGCCTAAGTATCTGTCCAACTTGATAACAGCGCCAGGTTCAATGGTAACTGTAACACCGGAAGGAATGGTGACATTCCCGGTGATGTAGTGCAGTACGTTT
>JAKPFT010000016.1 GCA_029551285.1 bacterium | reverse complement strand
CCTGGCTGGCTGAAGTAATAAACCGCGCTCAGAAAAAAAGCCACCACCATTAAATCCACAAAGGCGATGATGGATTGTCGCAGGATGGGTCGGAAGAGAAGCAGAAGGCAGGCGCCAGCAAAACTTTTACCCGGGGAAATTCCCACCTGCTGCAACAGGAGAAAAAAAGCCAGGCCCGCAATCAGGGCGAAAGGCAACTGGCTGAAGCGCAGGAGAAAATCACTTTTCAGAAAAAGGAAATGGGCAAGAAAAACTACATTACCGTTGATTGGGTAGTAACTCATGGCAACATCAGAAAAAACCAGGGGCACGGGAAGAATTTTCCCGGTCTGGTACCAGCGAGCGGCAAAGGGAAGATGGTATAGAAGGGCATCGGTGGTCAGCCCGTGATAGATTGCCTGGGAGCAGACTACCACCAGGTAGGTCGCCACGGTCAGGGAAAGGCAGAGAATAATCGGTGTCGGTAAATGAAGGCTGAAGCACGCCACGCAAGGTTGCCGTTTCAGCTGCGGCTGGTTTACCAGAAGAAACAGGAAAAGCAGGCCAGCCAGAAGGGTCAGGGAGAAAAGGTTAACGGCGCCACACCAGCCTAAAAAAAGAAGCAGGCCGATCAACTGCCCGTAAAAGAGAAGGAGAAAAGAGAGAAAACTGGCTACCGGAGACTCACTTTCAATGAGCCGGCTCATAAGCCAGGCATTGCCTGCCAGCAACAGCGCGGTTAGAAGTTCCACCCCTTTCTCCAGAAAAAAATCTGTGCCGTTTGCGCCCTGAAAAATTATATGCCAAAAGCAATAATCTTTGGTAGTTTTCCAGGAAAGGCTATCAGCAAATAGAGACAGGGAAGCGCTTAGGATGAAAAGAAAAGAGGTAATTAATCTTCTGGGGAAAGAAGGGATGGGGTTGTATCAGTACTGTGGCTACAAAGTTTCCATGTTGACAATTTAAGGGTTATCTTGAAATTTCAGCATAGCCTGCGGTTTTGACTTTTCCTTCCTGCCTGCGGTAAACTAAAAAGTTAGCCGAGTAGCTCAAGTGCTGCAAAACCATGGAGAAACATACCTGCCAGCCGGTTGATTTTATCAGGGAAGCGGTCAGGAAGGATGTCGCCAGTGGCCGTTTTGGTGGAAAGGTTTACACCCGTTTTCCACCGGAACCCAACGGCTATCTCCATATCGGCCACGCTAAAGCCATCTCCATTGATTTCGGCATCGCCCAGGAGTTTGGAGGCAAGTGCAACCTGCGGATGGACGATACAAATCCTACCAGGGAAGAGGCGGAGTATGTTCAAGCCATAATTGAAGATGTGGCCTGGCTGGGTTATGAATGGGAAAAACTCACCTTTGCTTCCGACTACTTTGAGCAGATGTACCAGTATGCCGAGCAACTCATTAAGGCTGGACTGGCTTATGTCTGCGACCTCAACGCCGAGGAGGTGAGAGAATACCGGGGTACGCTGACGCAGCCAGGCCGAGAAAGTCCGTACCGTAACAGGAGTATTGAAGAAAATCTGGCGCTCTTTCGCAGGATGCGGGCCGGGGAGTTTCCAGATGGTTCCCGGACATTGCGGGCCAAGATTGACATGGCTTCTCCTAACCTGAAC
>JAKPFT010000081.1 GCA_029551285.1 bacterium | reverse complement strand
AATTAAGAGCAGGGTACCTTAGCAGCAAAGGTGGAAAATTTGACAGGGACGAAAGGGGACTGTAAAATGGATGGTAAAAGACAGATTATGGAGAGTTCACAAGGAGTAATATACAAACTAACGTATCGTTAGCGTACAGTTAATATTATACCCGAAAAATGGCTCAACTGCCAAAAACTTCAGCGGGAAACAGCTTTCCAGTTATGTTCTGGGTCTTGCCCGGATAAGATTGACACAACTGGCTAAATAAAGTTTAATCAAGGCCAAAAGAAAACCTTATTACCGGGAGGAAGAAAATGAAGCCATGTCGCCGGATGAGGCAGGACTTGAGTGACCTGCCTGACTGGATGAGAAAGAAGAAATGTCCTCATAAATCAAAGTATCTTTCCGGTCGCAGAATTCTCCCCCGAAAAATTACTGGACAGGAGAGTCTGGAAGAGCTGATTGAAAACGCTTTTTTGGCTTATAATGCCGCGCGCTTAAGGGAAGGTTGCCGGTTGTTTACCGAGAAAATGCTGGCTGATGATGTCACGGTGGGCATGAGCCTGGCTGGAGCGCTTACTCCGGCTGGCCTTGGCCCTTCCACCATTGTTCCGTTGCTGGAAGCCGGCTTTATTGACTGGATGGTGGCTACCGGGGCCAATCTCTATCACGACCTTCATTTTGCTTTTAATCTGCCGCTTTATGTCGGCTCTCCCCTGGTGGATGACACTGACCTGAGGAAAAATGATGTCGTGCGCATTTACGACATTTTCCTGGGCTACACCGACTGTCTGATGGAAACAGATAAAATTCTGCGGACGATTCTGGTGCAACCTGAATTTCAGAAGGAAATGGGCACCTGCGAATTTTATCATCACCTGGGAAAATATGCCGATGCCGGGGAGAAGCAAACCGGCCTTGCTGGTGTCTCTATTCTGGCTGCAGCCTATCGGGCTGGGGTGCCGCTTTTCACCAGTTCTCCCGGCGATTCAACCATCGGAATGGATATTGCCGGACTGGAGATTGAGGGGAACAAACTGAAAATCAATCCCAGCCTTGACGTCAACGAGACCACTTCCCTTGTTCTCCACGCGAAAAGATCCGGCGGTAAGTCCGCAGCCTTTCTGGTAGGTGGTGGCAGTCCCAAGAACTTTCTCCTGCAGACCGAGCCCCAGATTCAGGAAGTGCTTCTTATTCGGGAGTTCGGCCACGACTATTTTTTCCAGATTACTGACGCGCGACCTGATACTGGCGGTCTTTCCGGGGCCACACCTCACGAGGCTGTTTCCTGGGGCAAGGTTGACCCGGAAAGGCTTCCGGATGCCATTGTCTGTTACCTTGACTCTACCGTAGCCCTGCCCATTGTGGCCCACTATGCCCTGGCCCGGAGAAAACCAAGAAAATTGAAGAGACTTTACTATCAGAGGGAAAGACTGATGGAGAAACTGGTGGCGGAGTATTTCTCTCATAATCTCAGGAAGATGGTGGGCAAAACAGACCAGCTTAAAAAGTATCTGAAGAAGATTTAGCCTTAATTTGTCCTTGCGGCAAGAAAGGTCCTTTCCTTTAGTCTTCAGATGGATGCGGGTGGAAGGAATAAAGGAGGTGGCTGTGACAGCCAAAGAGCGGGTGGAAAAGGTTCTCCGGGGAGGCCATGCCGAGAAGGTGCCTTTCACTATTTATGAAAGCAAGATTCCTCAATGTGAGGCCGAAAGGATGATGAGGAACCAGGGCCTCTGTATTCTCTGCCGGACTTCGGTTTTCAGGGTTCATCTGCCTGAGGTGAAGGTTACCCAGTACAGCTGGGAAGAAAACGGTAGGAAACGGATTCGGACCCTGTATGAAACGCCGGTGGGCACCCTGAGCAGTGTTGAGGAACCAGCCGGGTTCACGTCCTGGCACCTGAAATGGCTTTTTGAGAAGCCTGAAGATTACAAACCGTTGCTTTTTATGATTCAAAATGAACGGTATGAGCCAGCCTATGAGGAAGTTCTGGAGAAGGAAAAGATGATGGGCGGAGATGGGCTCTTCCGGGCCGGGATCGGGTCAGAACCTCTCCAGCAGTTAATTTCCAGATACATGGGCACTGAAACTTTTTGCTACGAATGGATGGAACGCCGGGACGAGGTCTTGAAACTTTACCAGGCGATTGCCGAACAGCGAAGGAAGGTTTATCCGATAGTGGCGCGTTCTCCGCTTCTTCACGCTAACTATGGCGGCAATGTTGTCCCGGAAATCATCGGCCTGGAGAATTTTGAGAAATATTATGTGCCTCATTATCAGGAAGCAGCGGAAATTATGCACCGGCACGGAAAGTTACTTGGTTCCCATTTTGATGCCAACTGCCGGTTGCTGGCGGAAGCGATTTCCAGAACTGACCTGGACTATATTGAAGCTTTTACCCCGGCTCCTGATACTGACCTGACCCTGGCCGAGGCGAGAAAAGCCTGGCCGGACAAAGTCCTCTGGTTGAACTTTCCGTCCTCGCTCCATCTGAAGAGTGACGAAGAAGTGGAGAAAGCCACGGTGGAACTTCTCAACGAACTGGAGAGTGTGGACGGATTAATTATGGGCATCACAGAGGATATACCACCTCATCGCTGGCCGGGTAGCTGTCAGGCGATCATGGCCGGTCTGGAAAGACATAGCCGGGAGCATCCCTCTTTATACCGGTGATGCCCCTTTCGTCTGAAGACGGAGCGTCACAATCTGCCAGGGGTTCACCGAAAACTTTATGGTCTGGCCGGACGGCAGTCTCCGGATGATGTTTCCCCTCAAGTCCGTCTGGTTTACCCTGAAGACTGGCCAGCCCAATTCAATGGTGGCCGTAGTTTTGCGGCCTTCGGTCTCATAAAACCTGAGAATGTAATCTGTTCCGTCACGATAAAAGGCAGTGAAGATAAGATTGGCCGGCTTCAGCGAAAGAAAGCTGACCGGTGCTTTCTTTTTTCCGGTTAAGGGACGGTCCAGCCAGAGCAGTTCCGGCGGGCTGGCCAGGCTCTGGGCCAGACAGGCAAGGTAGGTTGCTTTGCGGTCACCTTCAGGGAAAACAAGATGAGACACAAACCGGTGCTGTCCCCTGCCCTTAATGGAATCATTCACGAATTTTTCCCAGCCTGACAGGCGCGTGACACTGTTGTGCAGAATGTGGGCGACAGTGGCTTCTCCCAGAAGGTAATAGCGGGTAGCGTCATGGTTGATGTAACCGAAGCCGATGTCCCGACTTTGTTGCAGAAGAAAAGACCTGGCGTAGAAAAGATTTTTTCGCTGCCGTTCAATTGCGTCCCAGACCCTGGCCGTGGACAGTTGGAAGGGTTCTTCCTCTATCCTTTTTTCTTCCACTCCGAAGGGAACATCAGCAAAAATTTGACCCTGGTTCAGACGCGGCCATTCTATGGTGAGAAAACCATCTTCTTCCTGCCAGTCCAGTACCACCTGGAATTCCAACCTTGGTTCTTTCTTATGGAGGAATACTCTCCGGAGGAGGCGATGGGGACCAATCCGGCCCTGGCTTTCCCAGAGGGTGAACAACGGACCATCCTGTGGCGGCCAGGTTTTCTCCCAGGTAACTGTTTCCATCCCTGTGACGGGCCCGACGTGCAGGATGCCTCTGGTGGTATCTATCCGGTACAGTCTTAAGACACCAAACCCGGAGCCCTCCGGGCAGCGGTATTTTCTCTCTCCAGCAACGACAGAAGTAATTTCCTGGTTCTCCCAGAGAATTTTTAAAGCCGGGGAAACTTTTTCAGGGCAAGGCTTTTTGCGGGGACTAAGACGCAGGAAAGTAAAACCCGAGGCCGGTAGTTTCACCCTGGTCGTAATTAGATATTCCCAGACGGTTTTCTGGTCCCGATTGCGCTCGGTTATCTGGATGGGAAGTTGTCGGCCGGTCTCGTCAGTCAGAACTAACTTCCTGTTTTTCTCCGGGAAGGAAATCACTAAAGAAAGGTTGGTTTCTCTCCTGAACGGCAGAGGATTGAAAACCACTGCTTCTGCGTCCCCGGGAAAAGAAAACTGGCTGGTTATCTTTTTTAGAGTTTTCCGCTTCAGTTCCCTGACAGAAAGATTGACCCGGACAGCCCGATTTTTTATTTCCTCAAAATCGGGGGTGAAGAGCCACTGAGTGGCATGGGCACAGCTGAGAAGATGTTCCTGCCAGAACCTCTCCAGGGCTTCGGCCGGGTAAGGTTCTCCGAAAAGACTGGCCAGGGCACAGCAAAGTTCTGTTTCTGTTAAGAGGCGCTCGTTTTCCCCGCGGTAACGGAAAAGACCGTGCTGACCGCCCCAGCCCACGTTATAAGCCACATCGCAGGGGTCAAGAGAACCAGAGATGACCGGCAAGTTGTCTTTTTCCTTTTCCATCACCCGGAAGAATTCCAGAGGCGTGGCCAGGCAGAGAGGAGGCTTCCTGCTCCGGTTCCACCGCCGCATCAGCGCCAGAAGCGGTACAGGCCTGTCCTCATAGGATGACCGGAGCGGACGACCATCGTCCATTCCCTGGCTCAGCCAGCGCAGTCCGGTAGGGGACAGGTCGGCATCATAGGCCAGTTCTTTCTGAAAGCCCTTCTCAAAATTCTGATGGTAGTTGAGTCCGCTATAACTTCCCCGGGAGCAGAGAATTAGGCTTCCGTCCAGACCCTGCCAGTAAAACTCCAGCGGTACTTTTTTGGCGGAAAGGGCCGCATGGGGTCGCCAGAAACGAAAGTAGCGGTATCCCCCCAAGGTCAAAAGCTGGGGCATTTGCGGATGGCCCAGGGAAACGTCAATCGGAGAAGCACAGACAGAAAGGTCAGCCTCAGGAAAAATCTGCCGGTACATTTTCTGGCCGATGAGGATGTCCCGAATCTGCGTTTCTTCTCCGGTCATGGTCGGTCGCAGATTGGTATAGGTTCCGCAGATATTAATCTGTCCGTGAGAGATGCGTTTTCTCAGTTCTGGCAGCAGTTCGGGACAGCTGCGGAGAAACGGTTCTAACTGGGTGAGGTAAGTGTCAAAATACCAGCGGAAGTCAGGCCATCGGCGACAGAGTGCCAACACTTCCTTGAAGACCAGGACATAGCGCTTTTCGTGCCAGCGGCGGTGAAAGGTCCAGGCCCAGTCAGCGTGACAGTAAGGGACGATAAAAATTTTTTTAATCCGCATCGCCTTATTCTAACATTTGCCCTGAAAATCGGCTACGGCTACAATCAAAGCAATCAACTGGAGGAACCTATGGCTAAAAAGTACCTGACCAGAGGATTATCCAGGTTAGTCAGGGGCAAGCCGGTAATTATCATTACCACCCTTCATCAGTCCGGGCTGGTCAACGCCGGAACTTTTGGCGCTTACACCAATCTTTCAGCCACAGAAATCGGTCTTGCCATTGGCCGGCCCAGTCATACTTACCAGAATATCAAAAGAACAGGGGAACTGGTCATTAATGTAGTGACCAGACCGCTGGCCCTGGCTGCCGAAATCTGCGCTGAGGAAATCCCAGCCACAGAAAGTGAACTGGATAAAGCCGGCCTGCACCCTGAGCCAGCCAGAATGGTGAAGGTGCCGCTCATCAGGGAGTGCCCGGTTAATATTGAAGCGCGCTTTCTCAAAGAAATGGAGATAGGTTACCACAACCTTGTGGTGGTAAGGTGTCTGGCCGGTCACATTGAAGAGGACCTTCTCTCAGAAGATGGCGGACTGGATGTGGTGAAAGCCGAAGCGGTGGTGAATATCGGTTATCCCCGACCACTTTATGCCGTCCTGGCTAACCCCTTCCTGGCGAGGTGAACTGAGGATGACAGGAAACGGTCATTCCCTGCTGGGGAAAAAGGCTTTTGAGAGTCTGCCCGGGTGGGAACAGGCACTCATCCAGTTAGAGATGAACAGCCAGGCTCTTTCCAGGCCTTACCTGCCAGCCGGAATAAGGACCGTCGGAGAAAAGGTGGCCGCGATGTGTTCAATTCTTGACTGGGTCTACTACGAGGAGTGCCGTCCCTACGCTACTTTGCCTGATGGTCGCTGGATTCCCCACAGTCCCCCTGACGAGAACATGCAGTCCTGCTCAGGCAGCGGTCAGAGAAGGTCACACACTGCCATGAGCCAGCTCCTATCATCTCTCTTCAGCCAGATGGTGGAAGCCATTAAGAAAAAAGACTGGGAAGAAACTATCCGTTGGGGCGGAGCGCTGGGCCATTTCCTTCAGGAGCCCTTTAGCCCGGGTCATGCCATGGATAACAATCTTTTTCACCTTCTGTTCCCTGACCCGGACCCTAACCGCCACCTCAGATTGCACCATGCTTTTGACGCGGCCATCGGCGATTTTGAACCTCTGCCTGCCAGGCTGCTGGGCACCAGTATCGCCGAAGCCGTCTTTCGTCTTCAGGTGGAGATAGACAGGGGCATAGTTGAAGGCATGAAACTGGTGGGCAGGGTTATCCAGTCGGTCTATCAGGGAAAGCCAGACCACTACCGGCAGAAGTTACTGTCAGGCCAGTGTCAGCGAGCAACCTTTGTAACGGCCAGCGCCTGGCACACGGCTTTCTGTATTGCCTTTTCCCGGTTTTCGCCGGAGGAAGTGGAAGGGTTGAAGAACCTTTCTTTAACCGCGCTGGTCCCCTATTTCTGGCATCATTGCCAGTACGTGGATTTACTGCCAGGCTTCCTGGTGAAGGAGGGCCGAAAAATTCCCATCCATGTTTGGGCGGAAGATGGTCGGGAAATTGAAGTAAGGGATGGTTTTGGCATGGGCGGTCACATGGCTGCCAAGTTTTTTGTTAACGGGGATGTCTATCCGAAATTTTCTTGCCAGGTAGGACTGGCCAGCCGTCATCGGGAAGGCCAGACGCCAAACACCCGGACTTCATTTTTCGTAGAGATGGATGAGGAAGAAAACCTTATCTATTCCGAGGATATGGAGTATCACGCCAGAAGATTAGCCCGGGTAGAACTTGTGCCCGGCCAGCCCCTGCAGAAAGTAGAAGTTGACCTCCGTGGCGGCCGCACCCTTATCCTGAGCTGCTTAAGCCAGCCTTACCGCACACCGGATGGCCAGGTGAAGTTTGACCTTCCTCACGTGGCAGTCTGCCAGCCCCGGCTCTCCAAAATCTAAGAGATACCGTGAAGTTAGGATCACTTCTTCGGGTAACCAACCGGCTGGGTCAGAATTACTTTCTGTTCCGGTTTCAGAGACAGCGCCTGGCTGAGGGCATTCCTGTCCACGATTCCCAGGACCACCGTGTTCAGACCGGCTGAGGCACAGAAGAGATAAACATTCTGGCTGATGAAACCGGTGTCCACAGCCGAGTAAAAGTCCTTGTCAGTCTGGGAAGCCCGACCCATCTTAGAGTAATCAGCCACATAAGCCAGCACCACCGGTGCTGTCTTCACAAAAGGCTGGCGGCCAAAAGAGGCTCTGAGGTCTCCCGCTGCCACTGGCTTCAACTGGTTGGTCCTGGCTTCGTACAGGTAAACTCCTTTGGGAGTGGCTACGTAAAGGTCTATCTCCTGCCAGTTGACCGCTGAAGGAGCGGTTCGCTTACCGGACTCTGGCCGGTTAATCCCGAAAGCAGCCCAGAGCAGATCAGAAAGGGTCTGAAGTGGCAATTCCTGTGGACTGAACTCCCTGGTTGACTTTCTTAAACTGAGTGCTTCCATCAGGGTTTTTCCACCGGCCATCTGCGGCTTGGGCAGACTGATTGGCTGCAGTTCCTGGCTGGAAACTATCACCGCGGTGACTGTCAGAAAAATCAAACTGCCTGAGAGAAAAAGTTTCTTGCCCATTTTTTCTCCTGGTTGCCTTAAATTATACCTGAACCAGACCGGTAAGAAAAATCGGGCTTGAGTTAACCCGGCTGATACGGTACATTTTATCAGAGTGAAGAAAGGGAAAAGATGAGAATTGTTCTTACCGGTGGAGCCGGATTTATCGGCAGTGTTTTTCTCTGGCGTCTGAACCAGGCCGGGCTGGAAGATGTTTACGTGGTGGACGAGTTTGACCAGGTCAAAAGCAAGAACCTGAAAGGCAAGAAGGTCAAAGATTGTCTGGAGAAAGATGTTTTCCCGGAAAGGCTTTTTTCCGGAGCCCTGGGAAAGATTGATTTTCTGGTCCACCTGGGCGCGTGCAGTTCCACCACGGAGAAGGATGAGGCTTACCTGAGGGAGAATAACTACCTTTATTCCCGGCGCCTGGCAGAATGGGCCCTGAAAGAAAGGGTGCCTTTCTTTTATGCCTCTTCAGCGGCGACCTACGGGCAGGGCGAGTCTGGCTTCTCGGACGAAGATGAAATCACCTTAAAACTTAAGCCGTTAAATCCTTACGGGTGGTCAAAACACTGGTTTGATTTATGGCTCATTCAGAACGGTCTCTCCCGCCAGGTCACCGGCTTTAAGTTTTTCAATGTCTTCGGACCCAATGAATACCACAAGGGAGAGATGAGAAGTGTGGTGCTTAAAACCTTTGAACGCATCAAGAGAGAAGGAAAGGCAGTGCTGTTTAAGTCATATCAACCGCAGTATGCCCACGGCGAGCAGAAACGGGACTTTGTTTATGTAAAGGATGCGGTGGAAGTAATGTGGTATTTCTTTACCCATCCGGACAGAAAGGGCATTTTCAATGTTGGCACCGGAAAAGCCAGGTCTTTCAACGACCTGGTAAAAGCGCTGTTTGCCGCCTTAGGGATGGAGCCAGAGATAGAATACATTGACATGCCGGAAAACGTCAGACCCCAGTATCAATACTTCACTGAGGCCGATTTAAACAAACTGCGGCAGGCAGGTTGCAGCCACACCTTCCAGGAACTGGAGCAATCCGTGTCTGACTACGTCGGTTACCTGAAGGACCATAGATATCTTTGAAGCACCTGTCCCTGCTACCAGTTCACCTTCACCGGTTTGTTCTTCTGGCTGCTTTCAATGGCGGCCAGGACCATCGCCAGACTTTTGATGTTGTCTTCACCGGCGGTGAGTGGTTTCTTCCCCCGGCGGACACAGTTCAGGAATTCATCAATCAGCCCGGCATGTCCTTCCAGGAGTCCGGGGATATCTGAGAAATCCACCGCAACTTTTTCTATCTCCCGCTTGAAGCCGGTTTTCCCTTTTACCCTTTCTGCCTGGCAGTTGCTGCCACCGTCCCAGAGCGCGCTGCCTCTGGTTCCGACCAGCCTCCAGGTGCTTTCCCAGGAAGTGTTCATGCCTTCGGCACACCAGCTGCCCCGGTAGGAATAAATCAGGCTGCCGCTCATCTCAAACAGGGCAATGGCGCAGGCATCGTGGTCGTACCAGGAGCCTGCCGGGTTCCACTCGCGGCAGAAGACAGAGACCGGGTCGGCCCCGGAAATAAATCTGGCAGCGTCAAAGGTATGAATGGCCATATCCAGTAATAGCACATGCTTCATATGGTCCCGGAACCCGCCAAAATGAGCCCCGATAAAAAAATCGCTGGTCAACGTGGTCAGTGTCCCTAATTTCTTTGAGCGGACCAGCCGGACAATTCCCCTGATCCATCTGGAGTATCGGCGGTTCTGGATGACAGCGTAAACTTTTCTTTTCTTGCCGGCTGTTTCCACCAGGGTCCGGGCATGAGCCAGCGTATCAGCCATAGGTTTTTCGGCAAGCACATGGCAACCATGGCGGAAGGCGGTCATGGCCACCGCGTAATGAGATTCTGGAGTGGTGCAGTCAAAGACCACGTCTGGTTTAACGGTTTTAAGCAAACCGGCCAGGTCAGTGGCTATCGGTACTGCTCCAAGGTTGAACTGACTGGCCAGTTTCTCCGCTGCCTGGCGGTTGATATCTACCAGACCACTCAAGACAGTGTCTTTTCTTTCTAATAAAGGTTTCACCCAGGCACGACTGATACCACCACAACCAACCAGCACGATTTTAATGGTACTTTCTTTCACCTTCTCCTCCAGAGTTAGTTTTCGCATCGGGAAAATTGTTGTGCGTCTGCTCTCCTTTTGTTCTTTCCTCTTAGCCTGGCTCCGGCTCGTATTTTCCCGCCACCCTTCAGGTTCGCTCGGAAAGACTGGTTTTTCCAGCACTATGCCTTTCGTACCAGACAGGAAACCGGAATTTTTTTCTCGGGAAGTCGGGGCAAAATTCTGCTGAGAAAAACCTTTGTTTTTCTGTCCCGGTATCCGGAAACAGGCACCTGGTTATCCAGGGCTTTGTTAATGCTTTCCATAAACAGTTCCCGGACAAACTTGCCGATGAGAGAGGCTACTGCCGCGGCCAGAGATTTTTCCTCCACATCCACCCAGAATTCAAGGTTATATGTTTTTCCTGACAGAGAGACCTGGTAAGAAGAAAGACCATGGCTTTCTTCCAGAGGTTTAATGGTCGCTTCAGGGAAGGCATACCGCAACCAGGTCAGATAGTTTTTGGTACCACCAATTTTGCCAGCCTGGATTTTTACGCCCGGGACCGCCAGATGACGAATCACCTGTGCAAAACAGGAAAAGTCAATGAAGGATTTAGAATCTCCCCGCGTGATTAAGGTATTCAAGCGGGCAGGACAGACTATCTGGCAGTGAAGGCCGTTGAAGGAAACACCCTCTTTTTCCATCCAGTTTTTCAGGTTGCAGGAAGCTTCAAAGATTTCTTCGGCGCAGGTTGAAGAGAAGGCATGATTCAGTCTGGACCAGCACAGGTTGGTTCCGGTGGGACAGCAGGCTTCCGGAGCCACCGCCCTGATAAAGGAGGCCGCCTCGCCTGGAAGATAACCGTAAAGGGCCTGAAACAGGCTGAGGCAAAACACTTCCAGTTTTCTCAGACTCTGCGGCGCGCCAGACAGAAAGAATTTTTTACTGTCAGCGGCCCCTGGCAGCCAGGTGGCTGGAATTCCACCCATCAGGACGCCAGTAACCACCAGCGGTCCCATCACCGGTCCCAGACCATTTTCATCAACTCCAAGGACGAAGCTCATCTTTTTAAAAAGGTAGCCAGACCACCGAGAATCAGCACCACGGCAAAAATTCGCCGCAGTCTTCTCTGGTTAAGCCGCATGCTTAACCTGGCACCAAAGGGCGCGGCGACTACCGCGCCAGCGGCTACGGGAAATCCTGCAGGGATATCAATCAACTTTTCTGACCAGTAGCCCAGACTGCCGGAAAAAGCGTTGAAGAAAACAGCGGCCAGGACAGTGCCGACGCAAATCCTCATCGGGACTAAAAGCCAGAGGTGAAGCAGGGGAACAATAATGATGGCCCCGCCGACGCCACCCATTCCGGAAGCAATCCCGCCGGCCAGGCCAGCGATGATACCCTTCCAGAGAGCCAGTTCCGGGCAGACCGTGTGGTCTTCCTTTGCTTCTTCGTTTTTTTGATTGGTACCCTGCCACATCTTCACCCCGGTTACTGCCACCAGGGCAATGAAAAAAAACTTGACAAAATTATCCGGCAGCCGAGCCGTTAAGTAAGCGCCCAACCTGGCCCCAACAATCCCCCCGGTGATAATGGTGAGAGAAAGCAAACCCTGAATTTGCCGTCCCCTCCAGTGAGTAATTAAGGCTGAGAGTGAGGAGAAAACAATGACCATTAAACTGGTTCCAATGGCCTCTTTAATGGGCAGATTAAAAAGGAAGAAAAAGATGGGCACAAAAAGCGAACCGCCGCCCATTCCGGTAAGGCCGGAGATAAAGCCCCCCAGCATTCCCACCAGCAGCGATCTGATGATCAGCATGCGCTATTTTACTATTTGTGAGGGAAAACGGTAAATTTTTGAGGGTGCGCTGGTTGGTCCCGGAAAGGCTGCTGGAAAGTTGCTTGTCAGAGCAAGCGTAGCAGGCTAATATAAAACGTTATGGAAGAAATGCTAACGGCGCTTTCTGATTTTAGGGCTGAGGTTCGGCAGCAGGCTTTCAGAGAACTTCTGACACTGAGCCGGCAGGGCAGAATAAAGCCGTCAGCAGAGTATGCCGGCTGGCTGAACTTGCATCTTCATACTTTTCACTCCTTCAACTATCTGGACTGGTCGCCGGCCAGGGTTGTCCTGGAAGCCTGGCGCACCGGTCTGGTCTGGGTGGGAACTGTTGATTTTGATACTCTGGCCGGACTGGAAGAAACCCTTCAGGTGGCCAGGGAACTTGGTGTTTCCGGTGTCTCCGGCTTTGAATCCAGAGTTTTTGTCCCGGAATACCGCCGGACGGTAATCAACTCACCGAAAGAACCTGGTATCTACTACCTGTGCGGGATGGGTTTTAAGAAACTTCCTGATGGGACTACCACCGCAGGAAAGTTTTTCCACCGGATGAAGGAAATGGCTCAGGCGCGCAACCGGATGGTGATTGAGCGGCTCAACCGTTTCCTGGGCAGGGTCTCTCTTAATTATCACCAGGATGTTCTGCCGCTGACCCCCTCGGGAAATCCTACGGAACGGCATATCGTGGCGGCCTATCACCGGGTCTCGGAAAAAACTCTGGGAGCAGACATTGACCGGTTCTGGAGCGAAGTTTTCCGGCAACCATTAGAAAAGATTACGGAGTTGAGAAATAACCGGCCGGCGGATTTTCAGGAACTTATCCGGACAGGGCTGATTAAGTATGGCGGCCCTGGTTATGTGGAGCCGGAAGAAAAACTCTTCCCGTCCTTGAAGGAAGTCATTCACGGCATTGAACAGGCCGGTGGGATTCCCATCGGCACCTGGCTGGACGGTACCAGCGAGGGTGAAAGGGAAACTGAAGTCTTTCTGGAATTTTTCCTCAGCCAGGGCGTCAGAGGGATGGCGATTATTCCGGAGAGGAACTGGAATGTTAAGGAGGCGGAGGAAAGGAAGGTCAAGGTGGCTAACCTGAAAAACTTTCTAAAGACATGTCAGAGGATGAACATACCGGTTATCTGCGGAACAGAAATGAACAAAGCCGGCCAGCCTTTTGTGGATAATTTCCATCAGCCGCTTCTCCAGGAGTACCTGCCCTTTTTTCTGAACTCAGCCAGACATCTTTTTGCATAAAACTTCCAGGCCTTGACAGGCCAGGGGTGAAAATGGTATAAATAGCAAAATGGCTATATCGCTATCCAGGCCCGGAGCGGTTTCTCTGGGAGAAGCAGAACGGGTGTTCAAGGCACTGGCTAACCGCAACCGCATTCGGATTCTGAAGTTGCTGGCGGCCAGGCCGATGTGTGTCTGTGAGTTGCGCTTTGTGCTGGGTATTGCTCAGCCAACGGTCTCCCGCCATTTGCAGGCGCTGAAACAAGCCGGGTTGATTGAAGACCAGACCAACGGGGTATGGACCGATTATCGTCTCTGTTTCTATCCGAAGAACCACTGGCTTAATCCTCTTCTAAAAACAGTAACCGCTCTAACCATGGTTGATGCCAGACTGAGGCAGGATGAAAAAAAAGCTAAGCTGGCTGACCGGAAAAAACTCTGTCAGAGGTGAACATGGCCTGGTACAGAACCGAACGAGCGAAGTTTCTGTTGATGGTGGCGGTCTTCCTCTTCTTTTATTTCCTTCCTTTCCGCTTCTCAGTATCCAATCCTCTGACCGAAGCCGTGCTGCTTCTCCAGTGGTACGCCCGGGAGCATGTTCTTCTCTGTCTGGTGCCGGCTTTTTTTATTGCCGGCGCCATCGCCGTTTTTGTCAGCCAGGCTTCTGTTCTGAAATACTTTGGCCGGAAGGCTAACAAAATTCTGGCCTATGGTGTCGCTTCAGTTTCCGGGACCATCCTGGCAGTCTGTTCCTGCACGGTGCTGCCACTTTTTGCCGGAATTTACCGTCGGGGAGCCGGCCTGGGTCCAGCCACCGCGTTTCTGTACTCTGGCCCGGCTATTAATGTGCTGGCGATCATCATGACCGCGCGCATTTTGGGCTGGAGACTGGGGCTGGCCCGGGCGCTGGGCGCGGTCGTCTTCAGCGTGGTGGTCGGTCTGCTGATGCATTTGCTTTTTCTGAAGGAAGAAACTTCCAGAGAAAATGAGGGAGACCTGGTGCTGGCCGGCGAACAGGAGAAGCACCCCCTGTGGCAGACAGGGCTTCAGTTTGCCGCTCTGGTCGGGATTCTTGTCTTTGCCAACTGGGCCTCGCCAAAGGGTAACAGTTCCGGCCTTTGGCTATTTATTTTTCGCATCAAGTGGATGCTCACCGCCGGTTTTCTCGTATTACTTCTCCTGGTCCTCAAGGCCTGGTTCCGGAAAGAGGAACTGGCCGAATGGGTACGCAGCGCCTGGGGTTTTGCCAAACAGATTTTCCCTTTGCTCTTTGCCGGTGTCTTTGTGGCCGGGATACTTCTGGGCCGGCCGGGACACGAGGGGCTTATTGCCTCAAGGCTGGTAATGTTTCTGGTCGGCGGGAATTCTCTGAGAGCCAATTTTTTCGCTTCCATTGTGGGCGCCTTCATGTACTTTGCTACATTGACCGAAGTTCCCATTCTTCAGGGTTTGCTCGGTTCCGGAATGGGCAACGGCCCGGCCCTGGCCCTTCTTCTGGCTGGGCCGGCATTGAGTTTGCCCAGCATGCTGGTCCTCAGAAGTATCATGGGCACGAAGAAAACGGTTGTTTATGTGACGCTGGTGGTTGTCATGGCTACGGTCACCGGTCTTGTCTTCGGGTGGCTGGTGAAATGAATGCCTGGCAGAGTGTTTTTTCTTTCCCGGCGGGGAAAAACAGCCGGGTTGAGGAAAACAGTTATGACACGGTGGCTGACAACCTTTCCCGATTCACAGGCCTTTGAAATGGCGCTGAAGGGTTTAGAACAGGCGGCTCTGGCCGCGGAAGTGATCCGGCCAGAACCTAAGTATCGGCTGGTAGGGGCGCCAGCCTTAGTTGTTGACGATGAAGGCCGGGATTTTCTTGGAGAAAAAAGAGACCTCACCTGTTCCGGATGGGTAGAATATCGTCCCACTGAGAGACCTGTCCCTGACGAGGAACCGCCAATTTTCTCTGAAGATGTTTTTGGCCGGGCAGCAATCATGGTGCTGGCGCCGTGCGTGGCCGATGAGACCCGGATCCGGCTCATCGCCCACATTACCGGAGATATGGCTGAGGTTTTTCCTTATCTGAACGCGGTTATGGAAACGGCGTCCTACATAAAAAGCGCTCCGGTGCTGACATTTATGGACGGCTACCGGATGATTTCTCTCTCTCCGCGACGGATTACCGTCGCCAGGGCTGATGAGATTGTAGATGCCTGGCGGGTTCTGGAGATGATTCGCTACCAGGTAAATCGCGTCTGGCAGCAGCGGGCAACCATTCAACCTTCGGACGCCTTGCGCCAGAGGCCGCCGGCCCTGGAGATTTTGAAACGTCTTCCCCGGACCAACTGCCGGGCCTGCGGAGAGCCAACCTGCACGGCTTTTGCCTGCAAGGTTTACGAAGGAGCATCTTCCATAGAACAGTGTAAGGCCGTGTTCGGCGGAAAATACGGATATCTGAAGGAAGCGCTCCTTGAGGTTTGCCGGGGATTAGGAGCAATAACAGAAAAGGATAGTGTCAAAAAAGGAATAAAAGAGGAATGAAAAGAAAGGGAACAAACTGGCTCACTCAAGGTGCTCCGGCACAGACAAGGACTACGCCGAAATCGGTCGCTCGTCGAACTCATTCGCCAGGTGGCGAATTCAGACACCGCCGAGTAAGGTATTGCGTCCCGGTTAGACTTATCCGGGCCGCTTACCGAACGCATCCGCTTTTCATCTTGTCTTGTAACTGTGCCTTCGCAAATCGTTCGCCAGTTATTCCCTTCCTTTTTTGACACACTGGGAAGGATAGGGAGAGAGATAAGGACAGGCAGAACCAAAGAAGGAATAAAAGAGGAATGAAAAGAAAGGGAACAAACTGGCTCACTCAGAATGCTCCGGCACAGACAAGGACTACGCCGAAATCGGTTGCTCGGCGAACTCGCTCGCCCGGGGGCGAGCTCAAACACCGCCGAGTAAGGTATTGCGTCCCGGATGGAATTGTCCGGTCCGCTTACCGAGCGCATCCGCTTTTCGTCTTGTCTTGTAACTGTGCCTTCGCAATTCGTTCGCCAGTTATTCCCTTCCTTTTCTGACAGTGGAGGAGGAAAGGCGATAAGGAGTTGCAAAACCATTGACAGAAACAATAGTCAGATAAGGAGGGATGATGAAGCGGATAACTTTACTGGTGACGGTACTGGCTCTGTGTGTGGGTTTAGCCTCGGCTGAGAAAATAAATGTTGTCACCACCACTTCTGACATGGCCTCAATCGCCAGGGAGATAGGCGGGGACAGGGTGGAGGTAGTTTCCCTGATTACCGGGGTGCAGGACCCTCATTTTGTGGAGCCCAGACCCTCTATGGTGGTGAAAATCAGGAAGGCAGACCTGGTTCTGGCCGTGGGGCTGGACCTGGACATCTGGGTTTACTCGCTGATTGACGCGGCCCGGAATCCAAAGGTGAACACGGGTAAAACTGGTTTTCTTGACCTTTCCGGACCGATAAAAAAATTAGAGGTGCTGCCTTCTGGTGCCAGGGTTGATGCTTCTATGGGAGATGTCCACCCGCTGGGTAATCCCCACTACTGGCTTGACCCGGAAAATGGCCGCTTAATAGCCAGACAGATTGCAGAACGGCTCAGTATTATTTGCCCAGCTGACAGTGATTTTTTCCAGGCCAATCTGAAGAAATTTGAGCGCAGGATTGATGAGCTGATAGCCTGGTGCCAGAAAAAGATGGAAAAACTGGGCGAAGTGAAAGCGGTCAGTTACCACCGCAGTCTTTCTTACTTCTGCCGGAGATTTCCCCTGAAAATTGTGGCGGAACTGGAGCCAAAACCTGGTATTCCTCCTGGACCGGCGCATCTTTCCCGGGTCGTGGAGTTGATGAAAAAGGAAAAGGTTGGTCTAATCCTGCAGGAGGTCTTTTATAACAGAAAAGCGGCTGATTTTGTGGCCCGGGAGACCGGGGCCAGGGTGGTTGTCTTTCCCAATTCCGTGGGAGGTACTCCCGAAGTTAGGGATTACTTCAGCCTTCTGGAAACAATCGTTTCTTTAATCACCGGAGAACAACAATTATGAACCCGATTATCGTTTTTGAGAATGTCGCCCTTGGTTACGGAAGCCAGCCGGTGGTAAAAGGGCTTTCCTTAAAAATCTATCCGGGTCAATACTGGGGTTTTATCGGACCTAACGGTTCCGGCAAGACCACCATCTTAAAAGCCATCCTGGGAATTCTGCCGCCCCTGAAGGGTCACCTTTACCGGGATAGCCGGCTGGCTTTCGGATATTGCCAGCAAAGGAAGGCCGTGGAGGAGTTATTCCCCTGCACCGTGAGGGAGATTGCTCTTATGGCCAGAACCAGGTTAGCCGGGCTCGGCCGGCCTTTCCGGCATGAGGACCGGGCGGTCGTGGAAAAATGTCTCCGGCTGTGCGGTGTGGGTCACCTTTCGGAAAAACTCTTCTCTGAACTTTCCGGTGGCCAGAAACAGCGGGTGCTCTTAGCCCGGGCTCTGGCTACAGAGCCGCAGGTGCTACTGCTGGACGAACCCACCACCGACCTGGACCTGAAGGGTTCCCGCGAAATTCTGCAACTGGTGGCCGAGACCAGAAAGCAGTTGGGTTTAACTGTGGTCCTGGTCAGTCACGAATTGCCTAAAGTCATCAACGAAGCCGAGTATTTTCTTTTTCTTCAGAGGACCGGTGGCCTGCGGGTGGTCAGCAAAGACCAGCTGAATGCTGCCTTGCTTTCGCAGGTTCTGGAAACAGAGATATTTCTAAAAAACGGTAAAAACGGAATCCTGGTTTACTGAACCGGAGGAAGGATGTTTGGCGAAGCATTCATGCAGAGGGCTCTTACCGCGGGCAGCATTATCGCCGCAGCCTGCGCCTATCTGGGCATCTTTGTCATCTGGAGAAGGATTGTCTTCCTGTCGGTAGCACTTTCTGAGGTGGCGGCATTAGGGGTCGCCATCGGTTTTTTCTTCGGCCAGACCAGTTTTCTGATGGCCTTTCTGCTGACAACGGTGGTTACCTTAATCTTCTGGCAGCTCTGGCACCAGCAACGTGGTTTCGGAGAAGCCGCGGTGGGGTTTATTTATGCTCTGTGTGCCGCCGCTTCCGTTTTGCTGGTGGCCAAAAACCCCCTGGCGGAAGCCCGCGGTCTGGACCTGGTTTCAGGTAACATCCTTTATATCAGCACGCCGGAGTTGCTGGTATTGAGTTTGGTGAGCCTGGCAGTGGTGGGTTCCCAGATTGTCTTCCGGAAGGAGTTCGTGGCGGTTACCTTTGACCGTGACTTTGCTTTAAGCCTCGGATTGCCGGCCGGTTTCTGGGACCTGATTTTCTATCTTTCTCTGGGTGCGTTGATTGGCCTGGCGATGAGAAGTTGCGGTCTTCTCTTTGTTTTTGCTTCCCTGGTAATTCCGCCCATGGCCGGGCTGTGGGCGACGCGGCGGATTCACCTGAGTACTCTAATAGCGGTGCTGGTGGCGGTTTTCTGTGTCAGCGCTGGCCTGGCTGTCTCCTGGAGGTTTGACCTGCCTGCCGGTCCGACTATTGTTGCCCTTTACAGTCTGGCCGCCTTGCTGGCGGTGCTCGCCGGACGGCGTTGACCGATCTCTTGACAGGGGCCACCTGGCCGGGTATAATGAAAATGGAAACTATTTTCAATAAGGAGAAAAAATGCCCAGACGCTGGATGGCCGGACCGCCCTGGTTGTATGAGAGGCTCCACGGGTGCGGCTACCGTTACACCCTGCCGCGGGAAGCGGTGCTGCAGGTTCTTACGCAGACACCTGAGCATTTAAGCGCTGAGGACATTTACTTTCTGGTCCACGCCCGTTACCCGCAGATCGGGTTAACCACGGTTTACCGGACATTAGACCTGCTGGTGCGAATGGGGATTGTGGTCAAGTTTGACTTCGGGGATGGTCGGGCCCGCTTTGAACTGGCAGCCCACTCCGGGGGTAAGAGCCACCATCATCACCTCATCTGCACTTTGTGCGGCCGGGTGATAGATTACAGCGATTTTCTGGAGAAGGAAAAAGAACTTCTTCAAACGACCCAGAAAGGCCTGAGCGAAAAGTACAATTTTGAGATTACCGACCATCTAATTCAGTTTTACGGAAAGTGCCAGCAGTGTAAAAATGCTGAGAAACAAGCAGAAAGGAGGTGAAACAGTATGCCAGGATTTGATGGAACTGGACCGCTGGGTCTGGGGCCGATGACTGGAGGAGGTCGCGGTTTTTGTGCTCTTCCGCTCACCGGTTATCCCGGATGGGGCACTTACGGCCGTTTCTGGCCTCGCTGGGGCGGACGCGGCTGGCGACACTGGTACTACGCGACCGGGCTTCCCGGCTGGTATCGGGCCCGGGTCGGACTGCCTGCCTGGGGTGGCTACTGGTATGGCCGCTACCCGGGTTTCGTCCCCGGGGCTGAGCTCACTCCGGACGCCGAAGCAGCCTTTCTCAGGCAGCAGCTCTCAGCCATGGAACAGGAGATGAAGGAAATCCAGCAGCGGCTGGCTGACCTGGATGCAGTCATCTCTAAGAAAAAACAGCAGGAGGGCTGACGGTCTGGGTTGGGCAGTCTCAGGCTGCAGACTGGGGCTGCCTTTCTCAGCCGCAGGTTCAAGAATGACACTCAGGATTATTTTTGATAGCCGGGCAAGAGAAGAGAAACTCCGGACAGGCTGGGGACTTTCTGTTTTGGTCGGTGACCACCTTCTTTTTGACACCGGCGAAAATGGTGACTGGCTGCTGGCTAATCTGAAACGTCTGAGGATTGACCCGGCCAGTTTCCACTCGGTGGTGATTTCCCACGAGCACTGGGACCATACCGGTGGCCTGGCAAAGGTGCTGGAGGCAGGAAAGGGAATAAAAGTTTTTGGCGGTGCGGCTTTTTCTGTTAGGTTCAAAGAGCAGGTGAAACTGTCAGGGGCCCACTTTGTAAGGGTGCAGCCGTTTCAGGAAATCGTCCCTTCAGTTTACACCACCGGAGAAATTACTGTCCGGTACGGGCCAGGTTTTCTGACCGAGCAGGCGCTGGTGATCAAGACAGAAAAAGGGATGGCGGTTGTTACCGGCTGTGCTCACCCCGGGCTTCTCAAAATCCTGAAGGTCGTGCAGGAACATTTTCCGCCGGAAGAGCCGGAAAACGCCATCAATCTGGTTATGGGCGGATTTCACCTGTTAGAAGAAACCGATACTGTGATTCGTGAGGTCGCGGAAGAAGTAAAACATCTGGGGGTGAAGGCTGTTGGTCCCACGCACTGTTCAGGTCCAGCCGCAGAGAGAATTTTCGCCACAATCTTCGGTAGCCAATTCCGGAAAGTGCGGGTTGGAGACATTGTCACCTTTTGAAAGAATAACCGGGGAAGAATAATGGAGCCGACGCCGGCAGCTGCTGGCAGTTACAGGACAAAATTGTGGATTACCGTAGCCGTCATAGCGGTTCTGGTCCTGGTTAACAAGTGGATGGCCGGTGAGTTAGGCCAGATTACCCGGCCTCTCGGCCATCCTAAGGTTCAGTTGTTCACCATCATGCTTCTGGCGATTCTGCTGGAGGGTTTCCCTTTTCTTCTGGCCGGTTCCTTTGTTTCCGGAGCCCTTGAAGTTCTGGTGCCGCCAGCCTTTCTTGAGGAGCGCGTTTTTCCCAGGCAGAAGTTACCGGCGGCGGCTGTTGGGTCTTTACTGGGACTTATCTTTCCGGTCTGTTCCTGTGGCAATATTCCGGTGGCCAGAAGGCTTCTCCATAAAGGGGTTCCAGTGGCCGGAGTAGTCGCTTACCTGCTGGCGGCACCCATCATCAACCCGGTAACCCTTTTTTCTACAGCCATGGCTTTTCCGGCAGAGAGAAGCGTCCTTTTTGGCCGGATGAGCCTGGCTTTTTGCCTCGCGGTCCTGGCGGGTCTTTTTCTTGGTGCCTGGGAGGTTGCGGATATTTCAAGGGAGAGCGCCGGCGAGCATCATTGCCATCAGGCAACAGTTTCTGCCGGCACGCGATGGGCACACATCGTTGACCATGCGGAGCATGATTTTTTCCTGACCGGTCGCTATCTTATCCTGGGAGCCAGCATTGCGGCTCTGTTTCAAACACTGCTTCCCCGTTCGGCTGTTAACGCGCTGGCAACCAATCCGCTGGCCTCCATCGTCCTTCTGCAGTTTCTGGGGATGGCCTTCTCCCTGTGTTCCTTTGCCGATGCTTTTGTAGCCAGTACGTTCACCGGGTTGCCGGCTGCCGCCAAAATAACCTTTCTTCTGGCCGGGCCGACGACCAGCGTGTCCTTAATTATTTTGTACTGGGGTGGTTTCAAAAAAGGATTTGCCAGCCGGTTGATTGTCCTGGCTGTTACTGGTGTTTTTGTGCTGACATCTTTGGCCGCACTGGCCGGGAGATGGCGGTGAAAAGGTTTGACACACAGCGGGTTTATGTCTTAGCGGTCTTACTGACATGGTTTAGCTTTATCCTGGTGCTCCTGGCCAGCGGTAAACTTTCTGTCTTCATCCGCAAGAGTTACGCACCAGTGGCTCTTATGTCGCTGGTTCTGCTGGCGGTTATGGCTCTCCGGTGCGGTGGCTCAGACAGCCAGGAGTCAGGGCCGGTGGCAATATCGCTGCGCTCTTTTTTCCTTTTCCTGTTTCCGGTAGTGCTGGCGATAGTGGTGCGGCCAGGGACGCTGCCGATTATGGCGGTTGCCAGCAGGGGAATCAGCACCTCGCTTGCCGCAGCGGATAATTCTTTGCTGGAGGCGCTTATAGCCAGGGCGGAAACTGAGGGCCGGTATAAGAAAATGAATCTGAAGCAACTGGTTTCTCTGGCCAGCGCAAGTCCGGAAAAAGCCGGGGGATTGCTGGTGGCAACCGAAGGCCTGGTTTACCGGAAACCCGGCGACCCACCAGGGGCCTTTATGCTGGTTCGTTTTCTAATTACCTGCTGCGCGGCCGACGCTACACCGCTTGGTATCAGGGTGGAATCGGAGAATGCCTCTCAACTGAAGGATAACACCTGGGTTCTGGTACGCGGAACAGTGTCCTGTACCGGAGGAAACTCCTGCATTGTGGCTGACGAAGTACAGGTTGTGCCCCGGCCGGCTGACCCCTATCTTTACTGAAAGGAGAAAATGGAGAAACCAGGCCAGGAGGAAAGGGAGGAGACCATGGAGAAAAAGATAAACCTGCTCTGGAAGGGACTGAGCCACCACCTGCCGTTTTCGGTCTTGAGTGTCACCCTCGGTCTTATGTTTGCGGCAGTTCTGAGTTTCTTCGCCAATCTGGTCCAGGTGCAGGACCCTGCCCCATTTACCAGGGATCTTTTCCATGTTTTTCACCCGTCGCACATGCTTTTTTCAGCCATGGCAACCACTGCGATGTTCTGGCAGTATGAGCGGCGCTTCTGGAAGGCTGTCATCGTCGGCATCGTGGGTTCAATTGGTATCTGCGGCCTCAGCGACATCTTCATTCCTTACCTGGCCGGTGTCCTTCTGGGAGCCAGGATGCAACTGCACATCTGCATCGTTGAACACCCGCAGATTGTGCTTCCTTTTCTCGTGGTCGGGATTTTGATTGGATTTTTGGCACCGGGGACGCTGGAGAAACAGGAAGGTGTGATTTTCTCTCACTCACTGCATGTCTTAACCAGTTCGGTGGCCTCCATTCTTTATCTGATAAGCTACGGACTGCGGGATTGGGCACACCAGATTGGCGCAGTGCTGGTTTATATGGTTCTGGCGGTGGTCATTCCCTGCTGCACCAGTGATGTTATCTTCCCGCTGCTGCTGGTGAAGGAAGGAACTGAAATTCACAGAACATAAACAACAAGGAGGCGAGAATGCCCAGAGGAGATGGTACCGGACCTTCAGGAAGAGGGCCAGGAATGGGGCGAGGCCCTGGCCGGATGGGTGGCTTTGGAGCCGGACCAGGTGGTAACTGTGTCTGTCCCAATTGCGGTCGGAAGATTCCCCATCAACGCGGTGTTCCGTGTTATTCGGTCAAGTGCCCCGGTTGTGGGACGCCTATGGTCAGAGAACGGTGAAGAGCGCATCAACAGAGAGAAAATAAGTCACGGAAGAAAAGGTTAGACCAGCAGGCAACGGCTCTGTTAGAAAGAGAGGAAACTGTGGCCACATAAGTGGCGAAGGTGAGGTATCCATTCAGTTGTTTCCCGCAGATGACGGAGAAACCGGTTGCCGGCTGCCCGTGGAGGAAATAAGCATGACCATTGCTGTGGCCAGCGGTAAAGGTGGCACCGGTAAGACAACGTTTGCCGTCAACCTGGCGTATGCCCTGGTTAGAAAGAACCATTCGGTCCGCCTTCTGGACTGTGATGTGGAGGAGCCCAACGGCCATCTCTTTGTAAAACCGCGTTACACTGAGGAAAAACCTGTTGCCGTCTTGAAGCCTCGTTGGGACCAGCGGCGGTGTATTGCCTGCGGCCAATGTGCCCGGGCCTGTCACTACAACGCCATCGCCGTCGTCAAGAAAAAACTGCTCATTTTCAACGAACTCTGCCACGCCTGCGGTGTCTGTTCCTGCGTGTGTGCCCAGAAGGCCCTGCACGAAGAAAAGGTGGTCATTGGCAGGGTCAGGGTGGCTGCAGACCACAAGCCGTTTTTCTTCGCCGATGGGCTGTTGAATATTGGGGAGACCCTGGCGCCCATCGTCGTGGAAGCGGTCAAGAAGCAGATTATGGCCGGGGCAATCAATATTCTTGATGCTTCACCGGGAACTGCCTGTCCGGTGGTCAGAGCCGTTCAGCATGCTGATGTTGCGGTGCTGGTAACGGAACCGACGCCGTTTGGACTCAACGACCTGAGTCTGGCAGCCGCCATGACGGTGAGCCTGGGAGTTTCCACCGGCATTGTAGTCAATAGATCCGATGGCCAGGATAGGTTGATCACCAGGTATTCCGAAGAAACAGGCATGCCCATTATTGGCCGGATACCTTTCCGGAGGGAATATGCCGAGACCTATGCCCGGGGTAAGATTTTGATTGAACATCATAAGGAACTTGCAGCAGATTTGCTGAAAATTTTTGAGGAAATCAAGCTCCTGCGGAAAAGAAAGCTCCCTGAGATGCCCCGGATTGAGGAATTACCATCTAAGAAAAGGAAAAAGTTTTCCTTTGTGCCGGGAAAGGCAAAAGGCTATCGCGAAATTTCAGTAATCAGCGGTAAAGGCGGTACCGGCAAAACAACTCTGGTGGCCTCTTTATCAGCCCTTTCCCGCGAAACCGTCCTGGCCGATAACGATGTTGACGCTCCTGATCTTCATCTTCTCCTGCAACCGGAGGTTCTGGAAAGACATCCTTTTTCGGGAAGCAGGAAGGCGATAATTGACGCGGCAAAATGTGCTGGTTGCGGTCGTTGCGCGCAGCAGTGTCACTTTGGCGCCATTGGTCTGGATGGACCCGCCAATGAGGTCGTGGCTAAAACCTATCGGGTGAAGGCCTCTTTCTGTGAAGGATGTGGTCTGTGCTCTCTGGTGTGTCCGGTAGGTGCCATCAGTCTGGAGGAAGAGGTCAGTGGAAACTGGTTTGTTTCCGACACAGCTCACGGGTTGATGGTTCATGCGCGGCTTGGAATCGCTCAGGAAAACTCTGGTCGTCTGGTTACTCAGGTGCGCCACCGGGCCGCCCGGCTGGCTGAGGAACTGTCTCTGGGACGCATTCTCGGGGATGGTCCACCGGGTACTGGCTGTCCGGTAATTGCCTCGGTTTCTGGCGCAGACCTGGTCCTGGTGGTGACAGAGCCCACGGTTTCAGGTATTCATGACCTTAAACGGATACTGGAGCTGACCAAACATTTTCGGGTACCTGCTCTGGTGGTTATTAACAAGGCGGACCTCAACAGGAGGCAGTTGGAAGAAATTAAAACTCTGGCTGGTCAGATGAACTCTCCGGTGCTGGGCAGCATTCCTTTTGATTTAGAAGTTAACCAGGCGCTTCAGGCCGGTCGGATTGTGGTGGAATACGGTGACGGCGCCGCGGCCCGGGCAATCAGGGAAATTTGGGCGAAACTGAACCATCTCTTAGAGGAAAGGAGGGAGCATGAAAATTGCCGTGACGGCAACCGGGAAAAGTCTTGACGAGCAGGTGGACCAGCGGTTTGGCCGCTGCAGATGGTTTTTGATTGTGGATACAGATTCTCTGGACTATGAAGCCGTAGAAAATACCAGTGCAGAGCTTGGTGGAGGTGCTGGTATTCAGGCGGCTCAACTGGTCTCCGGGCAGGAAGTCAAGTATGTGCTCACAGGTAACTGCGGCCCAAATGCCTTTCGCACATTACAGGCGGCTGGCATCAAGGTGGTGACTGGAGTGAGGGGAACGGTGCGACAGGCCGTGGAACAGTTCAAAGCCGGAGAGTTTTCAAATTCTTCCGGTCCCAATGTTCCCGGTCATTTCGGGCAGAAGTAACCGGGAACCGGCAGTCCAGAATAAGGAGGGAACATGCCTGATTTCGGAAGAGCCTTTTCCGGGCTGAAGGCGGAAAGGAAACTAAGCCAGGCAGAACTGGTGCGGGCAATTCGGTTTATGGTCGCTGCGGAGTACGAGGCAATTCAACTTTATCTGCAACTGGCCGAGTCAACCGATGATAAACTAACTCAGGAAGTACTTAAGGACATCGCTGACGAAGAACGGGTTCACGCCGGCGAGTTCCTGCGGCTTCTTCGGGAACTGGCGCCTGATGAAGAAAAGTTTTATGCCCGGGGAGCCAGAGAAGTGGAAGAAGAAATTAAGAAGTTGAAACCATAAGAACAGAAAAAAGGAGAGAAGTTCCTATCCGGGAGAAGGGGGAGCGATGAAGGTGGCTATACCTGTGGTCAGGGGAAGGTTGAGTGCGCATTTTGGACACTGCGAGCAGTTTGCGATTTTTGAGGTAGACGAAGAGGAAAAGAAGATTACCGGCCAGGAAGTACTGGAAGCGCCGGAGCATGCGCCGGGTCTTTTTCCGCGGTGGTTGAAGAAACAGGGTGTGCAGGTAGTTCTTGTCGGCGGTCTGGGCCAGCGAGCGCGTGCTTTTTTTGATGAGTGCGGCCTGAAGGTGATTACCGGCGCGCCGGAAGAAGTGCCGGAGGCTCTGGTAATGGCTTACCTTAACGGCACCCTGGTCACCGGAGAAAATATCTGTGACCATTAAGGTTTGTCAGGTGGCGGCCCACAACCTATAATAAGAACTCTGAGGAGAACAGTATGGGACACATCTTTTTCCCGCAGTTTAAGAAAGGCAAGTCCGGGTTCAGCGTGCATCCGGGTTTGTCCATTCTTGACTATATCAGAGATAACGGGCTGGAAATTCACGCTGAATGCGGCGGCCATGGTGTCTGCGGCAAATGTGTGGTCCGGGTAGAAAAAGGCGAGGACAACCTCAACGAGCTGACCGCAGCGGAAAAGAAGTTTGCTCTGAACGATAAGGAGCGGTTAGCCTGCCAGGCCAGAGTGATTAAGGATGATTCGGATATCGTGGTTTTCATCAAGGAGTTCGGCACCTACGAAATTCTCAAGTATGGACTGGAACGGAAAATACCCATGGCTCCGGCTGTCACCAGAAGTGGGCAGCAGGTTTTCTACCAGGGGAAAAAGGTTGATGATTATTTCGGAAAAATTTACGGCCTGGCCGTGGACATTGGCACCACGACGCTGGTGTTTGACCTGGTTGACCTGGAAACCGGAAATATCCTGGCGACCATGGCCAGAACCAACCCACAGATTTCTTACGGTAACGATGTGATTTCTCGCATTGAATACACCCTGATTGACCGGGAGACGCACCGGTACCTGCCCTTAGAAAAACGAGAACACCGGCTGAAACAGCTGCAGAAGGTGGTGGTGGAAGGTATCAACAGCGGTCTGCGGGAACTGTCGGCAGAGGCCGGTCAACCGCTGGAAAGGTACATTTATGATACGGTGGTGGTGGGTAATTCCACCATGCGCAACATTTTTCTCGGGCTGGATGTTTCTTCTTTAGGCACGAAACCTTTTGAGCCAGTCCACCCGGAAGCCATTACGGTAGCCCCGGCGGAGGTGGGACTGGCCGTAAATCCGAAGGGAGCCATTTACGGTGCGGCCTTAATCGGGGGCCATGTCGGAGCGGATATTCTGGCAGACATTCTGGCTTCGGAAATGTACCGGAGCGAAGAATTATCGCTGATGATTGATATCGGGACCAACGGAGAACTGGTCCTGGGTAACAGAGACCGGCTGGTGGCGGCTTCCTGTGCGGCTGGCGGCGCCTTTGAAGGCAACAGCGTCAGTTGTGGCACCGGTGCCATTGAGGGAGCGATTAAGGAAATACGGCTCCTTAACGGCAAGGTTGTTTACAGCACCATCGGCAGCAAGTACCCGGTGGGAGTCTGCGGGTCAGGTCTGATTGATTTGCTGGCGGAGATGTTAAAGCACGGCTTGATGAACCGGCAGGCCAGGATTGAAAATGATTTTTATCTCAACGGAGAACTGAAAATTACCCAGCAGGACATTTTTCAACTGGTTACCTCCAAGTCGGCCATGAAAACCGGGGTGGAGATACTTCTCCACTACTATCCGGCCGCGGT
The DNA here is from genome assembly GCA_029551285.1 of bacterium. GTDB lineage: Bacteria > Ratteibacteria > UBA8468 > B48-G9 > DSTR01 > JAMWDF01. The sequence goes on along the minus strand of JAKPFT010000081.1, from coordinate 55,354 downwards.
AGAAGACCTGAAGCATGTTTATCTCTCCGGAGGTTTTGGTAACTTTATCAACACGGCCAACGCCATGGCCATCGGTCTTATTCCGCAGGTACCGGAACAACTTGTGGTCAAGATTGGTAACGGCGCTCTGGAGGGTGCCCGGGAGATGTTACTCTGTCAGGAGTGCCGGCAAACGGCTGAGGAAATCGCTGCTCGGGTAGAACATGTCCGGACGAATGAACTGGAGGCAGATTTTGACTACCTCATGGCGAAGAACATGTACTTTTAGAAAAAACAGACAGGGAGGAAGATGGAAGAGAAAAAAGTAAATTCTGAAGAAAGTCCGGATTATCCCCTGCACCTGACCGGAGAAAATTTTCCGGAAGCTGTGAAAAAGTATCCTTTATTGGTGGTGGACTTCTGGGCGCCCTGGTGTGGTCCGTGCCGGATGCTGGCTCCGGTGATTGAATCTCTGGCTAAGAAGCTGGCTGGAACCGTGGTATTCGGAAAAGTGAATGTGGACGAGGAAAACAGCCTGGCTAACGATTTTGGTATTCTTTCCATTCCCACACTGGTAGTCTTCAAAAACGGCCAGAAAATTGACCAGATGGTGGGAGCGCTGCCGGAAAGGATGCTGGAGGAAAAGTTAAAGGGATATCTCTGAGAGAGGTTTCCTTTTCAGAAAGTCAGCGCCGTGCTGTTTCCTTTCTCAGGAAAAACTCTACCGCCCAGAAGGTGAAACCGGAAAGCAGAAGCAGTAATCCGCTGAAAAGAAACGGAGCCCGGACATCCAGTAGCGAGGAGATTGTCCCGCCCAGCACCGGACCCATCCCGGAACCAAGGGCAGAAATGCTGCCTACCACCCCGAAGGTCTTACCCAGATGTTCTCGCTCGCTGGCTAAGTTAATCAGAGAATTAACGAGGGGCAAAATCCCACCGGCGGCCAGTCCATAGCCCACCCGCCAGAGAAGAAGCTGGCCAGGTGTTCGGGAAGTAGCCTGGGCCAGGTAAAGCAGCCCGGCCGCAAAAAGGAGCGGGAAAAGAATCCTGTCGTATCCGGTACGGTCACCGAGGCGGCCCACGACGACAGCGGAAATGATGCTGGCCACGCCAGCGGTGGCCAGGATAGAGCCGGCGGCTGAAGCCAGAAAACGAGGTGATAAGGACATCTCCTGGATGAAGAGCGGCATCACCGGTGAGACGATCGTCCCGGAAAGTTGAAAAATAAAGAGAATCGTCAGCAGCAGCATCAAATTAAACTGCGGGGTGCTTTCCTTTACTTTTTCTTTGATGCTTGCCCTGACTTCCTCTTCCTTTCCTGGCATAAACTTCTCATTTACTCCCAGCAGAATCATCAGGCCGGAAAGGCCCAGCATCATGGAGGAAACCAGGAAGGAGTAACGATAACCCCAGGCGTCAGAAGCCAGACCGCCCACCAGCGGTCCCAGCGACGAGCCCACATAAACCGCGGTCTGCATCAGACCCAGGCTGTAGCCGGAATTTTCCGCCGGTGTCTGACTGGCCACCAGGGCTACCGCAGCGACAAAGGTTCCGGTCAGCACCCCCTGAACCAGACGGAGAATGAGCAGTTGACCAAGGGTGCGCACGACGGCCATCAGCGCCAGGATAACGCATCCGGAAAACATGGCTCTGGTCAGCATGATTTTCCGTCCGAACCGGTCAGCCAGTACGCCCCAGAAAGGTGCGGAGATGACCAGCATTAAGGGCGTGGCTGTTCCAAGGAAACCAGCCCACAGGGCCACAGAAGCCTTATCCGTCAGACCCAGGTCCTGAATAAAGTAAGGCAGAAAGGGCAGGGCAAAGGAAAAACCCATGAGGCAGATAGTCTCAGCCGCCCAGGTGACATAAAGAGTTTTTTTCCACTGGTTCATGGATAATGATAGTTTTCAGGAAGAAAGAATCTCCCGGACAAGGGAAACATCTTCCGCAATCTGGTCCCGGTATTTTTGAAAGACGCCCACCACTACAGCATCGCCGGGTTTGATACTGGCGTAAGCGAAGCGGAAGGCTTCTTTCAGCAGCCCGGGAGTAACAGACTTTCGCCCTGCGGCCAGAACTTTATACGCCAGACAGGGTTTTTTAACAGCCTGGATGGCCTGAGCCATGCGGAAGGGGTCTTTCTCGTCAAAGTACTCTCCGGCCGAACCCGTCAGTACGGTGAGACCTTTCTTACCCCGGCCCGCCGGGTTATAAAAGCAGGTCAGATAGAAATCAACCGGCCAGTCTTGACTTTCCGCTTCTTCAATCGTTTCCGGAAGGTGAGCCGCCAGCCCGCAGAGGACACCTGTATCTTTGATCATTTGGAGAAATTCTTGAAGCTGGAGCAGCTTTTTTTCCTGCCAGAGGCTGTCAGCCAGACCACCGTGGAAGTAAATGGCGGCTGGCCGGTAAGGGCAGGAAAGGGCTGCGGCCAGGCCGTTTCGGAAATCAGCCAGTTCTGGAACTGTCTGGGCGACCCAGTGCATGCTTATTCTTCCTTCCTGGTGACACTCCCGGAGCACCCGCAAGAAGTGACGGTCGGCCCTGGCGACAAAGGCATTAATGCCTGATTGCTGGGCTCGCGCTAAGGCTTTTTTGATGTTTTCTGTGGTGTAGTAATCCAGCAGTTCCTGGTCCAGTCCAGGATGCTGATGGGAAATACCGGAAAATGGGTTGCCGCCGATGAGCAACCTGGAAACTTCTAACCGGCCAAGCTTGACCCGGGGTAGTTCAGGCATGCCTAAGGATAAACTTTTTTATCTTCTCAACAGTACTTTGCAGGTCACGGTTAACGAACCTCACCTGGTAAAACTGCAGCAGTGTTTTTCTTTCTCTTCGGGCTTCCTCCAGCCTCTTTCTGATTTCTTCTTCCGCAAGGTCTCCTCGCTGGCGCAGGCGCCTTTCCTGTTCCCGCAGAGAAGGAGGTAGCAAGCCAATTAATCTGGCCCCGGGGAACCTTTTTTTAATTTGCAGCCCTCCCCGGGTGTCAATGTTAAGTAACACCGGCCGTCCGGCCCTGAGGTTTTCCTCCACGAAAGAGCGGAGTGTCCCGTAATAATTCCCGAAGACGCAGGCCCATTCAACCAGAGCCTTTTCCTGAATCAGTTTTTGAAAATGCCTCCGGGAAACAAAAAAGTAGTCCTGGCCGTTTTTTTCCCCGGGTCGCGGCTTTCTGGTAGTCAGGGAGACACTCAGGGCTAAACCGGGTATTTCCTGGACGAGTCTTCGGGCAATGGTGGTCTTGCCGGTCCCGGAAGGAGCGGACAAGACAAAGATTTTCCCCGGCTTCATGGTGAAACGTTGACGTCTTAACTTCAGGGAGTGGCTTTACCCTTTGTTTTCAGGTCGTGAATCATTCGTTCCGCAATACTGCGGAAGGAAGGAGCCCTGGTTATCAGATATTCCCACTGAGCGATGGCTCTGTCAATCTGACCGTTTTTCTCGTAGGCGTGGGCCAGGACATCGTCCACATAATCAGGGTGAGGGTGTTTAATGGCTTTTTCTAAATACTTCACGGCATTGGGATAATCCATCCCCTTGTGGTAGTATGTCCAGCCCAGTTCAAAGTAAAGGTCGTACTTATCAGGATTATAGGTGATGCCTTTTTTCAAAAACTGCACTCCCTGCCGGTACCAGAAAATTTTGTTGCGCGGGATCTCCAGAAGGGTTTTCACCGTCTCCACCAGTTTCTTATCTGCTTCTTTTTCCTCCAGGGCGGCAATTCTGGCCTGGTATTTTTCCAGCCGGCTCAGGTAGTCCTTGACCAGTTCATCGGTTTTCCCTTTTTTGTCCAGCTGTTGTAAGATGGCTTTGTTTTCTCTGACGGCTTCCACCAGGACCTCGTATTTTGCCCGGTCACCAGCAGACCAGGTTTCCTGCTGTTTCTGGAAGGCTTCGCTGATTTTAGACTCATCCTGACCCACCTGGACGTAGATGTTGTAAGCCATGTGCCAGCCGCCGACAGCCCAGACCGTGACATAGGTAGGTTGCAGCCAGGCCACGGCTTCCAGCAACGGCAGCATTTTGTAGTGCTGTCCTGAGTGCCAGTATTCCTCCACATTCAACCAGAGCAAATCAGCGGCCAGTCCTTTGAACCCGCTCAGGACTAAACTACCTGCGGCCTGCCCCGGCAGCAACAGGAGCCCTGTTTCCAGATCCTCCAGTTTCCGGCTGTAATCTATGCTTACCTGCAGAAATCGGAGCGGAATAAACAGCAGCAAGGCGACAAAGAGATTCACCCAGTTTTTCTTCATACTTCCCTCTTCTGGAAACAGTAGATACCAATCAGAATAGCGATGACGATGTAAATCAATCCGTAAGAAACAGTTTTCCCCACATACTGCCAGCTCACCGGCACTCCGACCACCACCTTGTCCCGGATGGCAAAGTTTTCGTAATTGGGCACGATGGTGTAAAGCATATCGCCCAGCCCTTTCAGAATAATATTTTCGGTGCGCTCAATCAGTTGCCGGCCATAACTGGTGAGATGCCCGACAATGTAAAGAAAGAAGGAAAAGATGATGTTGAAGGCGTCGCTGGTAAAGGTGGCCAGAGCCAGGGTAATGGAGCTGATTAAAAGCAGCTCCACGAAGATTAAAAAGAGCGCCTTGAAAATTTCTATGTTGGGCACGGATTTCTTGAAAAGAAGCAGCCCGACAAAAAACAGGCACAGCAGAAGAAAATTTACCAGCAGGATGAGAATCTGGCCAACAAACTTGCCAATGACGAAATGATACCGGGTGATGGGTTTGGACAGCAGCGTGTAGATGGTTCTTTTCTCAATTTCCGAGGAAATGGCTCCCAGGGCTCCAAAGATAGCGATCAGGGCGCCGAAGAATTCAATGGCCGAGAAGCTCACATCCTGAATCATTTTCAGTTCTTCCTGGGCGGTGAGAAAGGAAAAAAACTTGGAAGCGCCAATGACCACCAGACCGAAGACCAGGACAATGTAAAGCGTTCTTTTCCGCAGGGACTCGTGGAAGGTATTCTGGGCAATTACCCATATCTTTTTCATGGTTTCTCCTGTTTCACAAGCTGCCAGGCAGTGGCTATGCCGGATGCTGTTGGTCAAACTTTTCAATTGACTTCACAAACAGGTCTTCCAGGGTGCTGGCCTCATACTGGACAAGTAAATCTTTTAAGGTTCCCAGTTCAATCAGATTTCCCCGGTGGAAAATGGCAATGCGGCTGCAAACCCTTTCCACTTCTGAAAGGAAGTGGCTGGAAAGAAGGATGGTTTTACCCTCCTGGTTCAACCGGAGCAAAAGGTCTCTGGTTTCTTTGCAGCCAATCGGGTCCAGTCCGGTCGTGGGCTCATCCAGGACTAAAATCTTAGGGTCATTAATCAGGCTGGCAGCCAGACCGATTCTTTCCAGCATTCCCTTGGAGTAATGCCGGAGAGCCAATCTTTTAGCGTCGTTTAAGCCCACCAGTTCCAGCAGCTCTCCGGTTCGTTTTCTGATGGTCTCCGGTGCCAGGTCAAAGAGGCGACCATAAAACTTAAGAAGTTCCGGTCCGGTGAGATAGTCGTAGTAATAGGGATTCTCCGGCAGAAACCCGACATTCTTTTTCATCTCCACATCCAGGGGGCCTTTGCCCATAATCAGGGCTTCGCCGGAAGTCGGAAAAAGAACGCCCAGCAACAACTTCAGGCAGGTGGTTTTGCCGGAACCGTTTGGACCCAGAATGCCAAAAATTTCCCCTTCTTCAATCTGAAGATTTACCCGGTTAAGACCAACCACTCTTTTTTTCCAGCCCAGTTCGTAAATTTTGGTCAGTTCCTTCGTTTCAATCAGTGCCATAAACCCTCCAGGTGAACGTAGCTTGAAATTATACCACTTCTTTTTCTTTCAGGCAAAAACTATTCCGGTAAACCTTTTCCAGCCGCGGAGCCGCCAGCCCGCAGAGGATTTCCTGGGGTGCGGTTTGAAGAACCCTGGCCATCTCCTCCACATGGCCCCTTTTCAGGAAGCAGACCACATCCCCGCATTTTGCCGGAACTCCGGTGACATTGATGAGTGTCTGGTCCATGCAGATAGCCCCAACAATGGGTACCGGCCGCCCCTGCACCGTGAGGTGAAACCTGTTAGAAAGACCGCGGCGCAAACCATCGGCATAGCCAAGACCTAAAGTGGCAATGCGGCTCCTTCTTTCAGCGGTGTAGGTAGCCCCGTAACTGAGGCGGCTTCCGGCAGGGACAGTTTTCACAAAAACAATTCTGGCATAACCGGCCAGGGCACACTGAAGCGGCAACACGTGGCGCAGTCTTTCCTCAGGGTAGACTCCGTAAAGTAATAACCCAACCCGCACCAGGTCAAAGGGACGCCAGGCTTCCGGCAGGTTAAGCACGCCGGCCGAGTTGGCCACATGCTTGAGGGCAATGGAGGAAGCCACCGGTGTTTTAAGTACCTGATGAAATTGCTGCAACTGGTAGCGAGCATAAGACTTATCAGCGCTTTCCGCCGTCGCCAGATGGGTGAAAAGGCCCTGAAGGTGAACTCCGGCTGTCTGGCTGACTTGCGTCAAAAAGTCAGCTGTTTTATCAGGCCTGACACCAATCCGTCCCATCCCGGTATCCACCTTCACATGGACCGTGGCAGGCTTTCCCAGCCGGAGTGCCTTCTTTGAGATTTCTTTAAGCATCGGTCTGGTAAATAGCGTCAGAGTAATTCCTTTCTTAAGGGCTGGTTCCACTTCTGCCGGCAGGACTGGACCCAGAACCAGAATAGGTTTGGCGACGCCGGTTTCTCTCAGTTTCAGGGCTTCAGCCACCGTGGCGACACCGAACCAGTCGGCGGCCTCTGCCAGGACGCCGGCGAGAGGTTGAAGGCCCAGACCATAACAGCTGGCCTTGACGCAGGCCATTACCCGGCGCCCGGTATACCGCTTGATTTTCTTAAGGTTGTCCAGACAGGTTTTCAGGGAAATCTCAAGCCAGGCCCTTCTCTCCACGCTGTATCTCCTTGAGAATCTCGGTGACAATCCTGACCGGGTCCGGTGCCTGGTATACCGGTCGGCCCACCACCAGAAAATCAGCTCCTTGCGCCGCGGCCAGACCAGGAGAGGCCACCCGTTTCTGGTCATCAGTCGCGGCTGACCACCTGATTCCGGGGCAGACCAGCAGGAACGGGGAAGGACACAGGTTTCTGAGAAAACCAGCTTCCTCCGGGGAGCATACCACTCCGTCCAGTCCCCATTCCCGGCCCAGGCAGGCCAGGTTTTTCACCATCTGCTTCAAATCCGTTTTCACCCCCAGCGGCCTCCAGTCATCTTCGGTCATGGATGTCAGCACGGTCACACCTAACAGGGCTGCTGGTGAGCCGCTTTTAATTTTAGCCTCAAGGGCGGCTTCAGCCATCCGGCGGCCACCCAGAAGATGCACGGTTATCAGGTCAACTCCTGACTGACAGAGCCGCTGCACCGTTTCCCCGACAACATGGGGAATATCAAAAAACTTCAGGTCCAAGAAAACTCGTTTCCCTTTCCGGCGCAACTGCTCCACTAACGAGACGCCACCAACCGTGAAGGGAACCGGACCCACCTTGTAGTATTCAACTAACTCGGCCAGGTTTTCCACCAGTTGCCAGATGGCCGGCGGGTGAGGCAGGTCAAGAGCCACGATCAGTTTCGCCATAGTTTTTCCTTCCAGTTGTTTCCAGGATACTGACAATCAGTAAAATAGCCACGGTCTGAACGAGAATGAGCACGCCCCCGGGCAAACCGAGATGCGGCAGCAGCAAAGCCCCCAGCCCGGTACAGAAAGTGAGCAGATAGATGACGCCAACAGCCTGTTTCGGCGTCATTCCCAGACTTACCAGACGATGCGAGAAATGGTTCTTGTCAGCCTGGAAGATTGGCAGGTTTCTCCGCCTGCGGATCCAGATGACCGAAAGCGTATCAAAGAAGGGAACGGCAAAGACGACCAGAGGGGTAAAAAAAGGAAGAAAGGTCTGACTCTGTTCGTACCGGTAAAAGGTCAAGAGCACGACCGCCGTACCGAGAAAATAACCTAAGAAACTGCTGCCGCATTCACCCATAAAAATCTTAGCCGGAGGAAAATTGTGGCAGAAAAAACCAGCCACGCTTCCCAGAAAAACCGCCAGAATAGTAGCTACAAAAAGCTGTCCCTGACCGAGGGCGGCCAGGAAAAGAACGGTTCCAGCCACCAGCGCCACTCCGGAACTCAAACCGTCCATGTTGTCCAGAAGATTGAAACTGTTCATCATCACCACCAGCCAGGCCACGGTGAGGACGGCCTGCCACGCAGGATTCTCCACCAGCATGGAAATCCGGATACCAGCGGCAAAAATAATCAGACTGCTCAGGATTTGAAGGGAGAGTTTCTGCCAGGGTTTCAATCCGAGGACATCATCAATCAGGCCGAAAGCCACAACCAGCAAGCCGCCGGCCAGCACCGCAGACAGTTTTCCGGTTACCCGCAAAATTCCCGGGATATACGGTTGAACTATACCCGGAACACGGTGGGCAGCGACCAGAGCCAGGGCCCCGGAAATGGTGAGGGCGAAAGAGAAATAGATGGCCAGCCCGCCCAAAAGTGGCGTGGGTTGCTGATGGACTTTGCGGGCAGCCGGGTAGTCAACGATACCCAAGAGCCAGGCCATTCGCTGGCAGAGGAAGACCAGAAGATAGGAAAGGCCGGCTGAGATAATCAGGGTGGCCAGACAGAGCAGTTTCCACATGAGACTATTTTAACGTTTTGAGGTACCTGGCGCAAAAGATGAGTTTTTCAGCGCAGGGGATAGGTTCCGAACCTCTGGCCGGCTTCAAGGAAGGTTAGATAGTTCTGTTCAATATTGGGTGCCAGGGGAACGGAAGTGGGCAACCCGCAGGTGATTAAAACAAACCGACCTCTTCTCCCTCCCTGCAAAAGAGCGTCTTTCACCCGTTGTTCAATGTCAGCCGGCTCGCCAAACTCCAATTCCTCTGCTGCCAGCCCGCCCATGATCACCATATTTTCTCCAAAGGTTCGGCGGCTGCGCAGGATGACGTTGGGAAGTTCCTGGGTATTGGCCATAGGTTCAACAATATCCGGTTGCAGTCTAACAATCAGCGGCACCAGGGGTTCCACAAACTCGTGCCAGTGGAAGCAAAGATGCAGCCGGCGACCTCCCCGGCGTAAGGCCTCTATCAGAACCCGGTCGTACCGGACAACATAATCGTTGAAAATACCTTTTATGTCCCGGAAATACTCTCGGGGCAGAGCCGGCGGCGTCACATACTCAGAACCGCGGATTCTGACAATGGCATTATCCAGGTGGGAGCCAAGGTAGGTGTAAAGTGGTAGCAACCTTTCCTGGACATGGTCCAGAAGCCGGTTGACCATCTGGGGATATTCCAGGGCGAACCTGGCCAGGTCTCCTGGAGCAAAAAGAGTTCCCACCACTCCCAGGGGGTCAGGCAGTCTGACCACCATCATTCCCTTCTCCCCTAATTGTTGTTGCTGCTGGAAGAAGTCGCTGAGGTCAGGAAGATAGGGTGTATAGGGCAGGCTGAGAAATTTCTCTATGTCCGAGGTTTTCTCAATCCAGGGTTTCTGGACCCATTCAATACTGCTGACAGTAGTCCGCCGGGCAATCCTGGTCAGGGGACCAAGGCTTGTCTCCACAGTCAGGGCAATCGTCCGGGAAATGGGTGTATCCTGGTTTTCCACGACTTTCAGTGGCACGGCTTCCGGCGCGGAAAAGAAAAAGCCTGTCCGGGGTTGATAAAAGTGGAAGGTATCCTGGATTTTCCGGGCTTCTTCCAGAAGACGACGACAGCTGGGATGTTGAGCCCAGAAACTGTTGTTTTCAAAAGGGTCAAGCCGATAAAGAGAAACAGGGACCCGGTCAGGTAACAAGCCCGAAAGTACCCGACTGATCCGTTCCCGGCTGGTCATACAGGTCTCACCTGCCCATGATTCGGTCCATACTGGTAGAAGTGTGCAGCAGCACTGTCTCCGGATAGTACCGGTACGGTCCAACTTCCGCGGTCAGATAACTGTCATAACCGACTTCTTGAAGGGCTTTCAGTACTTCCGGCCAGTTGACATCGCCCTCCAGAAGTGTGCAGAAACCGTATCCGGTACCTACGCCGGTCTTGAAATCCTTCAGGTGAATGCGCCGGATAAGTTTACCCAGAATTCTGATCCACATTTCCGGGAAACCAAACAACAACACATTGCCGACATCAAAATAGACCTGGACATAGGGAGAACCTATTTCTTCCACATAACGTTTCATCTCCAGCGGGCTTAACAGGAAACGGTTCCAGACATTTTCCACGCACAGGTAAACCCGGGATTTCTCTGCGAAGGCCGCGGCCCGGCGAAGGCATTCCTGACTGCGCTGGTAGGCTTCATCGTAGCCGGTTACCAGTCCTGTTTGAGGCTCGGGGCCGACCACGCCTGGCACGACCAGGAGCGCCTCGGTACCCAGCCAGGAACAGATTTCTATGGCTTTCTTCAGCAGGTTCTCCCCCTGACTGCGGGTAGTCTGGTCAGAACTGGTCAGCGGATGCCGCCAGAACCCACCGGCCAGCAAACTGGCTATTTCCAGTCCCGCCTGGTTAACCTGCTGGCGGACAGCCAGAATTTCTTCCTGACTGCTGGTTAGACTGAGAAAACCTTCTTCGGCCAGGTTGAGTTCCACCGCTTCAAACCCGGCCTTCTTGATGGCCTGGAGTTTTTCCTTCAGGGGCCAGGCCGCAGGTACGGCTCCGATGTTGATACTTTTTTTCATCAGACTCCTTTGTTATTACTTTAAGATAGCGGGAAAATTCTGTCAAATGTGGTCCAGCGGCCAGATGAAAAATGGCAGCGGCTCTATCTGTCCCGCCCGGGAATCGGCCGTCACTTCCTTAAAAGGCGGCCACCGGCCAGGCCCAAAAAGAAATCTGACCAGTTCCGGGTCGGTGAAAGTTATGGCTTCCGACGCTGGTGCAGAGGAAATGACAAGTTTGCCTGCCTGCCAGCCAAGCGCGACCGCCGGTTCAGTCTCTCTCTTCAGAACAAGGCGGCTGTCCCGGGGAAAAACTTTTTCCAGGGCTGGCCGGTAAGCCTCAAGCATTTTCCTGAGGTTGACCACCTTCAGCATTCCGGCAGCCTTAAACCACCAGGAAGAAGCGGCTTCAAGTATTTCCCGGGGAACAAATTCCGGACCAGGGTAGCGCAGGACAAAAGAGGAATAGCCAAATCTGGCATGATGGTGCTGGAAAATAGTTAGAAGAGGAAGGGGTTTGCCTCCGTATTCCACCACGTCCTGACCGCCTCTTTCGCCCGCAAAGCAGGCATAAGTCAGTTCCTGGCCATCTTCCACATAGTAGGTGTTGAGCCCGGTGCGTTCTAAGAGGTGCTGCATTTCTTTGAGAGAACGTTCCTTCCGGAAAGGATTTTTCTGGTAAAGTTTGAACATCCGTTCCAGGAGATAAGGTTCTCCCTGATAACGGTGTACAGGTAACTGTGGCCCGGCAGTTTGCTGAAGACCGCGCGGACCAATCTGGACCTCCAGCAGCTGGCCTCCGTTTTCATAACCGAAATGGCGGTAGCGGTGTCGGTCACCCCAGAGAACAGAAAGGGGAAAATTTTCCCGGTCCATCACTTTGATGGCTTCGTTCATCAGGCTGCTCATGTAACCCCGGCCGCGGGCCCGGGGCAAAGTGGAGACCCCACCGATACCGGCCACCGGCAGAAGTACCTCTGCCAGCACTAACTTCATGGGAAAAATTCTCACCAGAGAGACTATCTGATTGTCTTCGCGGACCAGCAGGGTGTGAGCGTAGTCAGTATTTTCTTCTCGCCAGACCTGAGGGTAAAAAAGCGGGAAGAAGTTCCGGGAATGACCGTAGGCATCCTCCAGAAACCGTTGAATCTGCTGGTACTCCTGGGGTTTAGCCTGTGTAACCTGGACTGGTGTCATGGTGCTCCTTTCTGCGGGTCAGCCGCAATCAAGGCAACGGGCTATTCATTTTCCCGACTGCGTCAGATATCTTTCGGCGAAGTATGCCGCTATGGCGCCGTCGCTGCATGCGGAAACAATCTGGTAGAGGTGTTTTTTCCTGACATCTCCGCAGGCAAAAATGCCCGGGCAGGAGGTGGCCATTGTTTCATCGGTAAGGATGTGGCCGGAGGGGCTCAGCCGGACCACCTCATTCAGAAACTCGCTCCGGGGTTGCTGTCCAACCGAGACGAAGACGCCGTCCACCGCGATTGGTTCAGTCTTTCCGGTGGCCAGAGACCGGACCACGATACTTTCCACCCGGGTGCTACCGGTGATGCTTTCCACGACCGCGGATAAAACTGGCGTGATTTTGGGATTTTTGAAAACTTCCTCCTGAAGACTGGCCGCGGCGCGGAAACTGTCCCGACGGTGAATCAAAAAACAACGAGCGGCCAGATGGGCCAGATGAAGAGCCTCCATCAGGGCCGCATCTCCCCCGCCCACCACGGCTACAGTACGGTTCTTAAAAAAGGCGCCATCACAGACAGCGCAGTATGAAACTCCACGGCCAGCGAGGTTTTCTTCTCCAGGGACCCCGAGTTTTTTTCTGGTGGTTCCCGTGGCAATAATCAGGGCCGGGCCGATCAGTTTCTGTCCGTCAGAGAGAATTAGGGTATGCTGTTGCTTGCCGGGAACAACCTGGCTGATTTCTCCGTTCAGAATCTGGCCACCTAAGTTTCGGTACTGTTGTTCCATCAAAGCGGCCAGTTCCTGGCCACTAACACCCCGGGGAAAACCGGGATAATTTTCAATTTTATCGGCCAGGGTTATGGTTCCGCCAGGGAAGGACTGCTCCACGATAATGGTTTCAAGTTTTGCCCGCCGGCCGTAGATACCAGCAGTTAACCCGGCTGGTCCGGCTCCCGCAATCAAGACCTTTCTTTCCATGAAGTCATGGGCAGCTTATCTCTGCCGATAATGAATCCGCACCTGGTAGTAGACGCGCCGGATTACCTTCTTAGGAAGACGCGCCTGTCTGGGCCAGATGTCACGGGATAGGTCTATCGTTTTTTCCACCGTGTGCAAAAGCGCCGCACAGCGAGCGCATTGCTCCAGATGGTCCAGAAAACAGCTTTCGGTCAGCGCGTCCAGTTCCTCGTCAATGTAATCACACAGGCAGCGCAGAATATCTTCACACCTCATTTCAGTTCTCTCTTTCCCGGAAATACCTGGAGAGTTTCTCGCGAAGATAAAGACGGCTGCGGTGAATTCTGGTTTTCACTGCTGGAATGGAAAGGGAGAGAATCTCCGCCACCCTGGCGAGGGGCAGTCCCTCAATATCGTGAAGAATGAAGACGGTTTTGTATTTGGGCGGCAGGGAAGTAATGGCTGCTTCCAGCAGCATCTTCAGTTCCTGGTTTTTAAGATGGGCCTGGGGATTGTCTGACCAGTCTAAAATTTCCCGGTTGTACGTTGACCTGGCCTGGTCAGCCATTGTTTCCAGGGAAACGTTTCTGGTCTTACGCTGGCGCAGTTTCATGAGGGCAAAATTGGTGGCAATCCGGTAGATCCAGGTGGAAAAAGAAGACTTGCCTTCAAACTCGCCCAGATTCTGGTAAGCCTTGATGAATGTTTCCTGAAGCAGGTCCGCGGCATCTTCCCGATTGCGCAGCAGTTTCAATCCCAGATTGTAAATTTTTCCCTGGTTCATCAGCATCAGTTGCTCAAAGGCTTTATTATCGCCGCTTTTTGCTCTTTGAACCAGTTCTGTTTCTGTGAGGGACATGGCGTCAGGAGATTTCCAGGATTTTGTGCCGGCCAGAAGTTCCATGACAGATGCGGACTTGAGAACGGGCCACTCCGAAGTGTCGGGCGCACAGTTCCAGAAGTCGCCGGTTAGCCTTGCCTTCCACCGGCGCGGCATCGACATAAACAATCAAGCCCTGGTCCGTGGCAATTACTCTGGCCTGGCGGGCGTATGGCTTCACCGTAACGCTCACTTTCATGGTCTGATTATAGCATATCCGGCTGGTCCCGGGAAAACGTTCTTCTTCCCTTCGGCGGTGAAAAAAGGATAAAATGAAAGGCCGGTCAGGTCTGAAAGGTGAAAGATGGGAAAAATTAAAGAGCAAAAGGCGCTAACCCTGATAGAACTTCTGGTTGTAATTGCCATTGCGATGGTCCTGGCTGCCCTGCTGCTTCCGGTAATTCACCGGGCTCGCGTCAAGGCCGTGACCGTCAAAACGAAAAGTCTCATCGCTTCCCTGGAAGCCGCCCTTTCTCTCTACGAAGCCGACTTTGGAGACTATCCGCACTGGCAGGGGCAGGGCAACCGGATCCTGGTGGAACTTCTCCAGGGACCGGTGGAGAATGAACTCTGGCAGGGGCCATACCTCAGGATAAAACAGGAAGACCTTGATGAATCTCTCAACATTGTTGATGCCTGGAAGACACCCTTTGTCTATAAATATCCTCAGTCTGACCGGACCAGCACCCCGTTTGTGATTCTTTCCGCCGGACCGGACAGACAGTTTGGCACCGGGGATGATATCGGCAACTGGTAACTACTGATGAAGCAACGGCCACCTTTCAGGGAAAAAGCGGCAAAGGGGTTGACGCTTCTGGAAGTGGTGGTAGTCCTCTTCATCTTCGCCCTGTTGCTGATTCCGACCCTGACCGTTGTTCACCGCTGCCAGCAATCCTTTGCCCTGGAAAACGCCACCCGCCAGGTACTGGCTGCCCTGGAGATGGCCAGGGCGGCGGCTCTCAACGAACGCAGGGAGTTCCAGGTAGTTTTTTCCGAATCTTCTTTTGCCATCTACCGCCTGGGAAAGGAACGGATAGAAAAAATCTATAAGTTGCCGGAGCATGTTCTGATAGCAGAAAAAACCGAGGGGTTTGACCCGGTGATTTTCCGGCCGGATGGCACTTGCAGCCAGGCAGGGCACCTTATTCTGCGCCATGAAAGGACCGGCCAGGAGCAGAAATTGGTGCTTTACAATCTCACCGGAAAATGTCTGCGCCGGTGAAAGGGAAAGAGCAAACTGAATGGCCCGGGATAAAAGCCGGTATGGGTTGACCTTAATTACGGTGCTGGTCTCCCTGTGCCTTCTGGCAACAGGCATTGCCACTTTATTCCGTGTTTTGCCCGTCCTGAACAACCTTTCGCGTCGTTCCCGCACCTACGTTTCCTGCAGTCAGCTTGCCGACAGGGTTTTTCAGAAAGTGGAGGAGAAATATGCTGCCTCCGGAGGACCGGAAGTTCCCGATTATCTGGAGGGTGCGGAACCTGATTTGCCCGGATACACCTATCGGGCCTGGTTGCGTGAGGAAAAAGAAGGGCTTTACCGCGTGGACCTGGAAATCTACTGGCAGCGAGGGGGCAAAGTTGAGAAGAGAAGTTTCTATTACTCCTTCCGGAGAAGGTGAAAGAGGCCTAACTCTTCTGGAGGTGGTGGTCGCTCTGCTCATCTCGGTTCTGGTCATGACGGCCAGCCTGATGCTCTTTCGGAAAACATTGCTGGATAGCCGCCAGAAAATGGCGGAAAAAGAAGTGCTGGCAGAAGCCACGGAACTTCTGGACTTTGTGGAAAGACATCTTTCCCTGTCCCAGGTTAATGACCTGCCGGGCCGGTGGCGCATGCATTTTCTCGGGGAAGAACACCGGGTAAAATTTATTGCGCCCTTTTCTCCCGGTGAAGGTTCTGACCTGGCTAAATTTGGTCTCTACCTTGACGGGCAGGTGGTGAAGGTCAGTGTTATGCGTGTGGACAGAGACAATCCGGATTTTGTTCTTCCCGAGGGTTTTTCTGGAGCACAACCGGTGGCCAGAAACATTCTCAGCCTGAGCTTTCTTTATTTTGATGGCCAGAAGTGGCGTTCGTCCTGGGATACCAGAGAAGAGGAGATGCTGGTCAGGTTACCCCTGCAGGTGAAGGTGACGGTGGTTGTTCAGAGTTCTTCCCGGGTGGAGGGCCGGCGGCTGACCAGAGAATTTAGCCGTACTTTCAAACTGGAGCAAACACCTGATACCGAAGAAAAAACTATCAGTTTCAGATCTTTTACCGCGGCGGGAGGAAGTTAAACCGGACTGCTTTTATGAACCGAGAAAAACTGGAGCCAAAAGTTTCAAGCTGTGAAAGGAAAACTACCCGGGGAGGGCTGCTGCTGTTTACCCTGGCCGTGCTTATGATTCTGTTTACCTTTGTTCTGAGTCTGCTGCTCCTGTTTAAGTTCGGGGAACGAACCTTCTTCAAGATGATGTCTGGCCGGGAAGCCATGCGGCACGCCAGGGCAGGCCTGGAGCAGGCCATCTGGGAACTGGACCATGACAGCCAGGAATGTGACAGTTATCTGGACAGCTGGCGGACCGTTTTTTCCGGCGAAGATGTGGACAACGATGGCGACGGGACACCTGATTCCCGGTGGTTTCCAATTCTTGACCGGCAGGGCCGCCTCATCGGCCGGTACGCGGTTCTGGTGGAGGATGAAAATGGCAAAATCAACCTTAATGCCTGCGGTAATGTCACCGGCAGTTTTAACCAGGGTCACTCCGTGGCGGAGATCAGCCTGTTGCCACAGTTGTTAGGAAGGTCGCTGTCGGCAGCGGTGGTCCGTTTTCGCTACGGCGCTGATGGTCTGCCAGGGGTCGCCGACCAGGATGACGATCGGGACCAGATGTTACTTTCTTCAGATGGCATTGACAATGATGGCGACGGTCTGGTTGACGAAGAAGGCGAAGGCATTGACGAACCAGACGAATTCTCTATTCGCTGGCCGCGCGGAGGAGACAGACCCTATATCATTCCGCAGGACCTGCGGCTGGTACCGGGCTGCAGCGAGAAGTTATTCTGGCAGGTCCAGCCTTTTCTTTCCACGTTTTCCGTGGATTTCAACGAGAACCGCCAGAAAGTCACCCGGCTCAATCTGAACCAGGCCTCCTTTGACGATTTCTTTGAACTCTTCAAACGGCTGGGATATGAAAAATTTCACGCGGCTCAACTGGCCGCTAACAGCATTGATTTCCGGGATAAAGATAGTCTGCCTACAGTGGTAGAACTGGACGGCCACAAGATTATCGGCGTGGAAAAAGTTCCTGCTTTTAACGAGGTTGAGGCCGTCGTCCCCTTTGAAATTAAAGAAATTCCCATTGGTCTTGAGGTCGCGGAAAAAGCAGGGCAGTTCATAGAAATTTTTAATCCTTACCCGGAGGACCTGGACATCGGCGGCTGGAAGATTACCGGAGTTGTTACGGTTCCCCTCTCAGTGTTGAATGTGCTGCTGAAGGAATCCCGGACCGTTTATGATGATGTTACCCGGGGAGAAACGCAGGTGGACGCAGGAAGGATACGCGATCTTCTGGAAGCCATTAACCCAACTTCTATTCTTATTCCACCGGGGACTGTTCTGAAGGCTCATTCCTACTACACGATCGGGGACCTGGTGCGACTGGTCATAATCATTCCTGTGGAAGGGACCCCTTTCCCTCTGGTTTTGCCTCTGCGAGACCCCGATGGGTGTCAGCAGTATGAGCCAATTCTGGTGCTCAATCCAGCCGGATCGGAAAAGTTTTCCATCTTTCTCAGAAAATTGCCTTTCCTGGAGAAACTGGGATTTGATTTCACCCTGCGTCTTTATGACAACCACGACCAGCTCATTGAAGAAGCACGCTATCCGGTGGATACGCCCTGGACGACGGTTCAGAAGAACGACCCCAGAATGAGGGGCACTCTGGACTGGTTCCCCTTTGAAGGCAGTCCCGGCCAGCAGAATTCTGTCTTTCAACCATGGGTCAGCGGTGAGTTCGGAAAAGTCGGCTGGGTGCATCTGTGGCCATCATCCTTCTGTGTTAAGAACCGCTCCTTCTCCACCATTGCCGAGTTATCCTTTGTGCATCGGCAGCAGCAGTGGCGTACCCTTGACTTCTGGAGGACTGGAGAAGACCGGGCCATTTTAGATGAGGTCACGGTGGTGGCCAGACCGGCGCTGGCCACACTGGGACGTTTGAATGTGAATACGGCCAGTGAGACGGTGTTACTGTGTCTGCCGCTTTTCTCGCCGAAGCTGACTGAACGGCTCCTGGCCAGCCGGCCATTCCGGGACATTTCGGAAATTCTGGGCCAATTCGGGCAGGGGTCATCGCCAGGCGAAGAATTAAACCGGGAGATAACCCGGTTCGGTTTTGACCTGATGGATAACAACGGCGATGGATACCTTGATGATGAAGCGGAAAAAGAACTGGTTTTTTCTAAGGTGGTCGGATTGATCACCGTGCGCAGTAACATCTTTTCCGTCACCGTCACCGGCCAGAAAGTGGCAGATAGAAATGGCAATGGTAAAATAGAAGAAAAGGAAGTGGCCGCAGAAAAGAAGTTCCGGGCAGTTTACGACCGGCGCCGGAAAAAAGTGATGTGGCGGCAGAATCTTTAACCGGTCGGTCACCAGGATGAGGCACTCTTGAGAAATTTGACTCTTTTCCCCACCGCGTGGGGCAGCCAGGTGCGTCTTGGGCTTCGCCACGTGCTGACCGGCCGGCGGAAATGGCGGTTCTGGTCCGGGCTGGCCGCGGTAGTCATGATTGTGATTGGTTCCTGGCTCTGGTATCACTGGTGGATAAAGAGAAATGCGGTGGCGGTCGTCAACGGCCGAGTTTTGACTCTTGAGGAGATTGTCAGAAGGGTTAAAAAAGCGCCTGAGGTCTACCAGGAATACCTTAAGGGCGATGTGCGTCTCATTGTGGAAGACCAGATTAATCAGGACCTTCTTCTTCAGGAGGCTTCAAAAAGGCGGCGCCGCTACCAGTCACGGATACAGCCGCTGGTCCAGCAGTATTACCAGGAGTTACTGGTCAGAGAATTTGTGGAACAGGAAATCGTGGCCCGGCTGCAGGTACCGGAGGAACAACTGCGCAGTTACTATCAAACCCACCTGAATGATTTTTTGATTCCGGAGAAATACCGCCTGCAGGAAATAGTGGTGGCCACCCAGGAGGATGCGGAAAATATCCTTAACCGGCTTATTTTGGGAGAAGATTTTGAAGCGGTGGCCCGCCGCGACTCCATCAGCAGCAGCCGGGATAGGGGCGGAGACCTGGGCTGGATTCCTAAGGACAAACTTGACCCGGTACTGCAGGAAGTGGTGGCCCAGATGAAGCCGGGACAGATCCTGGGCAAGGTCATCAAGACCAGCCTGGGATACCATCTGATTAAACTGGTGGGGCATGAACCAGAACGTTTCCAGAGCTTTGAAGAGGCTAAACCTTATCTGCGAAACGTTTTCATTGCTCAGGAAAAGCGAGCGGCGATAGAGAAATACATCAAGGAGCTTCGGGACCGCTGTGCGGTAAAAATTTATGAGGGAAAACTTGAACTTTTGAAGGAGCAACTCCAGTGAAAAAAAAGTTTATGCTGCTGCTGTCAGTCTGGACGCTGGCGGCCAGTGGTCTGTACTCTGATGATAAAACGGTGGCGCTGGTCGGCCGGAAAGCCGTCTTAGAAAGTGAGGTTCGTCGGTGTATGCAGGAGGACAGGGTTGATTACCGGACAGCCCTCAGCCGGATGATTACTCAAAAATTGCTGCTGGTGGCAGCGGAAGAGGAGAAAGTGCAGATTACCAGAGAGGAGTTGAGACAGGAGGTGGCGGCTATCCGGAAGAGGCTGGGTGGCGAGCAGGCCTGGCGGCAAAAATTAAAAGAAAACAATTTCTCTTACGAAGGCTTCCTGAAGAATTTAGAAGACAACCTGAAGGTGAGAGCCTTCCTGGCGGAGAAAATTGGCCGGGAAGTTAAGGTCAGCGCCGGGGAAGTACTCCAGGCCAGCAAACAGTTTCAGACGCAGCCCCTTTACTACCTCAAGGGAAAGGATTTTACTTCCAGGGAAGAGGCCGACAACTTTTACCGGGCCTGGAACCCGGGGAAAATATCGGAACTGGAAGATGTAGGCTGGCTGGCCCACGACGAAATCAAGCCAGCGGTGCAGGCGGTGGTAACCCGAACTGCTCCGGGACAGTTGACAGAACCGGTGATGGTGGAGACACGGTGGCATGTCTTTGTGGTGACTGAGGTGAAGGAAAAAAGTCTTCCCCGGGAAATGATGAACCGGGTCAGGGAGGAACTCTACCAGAAAAAATATGCCCAGGCTTTTTCCAACCTTCTGGAACAACTTCAGAAGAAAATTCCGGTCAGGGTTTTTGTTGCGGAGAAGTGATTTCCTTTAAGAGTATTTTCCCCGCCAGAAAAGGTAACTCAGGAAACAGGAGGAGACAGTGGCTTACTGGCCTTCCGAATCGTTAAAGAAATTTCTAACTAACCGGCGCCAGGACCTGGACGAGCTGGCGGTAAAAGAAATATTCAATCTGTTACCAGTCCAGCTTCACCTGGCCGGGGACAAACCGGAAGAGGTGGCCTGTCCAGGGAAACGGGTTAGAATGGTAAATTTCGGCAGCGTCCTTCAGCCAGATGGCCGTTACTGGTATCTGGTTAAGGATTTTGTCGTGCCGGAGTATGACCCTGAGAACGAGTTCCTGCAGGTGTTTCTGGACTGGGGAACGATTACCGAGGGCCTGGTCTATCTTGACGGAAAGATGTATTCCGGGCTGGCCACGGCGATCTGGGATGACCGGCAGCCTGTTTCCCTGCCGGCGCTTGAGCCCGGTCGGAAGTTGAAGCTGCAGATAAGACTGTACAGCGGTGCTCACTGGGGGAGTTTGGCCAGTTTCGGACCGCAGGTTCTCCAGAAATTAGAACTGCGCCGGGTAAGCAAAGCGATTTTCAATCTGTCAGAACTTTTCGGTTGCCTGGTGGAGATGGCCCAGGTGCTTGACCAGGAAAAGGCAGCGGCAGAGCCTTACTACGCCATTCTGCATGAAGCCTTCCGGAGAATAGATTTCCTTTACCCGGAAAACCTGGAACAAAGTTGCCGCCAGGTGGCAGGCTTTCTCCGGGAGAACCTTCTGGGCCAGGAGAAAACCTTACCTTTTACTCTGTATGCTTTCGGTCACGCCCACCTTGACCTTGCCTGGCTCTGGGAACTTGCGGTGACGCGGGAGAAAGCTATTAGAACTTTTGCCACCCAGGTTTTTCTCCTGAAAAATTATCCTTACTGGATTTTTCAACAGGGCCAGGCGCAGCTCTACCAGTACCTGACGGAAGATGCCCCGGCCCTCTACCAGCAGATTCAAGAACTGGCCCGGCAGGGGCGCTGGGATGCTTCCGGCGCTCTCTGGGTGGAGTGTGATACCAACCTGCCGGGTGGTGAATCTCTTATCAGACAGGTTCTTTACGGGAAGGAATTTTTCAAAAAAGAATTTGGCGTTGACTGTCAAACAGTGTGGCTGCCTGATTCTTTCGGGTTTTCCGCCAATCTGCCGCAGATTTTGTCCCGGAGTGGCATCAAACTGTTCATCACCTCCAAGATCAGCTGGAATGAAACCAATGACTTCCCTTACCACACCTTCTGGTGGGAAGGTATTGATGGCAGCCAGATTCTCGCTCACTTTCTGGTGACGCCAACTGCTTCCGGTTACGCCACCTGTAACACCATCCTTTCCCCGCAGCAGGTTTACCGGACATATCAGGTATACCGCCAGAGCCAGGCCTGTCGCTGTCAACTGATACCGTTCGGCTATGGCGATGGGGGCGGTGGCCCGAAAGAAGCGATGGTGAGGCGTTTCCAGATTTTAAGGCAGGGTCTTTCCGGCAATGTCCGGGTGAAGGAAGCGACCCTGGAAAATTTCCGCAGATGTCTGCTGCGCCAGGCGCAGGGCCAGAAACTGCCGGTCTGGGTCGGGGAACTATATTTAGAATTCCATCGGGGAACATACACGACCCAGGCCACCGTCAAGAAACTCAACCGGGAAGCGGAAAACTCGCTGAAGGCAACAGAAATTTTCTCCTGGTTTTTGCCTGAGCCTCAAAGCGTCCAGACTACCCTGGAGCAGGCCTGGAAGACAGTGCTGGTTAACCAGTTTCATGACATTCTTCCCGGTTCTTCCATTGGCGAGGTTTATCGGGAAAGCAACAGACAACTAAAAGCCGTTAAGGATGTCTGTCGGAAGCTTCAACATGAGGTCTGGACCAGGCTCAGTCAACCGGCTGAAAGCTCCCTGACAGTTTTCAATCCCTTTTCCTGGAACTGGAGCGGCTATTTGCAACTGCCAGGTGATTGGCCGGCCCCGGTAGCCTTTCCGTGGGCCCGGGATGAAAAATCCCTCTGGGTGGAAGTGGAAAATCTGGCGCCGTGGAGTTTCGCTGAGATAGCGCTGAAGTCTGCCTCCGCAGGCAAGCCCGAAAGAGTGCGACAGAAAAAGCGCAGGGAAGAGCCAGTTCTGGAGAATGCTTTTTGCAGGTTACGGCTGGACCCGGAAAGTGGAACCATCGTCTCTTTGAAGTTGAAGCAGCCGGTTTTGGAACTGGCCGGTCAGCCCGGGCTGAATATCCTGGAACTCTATCAGGATAAGTCCCTTGACCCCAAAATGAGCGCCTGGAATTTAGATGAGGTTCACCAATCAATGTTGTACCAGCGAGGCGGTTCCCTGCTGAGGCCGCTGTCGCTGGTGGAGACAGTCCTCTTTCAGAAAGCCACCCTTGTCAGAAAGATCGGGCACTCCACCGTGGTTCAACATCTCTACCTTTTCCGCAAAGAACCGATGGTGAGGATTCTCACCGAGGTGAACTGGCAGGAAAGGGAATGTGTCCTGAAGGCCTGGTTTCCCACAGCTTTCAGGACCGCTCAGGCTACCTGTGAGGTCCAGTTTGGAGCCCTGGAAAGGCCAAGCCACACCAATACTTCCTACGAACAGGCCCGTTTTGAGGTCCCGGCGCAGCGCTGGGTGGATTTATCGCGGGAGGAAGCAGGTCTGGCCCTCATCAATGATGGCAAATATGGCCACAGTTTTAGCCGTGGTGAGTTTCGTCTGACACTTCTGCGCAGCAGTATTTCCCCGGATAGCCAGGCTGACCGGGGCCACCATGTTTTCTCTTATGCTCTTTATCCGCACCGGGGCCGCTGGTCGGCTGCCAGGGTGCCAGAGTATGCCGGCCAGTTTAATCAGCCGGTGCTATGCTGCCGCGGGTTTGTCCGGCCAGAACTAAAGGGGGCCCATCTTGTTCTGAAGGAAGCCGGAAGAGACAGGAGCCATCTTCTGGTGGAGACAGCCAAAATGGGGCAGGACAGAAAAAGTCTGATTCTCAGACTTTATGAGGCTTTCAACACCGCCGGGCAGGTCTGTCTGAAGTTAAATCTGCCACGGTTAACCTTTGGCCGGGTCTGGCTCTGCAATCTGCTGGAGCAACCCGAGCATCTTCTCGCCGAGCGCTACGGAGCAGAAGGCGTCAGTTTTTCTTATCAGCCCTATCAGATTATCACGGTCAAGTTTGAACTGGACCGGACTGGATAAAAGGGTATCACTTGCCGGTAAGCAGCAGGAGGTAAGACCGGGTGGACTTTCTGACCCTGACCCAGGTAAAGGCGGTTCTAAAACAGGAAGGTATTGACCTGAAGAAGTCACGCGGTCAGAACCTTCTGATTGACCGTCAGGGACGGGACAAACTGCTCTCTTTTGCTGACCTGAGCAGGGACGATGTGGTAATAGAGATTGGGGCCGGGCTGGGTGCTCTGACCGAAGTTTTGCTGGAGAAGGTGGCCCGGGTCTATGCCTTTGAGGTAGACGCCAGGTTTTGCCGGTTGCTCCGGCAACGTCTGGGACAGCGCCCGGGGCTGGTTCTGCTGGAACAGGATTTTCTGAAAAGCGATGCTGCCTGGTGGGACACACTTCCCGAGAAGGTGAAGGTAATCAGCAATACGCCTTACAATCTTTCCACGGCGATTGTCTGCCACCTGTTGCCCCATTTCCAGCGGTTGTCCCTGATACTGCTCACTGTTCAGAAAGAGGTTGGCCAGCGGCTGGTAGCCGGATGCGGAAGCAAGGATTACGCGCCGGTTTCGGTGCTTCTTTCTCTTTACGCCAGTGCCCGGATATGTTACGCTCTGAAGAAAACAGTATTCTTCCCTCAGCCGGAAGTTGATTCCGTGGTGGTGAAAATTTTACCCTATGCTGAGCCGAAGCTTCCTGGAAAAGACCTTCAAGAATTTGAGAGTTTTCTGTCGCTATCTTTTCGTTTTCGCCGGAAGAAACTTTCCAATGTTCTTGAAAAGATATTCAACGTGGACAAGGCTGTTTTTGAGGCCAGGTTGAAGCAGGCAGGGCTGCCGGCCACGGTACGCATGGAACAACTTTCTCCGGAGCAAACCCTGTTTCTTTTTCGTCTTCTGGGGAAGCCGGGCGAAAAATCCAGGGTCAGGGAAGACTTTTTAGCCCGGGAAAAAATCAGTAACCGGTTGACGAGTCCATGAATAAATTTGTTCATCTGCATCTTCACACGGAGTACAGCCTTCTGGATGGTATGTGCCGGATTGAGGAAGTTGCCAGGCAGGCCCGGCAGTACCAGATGCCAGCGGTGGCCATCACCGACCACGGCAATCTTCACGGAGTGGTGAACTTCTATCAGGAAGCCATCAAACACGGGGTCAAACCGATCATCGGCAGCGAGATGTATCTGGCGCCGGGAAGCCGGAAGGAAACCGGTTCCACCAGCAGCAAGGAGGCTTGTTTTCATCTTACCCTTCTGGCCGAGAATGAAACCGGCTATCATCATCTGCTGGAGCTTTCCACGGATGCCTATCTGGAAGGATTTTACTGGCGGCCAAGAACTGACTGCGAAATTCTCAGCCGGCACAGTCGCGGGTTAATCTGGCTCACCGGCTGTCTGAAAGGTGAAATCCCCACCCTGCTGGCGCAGAACGAAGTGGAAAAGGCCGCTCAGGTTCTGGGCCGGTACCAGGAGATCGCAGGCAGGGATAATGTTTACCTGGAACTGATGGACAACGGGATGCCGCAGCAGCGGCAGGTAAACCGTTTGCTGATAGAGTTAGGACGGCGTCTGGGAGCCAGACCGGTCGCGACCAACGATTGCCATTACCTGAGACAACAGGACGCCGTGGCCCACGAAGCGCTGCTGTGCATCCAGACCAATACCAATCTGGAGGACCCACGCCACCTGAAGTTTGCCACTGACCAATTCTATTTCAAATCGCCGGAAGAGATGGCAGCCATTTTCAGTGAAATTCCTGAAACGGTCAAGAATACCCTGGAAATTGCCGAACGCTGCACGGTCCAGATGAATTTCAATACCTACCACCTGCCGGTTTTTCACCCTCCGGACGGTTTGACCCCTGAGGAGTATCTCCGGAAACAGGTGCAGCAGGGTCTGAAGGAAAAATGCCACCTTGACTGGGATGGCGTGCTGGACAGGAGCGTCAGTAACGAAGTGATAGAAAGAGCGCGGTTTGAGTTGATGACCATTATCCGGATGGGTTTTGCCAGTTACTTTCTCATCATTCAGGATTTTGTCTCTGAGGCAAAACGCCGGGGCATCAGAGTGGGACCAGGCCGCGGTTCCGCAG
Organism: bacterium; assembly: GCA_029551285.1. GTDB lineage: Bacteria > Ratteibacteria > UBA8468 > B48-G9 > DSTR01 > JAMWDF01. The sequence continues at coordinate 29,979 of JAKPFT010000081.1, read as the reverse complement.
TGGGCAGTCTGGTGGCTTACCTTCTGGGCATCACCGAGATCAATCCTCTCCAGTACGACCTGTTTTTTGAGCGTTTTCTTAATCCAGACCGGATTACCCTGCCTGATATTGATGTTGATTTCTGCGACTACCGCCGGGAGGAAGTAATTCAGTATTTACGCTCAAAGTACGGTCGGGAAAATGTTGCCCAGATTGGCACCTTCGGTACCATGGCTGCCCGGGCGGTGGTAAAGGATGTGGGCCGGGCGCTGAACATCAGTTTCGGAGAACTTGACCGAATTACCAAGCTGATTTCTTCGGAGCCGGGGGCCAGCCTGAAGGTGGAAATGCAGCACAATCCGGAAATCAAAAATCTTGTTGAGGCTGACCCCAGAATGAAAAAGTTGTTTGACATCTCTCTTAAACTGGAAGGACTGGCGCGACATGCCTCCATTCATGCCGCTGGCGTGGTTATTACCGACAGGCCTGTCACCGAGTATGTTCCCCTGTTTAAGAATGCGGCCGGTGAAGCAGCCACCCAGTTTGATATGAACCAGGTAGCCACCGTCGGTTTGCTGAAGGTGGACCTCCTCGGTTTGAAGACCCTTTCGGTGATTGATGAGACGGTCAAATTAGTCCGACAGCGCAAGGGGATTAGCCTGAATGATTTTCCCCTGGATGACGAGAAAACCTACCAGCTTCTCTCCCGCGGAGAATCCCTTGGTATCTTCCAGCTGGAAAGCAAAGGGATGCAGGACCTGCTGCGGCAGATCAAACCGGAGAAGTTTGAGGACCTGATTGCCATTTTAGCCCTCTACCGACCGGGGGTGATGAAAAGCGGTACGCTGGATGTTTATATCCAGAGGCGCCGGAATCCTGACCTGGTTGAGTACGACCATCCGCTCCTGGAACCCATTTTGAAAGGTACCTACGGAGTCATTGTCTACCAGGAACAGGCTATGCAGATTGCCCATCATTTCAGCAATTTCACTATGGCTGAGGCTGACCATCTGCGCAAGGCGATGAGTAAGAAGGACCGGGAGGAAATGGAGAAGTTGAAGGAGAGATTTATTGCTGGAGCAAAACAGCGTGGTGTCCCGGAGAAAACAGCCGAGCATGTCTTCAAGCAGGTGGAGCAGTTTGCCGGATATGGTTTCAATAAGTCCCACAGCACCGGTTATGCTGTCCTCTCCTACCAGACCGCCTATCTTAAGGCCAACCATCCGCTGGAATTTATGACATCTTTGCTCAACAGCGAAATCGGCAATACCGATAAAATCGCCGAGTACATTGCCGAGTGTGAACGGATGAACATCTGGATTTTGCCGCCGGATATTGAAGAAAGTGAAGGCAACTTCAAAATCATGGGCAACGATATCGTCTTTGCTCTGGCTGCTATTAAGAATGTTGGCTCCGGAGCCATTCGTTCTATTGTGAAAGCCCGACAGGCCGGTCCGTTCAAGTCCCTCTTTGATTTTTGTGAACGCGTTGACCTGCGGGCGGTGAACCGGAAGGTAATGGAAAGTCTGATTAAAGCAGGAGCCTTTGACTTTCTGGAGATGCCCCGTTCGCAATTATTTGCGCTGATAGAAGATGCGGTGGAGCACGGTAATCAGGTGCAGAAATTAAACAGCGGCAGTGAGATGGCTATCTTTGCCGCTTCCGAACACCGCATTGTTCCCAGGGTTAACTACGAGGCCATCAGAAACCTTCCGGAATGGTCGGAGGCCAAACTTCTCGCCTACGAAAAAGATATGTTAGGGGTATACCTGACCGGACATCCCCTGGAGAAAGCCGTTTCGGTGCTTCGCACCTACTGCCCGATTTCCCTCGGCCAGGTCAGCCAGGTGAAGGACAACACCTGCCTCTGGCTGGGTGGGATTGTTGCCTCTCTCCGGCGCTTGAATACCCGGAAAGGCGAACGGATGGCTGTGATTGAACTGGAAGACCTTGACGGCAAACTGGAGGTCGTCTTTTACCCGAAGGTTTTTGAGGAATTTTCGGGGCTGATCCGGGTAAGCAATATCGTGTTTGTCAAGGGCAGGATTGAACACCGCGGGGAGGCAACCAAGATGGTAGCGGAAGAAGTGGCCAGTCTCAATACTATTGCCGAACGGGTGAACAGTCAGCTGGAGGTCACTCTGGTGCTACCGGTGGCCAAAGAAAAGATGGAGACGTTGCGCAGTATCTGTCTCAAGCATCGGGGCAGTTGTTCGGTCTATTTACGGCTCATCCAGCCCCGGGCCGGCGCTGTCAGAATCAGGGCGAAGAATCTTTCGGTTAATCCAACCCTGGACCTGCTGGAAGAACTGCGAAATTTGTTTGATAAAGACAGTATCAGGATCGGTTAATCAGCTTTCAGGGGGAAAAATGGCGGGCTCCACCAGAAAGGGAAAAAGTCAAAACTTACCGGAACCACCCTTGCGTCCACTGTGGTGGGACGGGAAAGTTTTGTGTCTTCTGGACCAGTCTCTGCTGCCAGGACAGGAAAAAATTCTCCGGCTGGACAGGGCCAGCCAGGTATACCAGGCCATTCGTTCCCTGAAGGTGCGCGGGGCTCCGGCTATTGGTGTGGCGGCCGCCTACGGGGTGGTGCTGGCCGCGAAAAAATACCTTCATAGCCCACCGGGCAGGTTGCGGACAGAGGTTGCCAGGACCATTGCCCGGCTGCGGCAGGCCAGACCCACCGCATACAACCTTTTCTATGCCCTGGACCGTATGGAAAAAGTGCTGGCCTGTGTTAAGGGAACTTCTGAGGAACTGGTCGCGGCTCTTCTCTGTGAGGCCCGGACGTTTCACCAGGAAGACCTTCGGTCTGGATGGAGCATCGGTGAGTATGGCTGGCGACTGGTAAAACCCAACAGCAATCTTCTCACTCACTGCAACGCCGGCGCTCTGGCCACCTCCGGTTTCGGCACTGCCTTATCACTCTGTTACGCTGCGGTAAGACACGGGGTCAACTTTCATGTGTACGTTGATGAAACCAGGCCAGTTCTTCAGGGTGCCAGACTGACGGCTTACGAATTGAAGAAAGCCGGCATTCCCTGCACCTTAATCTGCGACAGCATGGCTGCTTTTCTTATGGCGCAAGGCAAAGTTGACCTGGTCGTGGTCGGGGCGGACCGGATTGCCGGCAACGGGGATACCGCTAATAAAATTGGCACTTATCAGTTAGCCCTGGCGGCCCACCGGCATCATCTCCCCTTTTATGTAGCGGCGCCGCTTTCCACTTTCCATCCTGAACTGCCTGACGGCCAGGCCATTCCAGTGGAAGAAAGAGCCGCTGAAGAAGTGACTACCATTCACGGATACAGGTTAGCCCCTGAAGGAACGAAGGTTTATAATCCCGCCTTTGATATCACCCCGGCCAGGTTCATCGCGGGTTTTATCACCGAAAAAGGTATCATTCGGCCACCTTATCGCCGCAGTTTGAAAACTCTGCTCAGGGAATGAAAGCTGAGCCGGTTTTGGCATTCTTTCCGGACCAGGGTAAAATATTCACAACTAACAGGAAGGCAGAACCCGGGCGGTTGGCTCAGTGGATAGAGCGCCTCCCTCACACGGAGGAGGTCACAGGTTCAAGTCCTGTACCGCCCATATTCACTTTCTTTTCTGGCACAAGCCCCCTGGGTAAGCCACAAGAAGGGAGGCTGTCCAGCGCCGGTGGCCGGCCCGAACCGAAACGGAAGTGGCCAACCCCTGTAATGTGCCGCTGGCAGGGCCTCCTGAAAAAACCTCTAAGGTCCGGGGTTGTGTAAGATTACCTTTTTTCTACAGGAAGTTAACTGGAGAAAAGGCAAAATGGTTAAGAAGAAAACGTCTGAAAAAATTAAAGAAGCCGTAGAAACAATTGCCAGGCCGGTGACTCTGCCGCTTTCTTTTATGGCTGACCGACTGGACGAGCTTATGAGAAAGTTAGAAGGCCAGTCTGCCAGAAAAGAAATTGTCTCGGTGGTGGATGGTTTTGTGGACAGTTTGATTGAAGAAGCCCGGGATGCGGAAAAGGGTTTGTTTGCCTTTTTCAGTGAGATGCTTTTTGCCCAGAATCTGGCTGAGCGGGTGGCCAGCCTGGAAAATGAGTTGACCCTTATTGAAATCTTATGCCGGAGAACGATTCAGTTTCTTAAACCCGACTTTGTGGTCGCCTATACAAAGTCTGCCGAAGGTCGGCTGTTACCGGCATTTAGACATCCACCGGAGTGGGAAGACCGCTTAACCGCACTGGATAGGGTGGCTGAGGAAGATTTTGATAAAGGAGAAGAATTAATCCGTGAAAACACAAGAATTGATGGCCATTTCTACACTGTTGTCTCCATACCGCTGCGTTCCACCTCAGAACGATTTGGTCTGTTTATGATGGGTCGCCGCGAGGAGAAGTCGTTTCGTCCGGAGGAAATCAGTTTAGCCGTGGCCGGGACAGCCGTGGTCGGTTTTATGCTGAGCAACATCAAGCTCCATCAGCAGATGCTCCGGGACAAACAGCTGGTGGTGATTGGCCAGACAATTGCCGGGCTGTCTCATGATATGAGGAACATTCTTAGTAACCTGGAGGGGGGACTTAATCTTCTGGAAGTCGGACACAGGGAAAACAGGCCGGAAACATTTCAATTAGGATACTCTGTCGTTAAACGCAGTTACCAGCGCCTGAAAGAACTGGTGCTGTCTATGGTGGATTACTCCCGTCAGCGGGAACCGGAGCTAAAACCCACCAATCTGAACAGCCTGGTGGCTGAGGTAGCCGCCGGAATGAAGGAGCGGTTTAAGGAGAAGCAGGCGAAACTGAAGAAAGAACTGGACGATAAACTTCCTGTGGTGCTGGTGGATTCGGTACGGATGGAGCGAGCCGTGGCTAACCTGCTGGACAATGCCCTGGACGCGGTGGAAAAAGGTAAAGGCAAAATCTATCTGGGTACCAGATATGACCCTGAAGCGAAAACAGTCAGTGTGTGGGTGAGGGACAACGGCTGCGGCATCAAACCGGAGGTTCAGGGAAGAATTTTTGACCTGTTCTATTCTACCAAGGGTGCCCGGGGGACAGGTTTTGGTCTGGCCATTGTTCAGAAGGTGGCGAAGGAACATGGCGGGACCGTGGAGGTTCGTTCGGAACCAGGCAAAGGTGCTACCTTTCTGGTCAAACTGCCTGCCCGTCTTTTAGGAAAATGAAGGCCGGTTTATCAGTAAGTAGTTAAACTTCCCCGCTCAGTTAAGGGATAGTTTTAGGGTAGCCAAAAAGAAATGCCGAAGTGGGGAGTCGAACCCCAACGGAGTTTCCTCCACTAGGTCCTGAACCTAGCGCGTCTGCCAATTCCGCCACTTCGGCTGAAAAATCTTTTATGTTACCGACGGTACCGCCAGTTCCACAAAAAGATACTCCAGCGCAATTCTCAGGTTAATGTTGAGCCTTATCCGCTGCTTCATCTCCAGAATTAACTCTGTTTTTTCCAGTAAGTCGGCTCTTACCTGAAGGATATCATAACTTTCTTCGGTTAGCAAGAGGTTACCGGTAAAATGATGTTTCCGCAGCAACTGGTCGCGATAAAGCCAGAGAATGTTTTCCAGCCATTTCTCCACCTCCTGCCGGTCAAGATTTTTTATCAGCGCCTCTAACTCCTCAAAAAAAGACCTGAGAGAATCCCGCTGTAACGCCGAGAGAAGAGAAAGGCAGCGCCGGTGGCTTTCTTTCATGGCTTTGTTAAACTCGGGAAGACCATAGTTGATTTTCAGCGGCTGGCACCGGGAGATAATCGTCGGCAGAAAATTGTGGATGTTAGCGGTGATAATAATCATGGAACCGTACAGGGGTGGTTCCTCCAGAATTTTCAAAAAAGAATTGGCGGCCTCCTCTTTCATCAGCTCCACAAAAAAAAGGTAACCTTTTCGGTTTCCAGAAAATGGCCGCAGGTAGATGTCCTCCTTCACCTTCCTCACTTCGTCAATACCCAGGCTACCCTTCTCCGGCACAATCCAGTGAAGGTCAGGATGCTGTTGCTTTTTAGCCTGGCGACAGGCTAAACAACGGCCGCACGGTTTTTGGCTTTCTTTTTCGCAGACCAGCAACTGGGAAAAAAACATGGCCAGTTGCTCCCGCAGAGAAGCAGTTCCGCCGGTCAGGAGATAAGAAGTCGCCAGCCGGTTCTTTTTCTCAGCCTGGAGAAGAAAGGATTTAAGTTGTTCCAGGGTCATTGTTTCTCTGATTTTGCCGGGGAAGAAACTTCTTTCTGGCAGAAACTTTCCCATTCTCTGATAATCTTCTCAGAAGTTTCCGCAATACTTTCACGCGGTATGACGCGGATACGTTTTTTCTCATGCCGCGCCAGGTGCAAATAACCGCGGCGGACACTTTTCTGGAAGGCGAGAGTTTCCTGCTCCATCCGGTCCCGACCTTTAGCACTGAGAATTCCGGAGAGTTTCTCCGCAGAGGCGTCAATCAAAAAGGTCAGGTCAGGTCTCACCCGTTTGAGAAAACAGGCGTGGGCTGCCCGGATAAAGGAAAGAGGTAATTTTCTTCCGTATCCCTGGTAGGCCAGGGTGGAATCGGTATGCCGGTCAAGGACTACCACTTTTCCGGAAAGCAAGGCTGGCTTCACCTTTTCTTCCACTAACTGGGCGCGACTGGCCAGGTAAAGAAAGAGTTCACACCAGGGTGTGAGAGGCTTCCGCTGGTGCAGGAGCAAGCGGCGGATGCGCTGGCCGATAAAAGTTCCGCCCGGCTCCTGCAAGAGGATGACCGGGATTTTTTTCGCTTTCAGGTAGCGGCAGAAAAGTAAGGCCTGAGTACTTTTTCCGCAGCCATCAATTCCTTCAAAGGTTACCAGATACCCGCGGGACATTCTGGCAGGGGCAGGCTGCTTAACAGGGGACATTATTCAGTAAATTCTATGTAGATGCGTCCGATAATTTTCTGGTTGTCTTTCAGTTCTATTTTGTACTTGTTGGTAGCGCGGTTCACTGCCCGGCGCCTGTCTATTCTGTCATAAGTAATCACAGCCCCGATGTCCTGACCATCATTAACGCCGGGCCTGGCTTCAAAGCCGACGAAGTTGGCTTTCAACGGTCCCTGACAGTTCGGGGCTACCACCTTAATAAGTTCAATGGTCGCTGATTTTCCAACGGTCAACTCATCATCAGGCTCAGCCACAATTTCCTGACCGTTGACCTTAAGAATCAACTGCGGCCGATCCGGAACAGCAGCGGCTGGCGCAGGCGCCGGTAGTGCTGCCGTCACCGGCTGGGCCGGTCCTGGTAGAAAGAGAACCAGATAGACGTAATAGCCGGCGACTCCAAGGTAAACGAGAGAAATCACCAGGCAGACGATAGCCTTTTTCTTGTTGAACAGAAAAAACAGAAAGGTGACCAGTAGCATGAGCACTGCCAGTGCCAGAACGAAAAAGACCGGGCCGCTAACGTAATTCATGATTAACCTCCGTCGGCTGATGATAGACAATGATTCTATCCTTTCCTTTTGATTTTGCCCAGAAAAGAGCCATGTCGGCATTTTTTAACAGTTCTTCTTCGGTTTCGCCATGCTCAGGAAAACTGGCAACACCCAGGCTTAAGGTCAGGTAAACCGGCGGGTCATTTTCTGATTGCTGGAAGGTACAGGAGGCCACTGCCTTCCTGATTCTTTCCGCCACGGTCAGGGCTTCCTGAGAAGAGGCGTAAGGCAAGATGTAGGCAAACTCGTCGCCCCCGAACCGGCAGACAATATCGCTGGTGCGCACCGTCTCTTTGATGATACTGGCAGCTTCGGCCAGGATGATATCTCCCCGCGGGTGTCCATAAGTATCCACGTAGTGTTTAAAGTTATCCAGGTCGGAGATCATCACCGAAACCGGAAAGCCAATTCTTTTCGCTTCCGCAAAGGTGGTCTGCAACCTCAGCCGGAAATACCGACGGTTATACAGCGAGGTCAGCGGGTCAGTGATGGAAGTTTCGTGAACTTCCTCGTGGAGCAGGGAGTTTTCAAAAGATATAACCACATGAGACACAAGAATAGAGATGATGTCATTCAATTCCAGAAAAAATTTCCGGTCGCCATGGTTGCTGCCGATAATTGCCATGGCCAGGGTCTTTTTCTCATTGTAAAAAGGCACGACGATTACTGAGGGGAAAGATGAAAAACGGTGGGTTTTAACCAGTTCGTCCAGTTGCTGTCTGGACTCAGCCGGAAGCCGGCCGGGGGTAAAAATCTGGTAGCGAAAGTGACTGGCCAGGGGAAATCTGGCCTCACTCTTTTGAATAGAAAAGGACTCCGCCTCACTGTATTTTTTCAGCTCAGGATCCAGAATGACAAACAATCCTTTGCTGCCCCGGGTTAGTTCCATCAGAATGGAAAGAGCCTGGCAGCAGCGATGCTCTATGCTCAGGTTAGCATTCAGGTGCAGCAGGGATTCATGGAGCGTGGCCAGGTGTCCCACCTGGCGATTGAGTTTCAGATAGTAATGGTCCAGAACCTTGAATACCAGCAGAAAAAGCAGGCCACACAAGGTCAGCACCCACACACTCTTAAGAAAAACCGTTCTGAGTGGCAACTCAGGCACCAGCCAGGCACTGTTTCCTACCAGAATGAGGCTGACCAGGACGATGAGTGTTCCGGCTGCGGTCCAGAGCAGTTTTCGTTCCCGCATGGCGTTCGCCTATTAGACGATACGATAATAGTAGCCGTTTATTTTACCACAGCCGCTTTTTCGGTCAACTTTTTAGCGAAAATGACTCTTTCCGGTTTAACCGTCAGTTTGAGGCTGTTTGGAAGGGAAAACTCCATCTGTTTCCCCAGGCTGATAATCTGCCGGATAGTCTCCAGCTGAGAGAAACGCCGATAAGGGCAACCGGTGATTTCGCACAGGATTAAACTGAGCAGGAGCCGCTGAATCCCTGCTGGAAGCAGGAGATAGCCCCGTCGGTCAAGAAACAATCTGTTTTTCTCTTTCCGACACAAACAGGTCTTAGCGGATTCGGCTTCTCTCTCCAGAATCTGAAAATCGTCCCGGGCCAGGAGTGAGGTTCTGGCCAGGTGATATTTCAGCCGTGGACTTGACTTTTCTAAGAAGGGGATTATTTCGTGCCGGATTTTATTGCGGAAGAATTCTGGGCTGAAGTTGGAGGCATCCTGAAGAAAAGGAAGATTTTTTTCTCTCAGAAATTTTTCTATTTCCTGCCGGGTGACCACCAGAAGCGGACGGACCACCGGCACGGGGCAACGCGGGAGACAGGGTGCGAAAGGAAGAATGCCCCTCAGTCCGGCCAGGCCGCAGCCCCGCAGAATTCTCATCAGCACTGTTTCGGCCTGGTCGTCCAGGGTGTGGCCGGTAGCAATAGCCTGGCACCTGGTTTGTCGAGCGATACCTGCCAGGGCAGCATAACGAGCCAGCCTGGCCTGGTTTTCCAGGGAAGAACGGTTTGGCAGGTGGAGATGGCGGCAGGAAAAGGGCAGACTCCTGGAAAGGCATAGTTTTTTTACAAATTCCAATTCCCGGTCAGCCTCAGGCCGAAGATGGTGATGAATGTATGCGACTCTGAGCCTGATTTTTTTCTCCGGAGCCACGCTGGCCAGAAAATGCAGCAGGAAGGTGGAATCAGCGCCGCCAGAGACTGCGATCAGAAGCCGTTCACCAGGGGAGAAAAGGGAATTGTTTGCGGCAAAGGTAAGAACCCGGCGAAAAAGTGTGTCCATGTATATAAAATAGCGGAACAAGACCTTAAAAGTCAAACGCTTTCTCAGAATGCCAATTAAGAATTGAAAATACGCTCTTTCTGACCACCAAGAATAGCAGAAATAATTTCACTCCGGGGAAGCAAGAAATGTCATAACTGGCGGGTATTCAGCGACTCTTAAGCACGACTTCCTCAGCACAATAGTGCTACTACCGCCGGTCACTGCATGCAGAGGGAAAATGGTACATGATAATCAGTCTGGACGGTCACATCCGGAAATTGACCAGCGTCAATTATCTAGCGATTGACATTTTGTATATGTCTTACTTATTTATAAAAAAAGGCACATTTTGAGAAGAGAACACAGGGGGAAAATCCGTTTTTAATTATCTGAAATAGAAGAACCTTCAATGTTAGAATTACGCCTTCTCTCTGTTTCAACAAGGAGAATACGGAAATCATGCCTTGGAATTTCTATACCTTTTAAAATACTTCCATTTTTAGGGTCAGTAAGAATATCCTCAGGGTTTTCAACATCGTATATTTTCTTGATAACAGTTTTTCCATTATTCATTAACATTTTCGGATTAATTGTGAGGGTACATTTTACTGGTTCAGAACCAGCATTCATAACAACAATCGCAGCACGGTTTAATTTCAAATTCCGATAGATAGATATATGTATTTGTTTATCTGATGAAACCAATGGTTTAGAACGCCAGTAACCTATAAATTCACAATTTATTCCATCATCAAGAAATTTTAACTGGTCATTTAATTTTTGCAAAAGTTCAGTTGGTTGTCCCCAGTAAGTTCCAATATCATGAGTAAACAGAAGTGCTTGTATACTTCTTAACCGTTGTTTCTTAATAGATTCAGGAGTTTCTTTATTGTTCAGGTCAGGTATATTTGTCCAGAGCCGATGGATAATTCCTCCTTTTGTCCGAGTAAGTGAACGAAACTCATCAGGTGAAAGTTGGTCTATCTGGTCCATACCAGTAGTGGACACATAAAAATCATTTTCTACATGCCATGCAATTTTACACCAGGAAAAATCAATGTGCATATTCATAATCCACCAAGGTTCTACACCAAGTTCCCAGCACATTGTAGCCAATCTTTTGGTAAGTTCTCTTCGGAGAAAAGTATTCCATCTATACTTTTTTTCACCTGTTTTTGGGTCAATATCCCAGATAAGTCCTATAGAAGAATTATCCCACCATGTTCCATTAAGTCGGCATTTTTCAACAAGTTTTTTGTGATACCATATGAAACATTCCATAAAACTTCTATTGAAATTTACTGCTGTAGGTGATAGTTCTCTTGGTGTATCCCAGATAATTGTTCCACCATAATTGCTATCACCATAAAAAGTTGTATCTGGATTTGGTTTCCAATTAGTTATACCAAGCCACTCTCCTCCAAAAGTGTCAAACTCGTCCATCCCCATTCCTGTCATCCATGTAGAACCATATAAAACGTAGGGCTGTCCTTTTTGATAAGCAATACAAATACTTCCATTATGTTTTACATTGCCAGAAGAATTGCTATGGTATTTACCTGTTGCAAGATGCTTTTTTAACCCTTCAAAATCTTCTTCAGTATGGAGTGCAAACCCGTCTACACTATCACCATAGTATCTGTATCCGGTGGTATCATGACCGTATCCACCAAACCAGGCGATTTGTCTCCAGCTTTTTTCCATGGGTTTAACAGGTGAAGGCAGAAATGCAAACTCAATTGTTTTTGGTTTTTCAAGAACAGTTGGTGTTGCAAAAATTCTTAATCGTAATCTGACTGTTTTACCTTCTCTTTCCAGAGAAACACAGGCAATTCTGTCATCTAATACCCATTCATCCCAACTATCTGCAAACCACCATAATCCTTTATCTCCATTTCCAATAAATATCTGAGGCACAAAACTTTTGTATATATTTTTACAACCTGGTAAACTTGTACTCTCCCATAGAATTCCTTTTCCTTTTGGTATCGCATTATAAAAACTCCCAATTCTTCCATCTGCCCTCTGGATATATGCAGTATCTGCTCCATTCCAAAAATTAATTAGCAAGTCAAGATTATCTATAGTTGTTTTTCTCTTTGGAGTAAAGGTTAATTTTATTTGATACCAACCATCATATTCTATATAAGAGGATATTTCTACAGGGATACTTCCAAGGATGCCTTTACCTTGAAGGTCGTATCTGGATAATTTTTCACTAATGAACTGAACTGAACTTCCACTTTTTTCCGGTTCAAGCTTATAAATTTTTCCTTTCTGTTTGCCAATAAGAGTTATAGGTTTTGCAAGAATATTTTCTCCAAGAATTGTAATTTCTTCTGGAAGACCATTTTTCCCAATTTTATATGTCCGTCCCCATGGGGATATTTTAAACCCATCATGCGTAAGTGGAGAATATGGAGGGATGACTTTATCACTTATTCCTATTTTATTTCCTTCCCATGGATAGTACTTCCGGACAAAACTACATTTCTGATTGGATACAATTGTTTTTCCATCTTTACCATAAAGAATCATATCAACATTATATTTTCCTCCAGGAAGTTTTCCACAATTAATAAATAATGAACTGTAGTAATTTTCCAGTTTATTCTCTCCTTTTGCTATTATATTTCCTTTTTCATCTTTTAAGATTAATGCAAACTTACTTGCTTCCATTATTTCTTCAGGCATGCCATAAAAATCTAAGTCCACACTGCTCGAAATTCCACCATAAGATGGATAATATGCCATTTTAAATTCGGGTTCACCAGTTTTAGGTCGGTTTTCCAGCCATGGGAGTATATGTGTTTTATAAAATTCATCAGTCATCTTTATAACAGGACTCTGAATAGCATAAATTATATCAGAACCATTATTTCCTGTTGCAATTAATTGAAAGATATTTCCAGTATCAGATAAAGGAATATCTTTTTTTGAAAAAGTAATTTCTTTCCGTTCATCTTTATTAACTACAATTTCTTTTTTCTCCTGATAAACAATTTTTTTATTTTTATCAAGAATATTGATTTTAATCTCTATTTTTTCCGGTTTATCTTCCATTCCTTTTATGGCAAATAGAGCATCTATTTCACCTCTGGTGATTTCACCAAGTTTTAAGAATTGAAATGCAGGTGATTCTGGTGAAAATTTTACTTCAGCAAATCTTGTCCATTCCATCCACGAAGCAGGTACCCAACCACAAAAATAAATACCACCACATGTATCACTTCTTACAAGTTGGCAGAGCCAGTTTTTATTATCAAGAGATTGTTTAGTCATTGACTTAATTGGTATTGCAAGCTCTAAGTCCCAATGGTCTTTTTCTACTGTGCATTTACGGACTGCATCAGATTGCCATTCTATACCGTCCTGGCCTGGATTTACTCCATAATGCTGGTCAATTAATGCTCCACGAGGGTTTATCATTAATTTGAAAAATCTTCCTCCTACTTCATTGCGTGGATATTTAGTTAACTGTATCTCTACATGGTCCTCAAACAAAACTAATCCATTATCGTCTTCTTTACATTTAGCAAGTGGATAGGTGCCGATCTGATGAGGAGAATGCATAGCCAGATAGAGATTTTCATCATCATAACCAATATACCATGTTACCTGTTGAACTTCTGGAACAAGTGTTCCATATAAAGAAGATACGCCAGTAAAAGCAGCTGCATCATTCCACTCATCTTTTTGAATCTTTCCATCAATTATAGGAGGTTTAGACATTTTGGGTACTTGTAATACCGGCCATGGGATATCTTCTGCAAAAGTAAGAATAAGTGTTGATATAAAAAATGAAAAAATGATGTATTTTACTCCTTTCACAGGAAGCCTCCTTTCTATTTCTAGTTGCTTTTTACTGTTTCTATGGTGATTTTCATTCGTTTATGGAAAATCTAATCTAAGCCAGATATATACTGAAACTTCCTTCTTCTACATGGGGAGGGAACAGATTTTTTCTTAGCTAATAAGATACTTTTACAACTTGATAATTATGTGGCTCCAGATTTACTTCTACTATTACAATTCCTTTTTCATTTGTTTGATAGGGTTTATTATTTATTGATACTACTTTTATTTTTTCCCTATCTTTTGTTATACCGAGTCCGGATAGGTTTATTTTAATCGGGACATCTTTTAATATTTCTCTACTATGATTAAAAACAATCAAAGATAAATTGTTATCCTGATGATAACCACTTATTAAAACATCTGGAATAGAGCAAAAGATATACTTGTTGACTTCTACATCCCAGTAAGGTAAAAACATGGCTTCTTTTTTTAAGTCAATCGTCCCTTTCCATAAATGTTTTAGGTAGTTTCCTTCCACGTCATGAAGGAGGAGAAATCCAGCAAAAGAGTCACTCTGTGCTTTTGCCCATTCTTTATTTTTTGACCAATCTCCATGAAATTCTGGAATAAACATAGTTATAATTCCCCAGTGGTGAGGGCATGTCATTGTCTGGAAATATTCTTTAGTCCAGATTTCAGAGAAAAATTTTGGATTATCTGGGGTAATAAAGAAATTTTCACCATCCATCATGATATCAACAAAAGAATATGCTGGGGCCATAAATGTATCTGTGGAATGAGTGAGTATGCATGGTTCCAGGCCTTCTTCAACAATAATATTTCGTAAGCGTTTGAAAAATTCTCTCATACCAAACATAGTAAACCCTGGCTGGATTCTTCCATCATCTAAATAATATCCACAACCAGTTTCTATTTTTCTGCATATAATAGGATAGGCATTATCAAAATAAAAACCACGGATTCTATTTTCATGTATCCACTGTTTATACCTGTATAACCTATATTCTGTATGTGCTGGGACTAAACACCATCCTCCATAACCATCACATTCTATTTCAGAATGGACTAATTCCCACCATTCTTTTCCTTCAGGTCCTTTTGTCCTGGGGTCAACTGGTGTAGCAAGCAGAGTATAGTTTAAACATTGATAAGGTAAATATATTCTATCTTCTTTTGCTAATTCTTCGTTATATTTTTTATTTTTTTCCCAGTCAATGGGAAATGGCGATGTAGCATATGTATCCCAGCCAGGTGGTACAGAACCATCCCAACCTGTAGGATGTTCTTGTATTCCATTATAATAGGACTTACCATAACCAACAAAGGTGCACAGATTATCCACTCCTTTAGCAATAAATCGGAAATCCTTAGGTAAAGGTTTTACCGGAGTTGCCTGTAGGGAAAAAATAATGGTTCTTGGTTTTGTAATAGTATTTGTATCAGCGATAAAATTGAATATAAAATTAGTTGTATTTTTATCAATTTTTACTACTTCAAAAGCAGGGACTTTATCATTTGGGAACCATCCTTTATCATTATCAGCCATATAAGCAAGACCACCTTTTCCAGGTAAACCAATCCAGATATATGGTTTGAAACTACCAACTGTAAGTTTAGCCGAATAATGGATTTGCCTTCTACTCATAGTAGAATCCCATAGTTTACCCATTTTATCAGGTAGTTTATCGGTAAAGACACTTGCTCTCATATCAGGACCTGCAGAATGTAAATGAGTAGCAAAACTGCTTTTTAATGGAATGACTAATTTTAAGGTGTCTAATGTAATTTCCTTCTCTGGAACAATTTTAAGGTTTATTTTAATAAAACCATCATATTCAATCTCAGAATTTACAACAATATCCAGTGATTTTCCTTCAATTTGACCGAAACATTTACCTTCAATAGTTATTCTGGAAGAAGATATATTTTTGTAAGAAATTTCACCTTTTGGCTTGAAATTTACTCTTACGCCATCAATATATCCTTCCAATGAAATCTGGTCAGTAAGAATTGCTTGGCCCGCGGTTTCTATCTGCCTCAGGAAACCAGTATTAGCAAAATGATATTTTCTACTCCAGCAATTGATACTATTTTTTTCTTTATTAAGTTCTAATGGTGTCCATGGAGGTAAGACCTTATCACTTATTCCTAAATCTGTTTTTTCCCATGGAAGTTTTATCCTTTTAAAACTACCTTCCAATATCTCAGGTAATTCTGTTCCTTTTAATTTTGCTATTACTTTATACTCTCCTTCAGATAACTCAGGTAATTCTAAGCTAACTCTACCTACACCAGTATATTCTTTCAGTTCTTCAGGTTTTTTACTGCCTCTACTCTGGAGAAGTTCATTATCACCAGTTCCATTAGGGTTTATAGATTCGTTAAATTTTTCTATAGAAGCAGTTTTAATTTCTTTCCCATTTTTATCCATAATAGATATTTCTGCTGAGTCAAGTTTTGCACCAATAACCATTGCTCTACCATTGATTGTTATGAGAAGTTTTCTATAGGTAGGGAAATGGTCTATAATCAATTTTGGTAGATACTTTGGATTTAATTGATTAGAACCTATTTGACCGGTTAAACAACGGTTTCCTTTTCCTGTAGAACCATTGTTCCGTTTATAATCAATCCATTCATAAATGTAAATATATCCTTCGTATAATGTGTTATCCTGATAAAAATTATTTTTCACACCCTGACCACCTGATTCTACTATATTGTTTCCAATAAGTGTGCATCTACGAATAATCGTATCTTTTACTCCATTACTGATGTAAATACCGCAATTTTTATTATTATAAATAAGACAGTCCTGAACAATAATACCCGGGACATTATATATCCAGATACCTGTGCCTTGCGACCATCCATCACCAGAACCACCTTTAACTGCAAAACCCTGAATAATAACATTTGGAGCATTAATTGTTACCACATGATAACTGCCTTTTCCATCTATAAGAACAGGATTTTCTATTCCTGGTTTTGGAATTATATCATTGTTTTCGCTATCCTTTGCTTTCCAGATTGTGCCTGAAAATTTTTGTGTTATTTCCAGAGAATCATAAATTCCTGGATATACCCATATCTCATCCCCTGGTTTTACTGATTCCCATTTATAAATTTCTGTAAAATCAACTGCATCACAATCCACTCCTGGGGTTCCTCTTTGCTTGATTTTCCATACTCTTGCTTCAGAAATATTAGGCAGAAATAAAAGCGAGAACAAAAAAATGCATTTATTCCAGGTTTTTCTCTTAAGAACTATTTTCTCTGTAAAATTGTTACTTAACATAGTTTTCGTCAAATATCCCAGGGGATACCCAGGTTCTAAACCACTCATAATTAGCTCCCACACCTAAGTAATTGGTATCAAGTAAATTTTCCCTGGATTAGGACACCATTTCACTGAGCCATCAAAATACAAAACATTAACACCACTGTTTTGATGAGTCATCCTTCTACCTGGCCAGGTATCATATGGCCAATCACCGCAGGCAGCCCATGCTGTATATTTTTTCCCATCAGCCCTTACATTATTTGGCCACTTAGATATTTTATTAGAGAGTACTCCTGTGCGGTTACCACGATAAGAATAAACTCCATACCAATATGCATATTGACCAAAAGATTTCCAGGGTTTACCTCCCCACAGAGCTGATGGGCAGGCAAGAACTGGACCTGTCCAGCTATAAGAAGAAAAAGGTTGAGGCCCTTTTATATACCCTGTTTGAACTAATATACCAAGGCCTAAAGGAGCATTTCCCGGATCATTTGAAGTAAAAACTCCATAAGGTTCTGCAGAGCCAGAAATTTGCCACCTTGGTGGCATATTATCATTCCAGTCATTACCATACATATGAATTGCAAGACCTATTTGCTTCAGATTATTCATACAAGTTACCTGTCGTGCTTTTTCTCTCGCTTTACTCAATGCTGGTAGTAACATCGCAGCAAGAATAGCAATGATGGCAACCACTACCAGCAACTCAATCAAAGTGAAGCCATACGATTTAAAAACTTTCTTCTTCATAATGTCCCTCCCAAAATTTGATCTTCTCTATGTAATCATCTGCCATGTTTCCTGGCAGACGGGAATAAGGGAAAAGGAAAAAATGCATATAATTATCCCCCCACAACATAGCAGAGGTCAAATTGACATATGTAAAAAAGGCAAGAACTCATAAGTATTTTTCAAAAACACAATCAATACTGCGAAAGTTAGAGAAAAAGGCTATCTTTTTAAGCACTTTTGCCTTTCATTTTGCGATTTCCTTGCATTTTACGAATCGAATTTTAAGGATATTTTAGATAATGCCCCGCCATTTGTCAAGAGCAAAATAAGGGAGAATTCAGCCACTGAGTTAAAGGTGATTGTTTTGTCGCTTCCTGTTCAAATTCCACCGGCGTCATATATCCCGGAGATGAATGTGGATAATCCTGGTTATACTGGTTAATCCAGTCCCGCCAATTCTTCCCGGAATTCATACACGCTGGTCCATTCTTCTGGCCACACCAGGTCTTCTTTTAATGTCCGGATTACTCGTTCTGTATCGGCATTTCCTTCTGGATTGTCATAACTGGCAAATATCTGTTTAATTCCCACAATAGTTCCACTTTCATAAACTTCTCTCAATCTTGGCTGCGACCCGTTATCACTTACCAGACAAGTAGTTCCCTGTTGCCTGATCCCGTCAGGAAATTGTCTTAATACCGCAAGGTTTAATGCCGTCAGCCATTGTTTGGTAGTGGCTGATTCCCCAGGATGCCAGCCTACAATCTTTTTTGTATACCAATCCAGCACTATAATCAGAGACAGCCAGTTTTATGCAGGTATCATTACTTTGGTCATATCTATTCCCCGGACCTGATTAACCGCGCTTGCCCGTATTTTCTCCGGATATTTCTTCCGAAGCGCTTAACTTCTTTATCTGGATAACTAATAGTCTGTTTTCTTTCATAAGCCGGTATATCCGCTTCTTGTTTACTTGATACCCCTGCCGGTATCTCATCTACGGGCAACACACACCGGTATCCCCACAATGGATGCTCCCCTTTCAACTGTTTTATCTGCTCTAATACCTGTCTGTTTCCTTCTTTTATTGACTTTGCCTTCTGCCGTTTCCTTCGTATTCGTTTTTTTCCCATTCGGTCGTCAATTCTCCGAGAATGGTTTTTCAGCCTGGTGTTTTCCTTCTTCAACCGCTGGTGTGCTTTGCTCTCTCCGTCTATTTCAAACATCTCCGGCCCCTTCTCAAAAAACTCATCCCGCCATCGGTAATATTGGCTCTGAGAAATTTGATACCGATTACAAAGTTCACTAACTTTTCCCGCTTTTTATTCCTGCCAGTACGACCTCAAACTTCTGCCTTTCTTCCCATTTCTTCCGTGCCATTTCCGCCTCCTTCTCAGAGGCTTTTATTCTACTTTATTTCTATCCTCTCCTTAATGGGGGATATAGTATAAAAATTCATCCTTGCCGGGCAGCCGTTGGTCTGTTTAACCAAACGAAAGCAGGGTAAGGACCACACCAGCAGATTTTTTAGAAGAACCTGAGAGAGTGACTGAAGAAGTCTAAACAAAAGGTCCCCCCTTTCCTTTTTTTGTCCACCTTAATCAGAAATTGATGGGTTAGGTAGCAAACGCTTTCTCAGAAAAGACAGGCGTGGTATAATAGTAAAAGAAAATATGGGACAGAAAAAGGGTCTGGCGCTGATAATGGTCATGGTGATGGTGCTGATTTTTCTGTCCATCATTATGGCGGTGGTTCTTTCCGCGACCATGGCTATCCGTCGCGCCAGTTACGCCTCAGACAAACTCATCGCCCTGGAGATTGCCGAGTCAGGCATCCAGGACTGTTTATACTGGATGAACTACAAAGGATACTGGAACCATCGGTATCCTTCAGCGTATGTTGCGCCAGTAGCCTACTTTCGCGGTTCCGACTGGGCTGGTGACGATACCTGGGTATTTCAGGAAGTCTCTTTTCACCCCGGGGGGAACTCTCAGGGCCGTTGTGTTCTGTTTTTTGAAGACAACGATGGGTTTGACCAGGACCGAATTGTAGCCACCGGCTGGTACCGCGGCCGGCAGGCCAGCGTGGAAGTGCGGCTTAAGGGTAACAACGGTACTGGAAATTCAAACCACATCGCTTCCGGTCGCTGGCTGTGTGACTGGAACGGCACTGATTCTGGAGTGGCTACCTGGGGCATCCCGGAAGTCTTCAACAAACATGCTATCTACGCTTATGAAGTTGGCTCTCCAGCCAGCACGGTGAATGGCAACCTGACTTATAAGACCACCACAGAAACAACGCTTTTATGGAACCTTCCCGGAAAAAAAACTATTACCCGGGACGAAAAAATTACCACCAGCCCACCCTGGAATTACTTTCCGATTACTTCCAGTTTTCCCCCTTTTCCAGTTTTTCCATCAGAGCCGCTGATTTTTGACCAGAGTTTTGACAAACGGACTGACCAGTATGGAAACCGGTGGGATACTTACTACCGTTATGGGACTGTGAATACTGGAACTAAAATCTGGTATTTTGACAATACCCAGTCTCCGCCGCCAGGCCAGGTGATTTCCGCTTCCATCAGGCTGGTCTGGGGAGGTAATCCCCCCGGAGACCTTCACATCACCGACGAAAACAACGGCCGGACTTTTACCAACTATCTTTATGCTTCTGATGGCGCCATCTACTTTGAAACCTCTCTCACCGTCAGCGGTACGGGACCTGTCTTTAAGGCACAAAACGGCTTGAATTTCAGTTCCGGGATTACCGTTTACTGCACCAATGGTGGCTGGCTGGCGCTGGACCGGGCCAGCGCGGGGTCAGTCAGCATGAACAATGTCACGATTAAAGATGGTCCTTTGTTTACCGGCTCCGGAATTACTTCCCTTACCTTAACCAACTGCAACCTTGACGCTTCCGGTTCGGCCGGGAAACAGGCTCTGCTTCTTTCGGCTGGTACCGCCAGCCTCACCGGTTGCCAGGTTAAAGGTCTGGTTTATGCTGGTTCTTCGGTAAGTTCTCTTACCCTTAGCAGCTGCACTCTGGATGCGAGCAGCAGTGTAGAGACAGGGGCGTTGTTGGTGAAGGGAGGCAGTGTCACATTGAGTAACTGCACGGTGTATGGAGGGATAAAGGTAGAGGGAAGCGGGACAGTGACGTTGAACAACACGAAAGTTTATTCTAATCCATGGGGGGGTAACATTGCTGGGGCGGTAGTGACGCGTGGCAAGTTGGTGATCGGGAGTGGAAGTGAGGTAAGGGGGCTGGTATTAGTTTTGAGTGAGACAGGTAGTGATGACTGTTTATTTTCCAGCGGGAAGGTGGAGGGCAGTTTAGTGGTGAAGGGCAGGTTAAGTTTGAGTGGTGGCAGCGTGAGTTATCTGAGTAGTTTAGCCTGGAAGGGGAGTGAGATTTTCCAGGCGTTTGTTGGAGGGCGTCGTATTTACTTACCGGTACCGGGCAGCTGGAGGGTGTACTGAAGATGGGCAAGTCAGGAGGTTTTTCCTTACTGGAGTTAGTGATTTCCATGTTTTTGATTGCGCTGGTGATAGCGGGGACACTGCTTTTGCTGGCGGGTAATCTGATGATGATTCAGAAGGCGAACGAGCGGCTGGTGGCGACGGCGTTAGGGCAGTATCAGGTGGAGTTAGTGAAGGGGATAGACTTTCCTCCGGTATATTATGATTTAGAGGAAGATTTTGGGCAAGAGACAGAGATAGAGCCGCCCGGGGTTGGGTGGGGGGAAGATTACACGCCGGAAGGGTACCGGGATAAGTTTAAAGTTGAGCGGTACGTGGTGGGTTATGACAGTTACGGTCGTATAGTGGATGCGGGGTTGAGTGAGCAGGATTACTATGATAGGGCGGTGTACTTAAAGGTGTACATATACATTTTGCGTCGGAAGAACAACTACCGGATACTGGAGACGCTGGTACTGGTGAGCAAGAATGGGCTTTACTGAGAAGGGATTTATGGTGAAGGATAAAGGGCGGGGATACACGATTGTGGAGTTACTGGTGGCGATGGCGATTCTGGTGATTGCGTTTGGTCTGGTGACGGTGTTATATGTTCGGGCGAGTCGTGTGCGGCGGGTAATCACCAGCGGGAGTGAGGTGCAGCAGGTATTAACTCAGATGGTGAGCACGATGGCCTATCGTGATCGGAACAATATGGTGAAGAGTCTGACGGCGGCGAGCCGGCTGTACGGGTGGACGGGTCAGGTGGTGGGGCGGTATCTTGTTTTTGGGAATGTGGAGGAAGGCAAGAGGCAGTATTATGTGATTGCGCCCGGGGAGAGCGGTCCTGGTGGGACCGGGGCAGAGACGACGTTATGGTACGGGGAGTCAGCTGCAGGCGCCCCGGGCAGCTGGGTGTGTCTTGATCCGAACCGGCAGATGACGTTACTTTCGGATTCGCGGTTTGAGTTTTACGATGGGGGCAGGAAACGGTTGTTAAGTGACAGCAGCATAGAGACAGAGACGCCAATCCAGGTAGTGATTCGTCTGGTGGGCAAGAGCAATGACCCTACGATGAAGAACCGACAACCTGTTTCTCTGATAACCTCAATCCGCCTCCGAAATAGAACTTCCTTTTAGGTCCCTTCTTTTCTTACTGATACTTCGGGATAAGATCGTCGTGTCAACGAGGGAGGATTTTAAGCAGGTGCCGCCTCCTTCCGGGGTTACAGGCATTGCTTCACCACGTTGGCTGTGCCGCAATTTTAGTTTCTCTCCCTGGTTTTATTCTTCGCCTTTCCCGGGGTAAAATATTTGTTTGGGACTGCCTGAGGAAACATGGAACCACAATTTATCAGTATCCGGGGCGCCAGAGAACATAACCTGAAAAATATCAGTCTGGACCTGCCCAGAAATCGCCTCATCGTCATCACCGGCATTTCCGGCTCCGGAAAATCAAGCCTGGCTTTTGACACTCTTTATGCTGAAGGACAGCGTCGCTACATAGAGAGTCTTTCCGCTTATGCCCGGCAGTTCCTGGAGCAGATGAAAAAACCGGATGTGGAACAGATTACAGGGCTACCACCAGCCATTGCCATTGAGCAGCGGAAAGCCGCGGCCAATCCTCGTTCCACCGTGGCCACCACCACCGAGATTTACGACTATCTGAGAATTCTCTTTGCCAGAATTGGTATCCCGCATTGTCCCCGGTGTGGCCGGGTCATCAGCCGTCAGACCGCCAGCGAGATTATCGACCGGATGCTCTCCCTTCCGGAAGGAACTGAAGTGCTGCTGCTGGCTCCGCTGATCAGGGGAAGAAAGGGCGAGTATCAAAAGATTCTCACCTGGGTGCGGCAGAGCGGTTTTGTGAAGGTGAGAGTGGACGGAAAGTTTCACGATGTGGATGAAGAAATTAAACTGGCCAGATATAAGGCCCACACGATTGAGGTGCTGGTGGACCGTTTCCGGCTCAGCCACCGGGAAAAGGACAGGGTGGCGGAAGGAGTGGAAACCGGTTTGAAAATCGGCAAGGGACTTCTGCTGGTGGTAAGCCACGGCCAGGAAACGCTTTACAATGAACAGTACGGCTGCGCCAGGTGCGGGACCAGTTTTGAAGAACTGACGCCCCGGCTTTTTTCCTTTAACAGTCCGTACGGAGCCTGCCAGACCTGCAAGGGACTTGGCTTTCTGATGAAGATTGACCCTGACCTGGTTATTCCTGACCGGCAGAAGACTTTTCGGCAGGGTGCTGTGAAACCCTGGCAGGACGCTGGTGGCCGTGGTCTTTTTCTTTACTACCGGCGGCTGCTGCGTTCAGTTCTGGATGACCTGGGTTACAGTCTGGACGACCGGCCAGTTGACCTGACCCGGGAAGCCCTGACCACCATTCTTTACGGTTCAGAAGAACTGGGTTTTGAAGGAGTGATTCCCAACCTGGAGCGACTCTTCCACCAGACTGAAAGTGAGCATCGTCGCGAAGAGATTTCCCGGTATATTCGTGAAGTTACCTGCCCGGCCTGTCATGGTGGCCGGTTGCGGCCGGAATCTCTGGCGGTCAGGATAGCCGGAAAGTCCATTGTTGATGTCACCGGGATGAGTGTCACTGAAGCCAGGCAGTTTTTTGAAAAGTTGCCCCTGGACGGAAGAGAAGAGATGATTGCCCGTCCGATTTTCAAAGAAATTATCAGCCGGTTGAATTTCATGGAGGAAGTTGGTCTGGAGTATCTCACCCTGGACCGGATGACCCACACCCTTTCCGGGGGTGAAGCTGAGCGCATCCGGCTGGCCACCCAGATTGGTTCCGGGCTGGTCGGAGTCGTTTACATCTTAGATGAGCCTACCATCGGGCTGCACCAGCGAGATAACACCAGGCTCATTGCCACCCTGAAACGGCTCCGGGACCTGGGTAACACTGTGGTGGTGGTTGAGCACGACGAGGAAACCATCAGGAATGCTGACTATGTCGTTGACCTGGGTCCAGGCGCCGGCAAACACGGGGGCCAGGTCGTGGCAGCCGGCACTGTGGAAGAAGTCGCCAGGCAGGAGCAATCTCTCACCGGTCGTTATCTCTCCGGACAGCTCAGAATTGCAGTGCCCCGGCAGCGGAGACTGCCAGAAGGAAAATATCTTCAAATCTTAAACGCCAGGCACAACAACTTGAAAGGTATCAATGTGAAAATTCCACTGGGTGTTTTTGTTTGCGTCACCGGAGTTTCCGGGTCCGGAAAGAGCAGCCTGATTCAGGATGTTTTCTGTCGGGCCTTGAAACGTTTGCTCTATCGCAGCCGGGAGGAACCGGGTCAGCATGATGCTATCTTAGGAGTGGAATACATCAGTAAGATTGTGGAAATTGACCAGTCACCAATTGGCCGCACGCCCCGTTCCAATCCTGCGACTTACACCGGCGCCTTTACCTTGATCCGGGATATTTTCAGCCGCACCGAAGAAGCCCGAATCCGGGGTTATAAACCAGGCCGGTTCAGTTTCAATGTAAAGGGAGGTCGGTGTGAAGCCTGTGCCGGCGATGGCATCACCCGGATTGAAATGCACTTTCTGCCTGATATCTACATTCCTTGCGATGTTTGTAAAGGGAAAAGATACAACCGGGAGACACTGGAAGTCACTTATCGGGGCAAGAATATTGCCGAAGTTCTGGAGATGAAGGTGGAGGAAGCCCTGGAGTTTTTCCGAATGCATCCCGCGTTGAGAGAAAAGTTACAGACATTATACGATGTCGGACTGGACTACCTGGAATTGGGCCAGCCTGCCACCACGCTTTCCGGGGGAGAGGCTCAGCGGGTAAAACTGGCGGCTGAACTTTCCCGTCGCGGCAATGAGCGGACTGTCTATGTGCTGGACGAGCCGACTGTGGGTCTGCACCTGGCTGATATTGAACGGCTGCTGGCTGTGCTGAACCGTCTGGTAGAAAAGGGTTCCACGGTGATCGTGATTGAACATAACCTTGACGTGATTAAGTGCGCTGACCACCTGATTGACCTGGGTCCGGAAGGGGGAGATAAAGGTGGTAAGATTGTGGCGGAGGGAACTCCGGAAGAAGTGATGGCTAACCCTCGTTCCTACACCGGTCAGTTTTTAAGGTCCGTCCTTACAAAATCATGAGTAACAAAGGGATAAATAATTGAAAAGGCTGGAGTCAGGCCGCCGGATGGTTTGTCATCTGTCGCAGCAGAGCCGTGAGAAAAGAAATTTCACTTTCCAGCGCCTTCTCCAGATGAAGAAAAATAAGCTTATAGGGCCATTTTTCCTGTCGTGCCTGTCGTCTAGCCCAGATTCGCACTTCCCGCCAGCGGCGCTGGGTGATTTTTATTTTTTCCATCAGCCACTCTGGGGGCAGATAGGGAAGAAAATAGAGGGCTAAATCCGTATTGAAAAAAGGCCGGTAAGGTTCAAGAAGATTCTGCTCCATCAATTTGCAAAATTGCTGACGGCCAGCCCCGGTCAGGGTGTAAACGGCCCTCTCCGGCCGACTCCCCTGCCGCTGTTTCTCTCTTGAGACCAGGCCCTGACGTTCTAATTGTTGAAGACAGTAGTAAATGGCTCGTGGTCTGAATCCGGTGAACTGGCCAAATCTTTGCTGGATTACCTGACGGATGCGGTAACCGTGCTGGCTTCCTTCATGCAGCAGGCCCAGCACCACCATCTTTTCCAGTTCGGAAAGTTTCATTTCTCAGCACAGAACCAAGTCGCCGCAGGGTTTCTTCTTTACCCAGAAGAGCCATCATCTCAAAAAGCCCCGGGCCTTTAGTCATTCCACTTATGGCCACGCGCAGGGGATGAAAGACAAGGGCTGGCCGATAATTTTTTTCCTGGCAGAAACTTCTCACGGTATTTTCTAACAATGCCGGCTGGAACTCTGGCTGGTTTTCCAGGACTGTGGCCAGTTCTGAGAGAATCTGCCTTGCTGCCGGGGTGAGATATTTTTCCACCAATTCCGGGTCATAAACAGGCGGTTTCAGGAAAAAGCCGATTCTTTCCGGAATGTCTGACAGGGTTTTGAATTTTTCCTGCTCCAGGGCAATGAGCCGTTCACACCTGGCCAGCAATTTTGTCTCTGGCTGAGCCGGCAGCAGCCCCTGCGCCTGAAGAAGGGGCAGTGAAAGCTCAAGCAAACGGGCCGGCGGTGTTTTGCGCATGTAGAGGCCGTTCATCCAGAGAAGTTTCTGATGGTCAAAGACAGCCGCAGTCTTGCTGCACCTTTTCAGGGAGAATTCCCGGATCAGTTCCTCCCTGGTAAAAATCTCCTGTCCTTCAGTTGAGGCCCAGCCTAAAAGCGCCAGATAATTGAAGAAGGCTTCTGGCAGGTAACCGGCTTCTTTGAAGGCTCTGATAGAGGTAGCGCCGTGCCGCTTGCTTAGCCTGGTCCGGTCAGGTCCGAGGGTCATTGACATATGGGCAAACTGGGGCAGTGGCGCCTTCAGAGCGCGGAAAAGAAGAATGTGTTTGGGCGTATTGGAAAGATGGTCTTCTCCCCTGATGACGTGGGTTATCTGCATGAGCAGGTCATCCACCACCACGGCAAAGTGGAAGGTCGGCAGACCATCTGACTTGACAATGACAAAGTCGCTGATGGTTTCGCCCTCAAAAACGACATGGCCTCTGATGAGGTCGTTAACCTCAATCGTTTCAGAAGGGACCAGAAAGCGTACCACCGGTTTCCTGCCCTCTTTCTCGTAAGCCGCAATCTGGGTGCGGGTGAGGTTCCGGCAGCGGCCATCATACCCGGCGTTTCCCTTTTCCGCGAGAGCCTTTTCCTTGCGCTCCTGTAATTCTTCTTTGGTGCAGTAGCAGCGGTAAGCCAGTCCTTCCTGAAGAAGTTTCTCGCTCAACTGCCGGTAAAGGTGGACTCTTTCGCTCTGGCGGTAAGGTCCGTAGTTGCCGCCGACATCCGGACCTTCATCCCAGTCCAGACCCAGCCAGTGCAAATCCTCCAGCAAGGCCTTTTCGTATTCCACAGCGGAACGTTCTCGGTCAGTATCTTCAATCCGCAGGAGGAAACAGCCGTTATGTTTTCTGGCAAAAAGGTAGTTAAAAAGGGCAGTTCTGGCATTGCCCACATGGAGGTATCCGGTTGGACTGGGGGCGAATCTTACGCGAACCATGGTCAAAAATCAATTCTCTTAAACTGCGGTAAGTACGGCTGGTTCCAGCGAAACATCTCTTTCACCATCTTCTTAATTTCCCTCAGGGAAAGAACACTGGCTGTCAGCGGGTCATAAGCGATTGCCTGAAAGGTCAATTTCGGATCACCGGTCAGGGCCGACTCTACAGCCATTTCCTCCACATAGATGTTGATGTTGTTTAAGGCCGCGCACTGGGGTGGTAATGGTCCCACATAGAGGGGATTGAAGCCGCGGCGGTCAACCAGAACCGGCACTTCCACGCAGGCTTTTTCCGGCAGATTGGGAATGAGGCCGGTATTGGCCACATTTCCATTGAAGGTAAAGGGCTGGCCGCCCAGGACGGCACTGATGATATAGGCCGCAAATTCCTGGCCACGCTGGAGAGAGATCGGTTCAGGGTTAGTCAGCCATTCCTTGATCTGCTGGCGCCAGTTCCTTTCCCGCGCCAGGTAAGCCTTCAGCACATAAGCGTAAACTCCTGGATTCCAGCCAGTTCCTTTAGTACAGTACTTCTTTATCAGGTCGGGTCTCTTGCGGAACCACCAGTTGTATTCGGAGTTATGACCGCTGGATTCAGTCACGTAGTAGTCCAGGTGCAGAAACATTTCATTTCTGACTATTTCTTCGTTGTAAATTCTGCGGTTTTTCAGTATTTTCTGCCGCAACAGCGGGTAAGCATTCTTACCTTTCCAGCGAAACTCAATAAACCAGGCCTGATGGTTGATGCCAGCGCACAGATAGGTGATTTCTTCCATGGGCGCCCCCAGCCATCTGGCCAGCATCTGGGCTGTGCCCTGGACGCTGTGACAGAGGCCAACTACCCGGACCGAGGTTACCTTCTGCATCGCCCGGCAGAGCATCGCCATAGGATTGGTGTAGTTGAGGAGAATGGCTTCCGGGCAGTACCTTTCTACATCGTGGCAGATGTCCAGCATAATCGGAATTGTTCTCAGTGCCCGGAAAACTCCGGAGGCGCTTCTGGTGTCGCCGATGTTGGTATCCACCCCGTATTTTTTGGGAATTTCAATATCTCCCCGCCAGACGCTCACCGGCGAAGCAAGGATGGTACAGATGACCGCGTCAGCCCCTCTCAGGGCTTTCTGACGGTCGGTGGTGGCTTCCACCCTGGCCGGATAGTTGCCCAGCTGGACGATTTTTTCCACGGCCTGTTTGATAAAACCAAGCCTTTCCGCGTCAATGTCCATCAGGGTTAAAGTAGCGTCTCTTAAATTGGGAAAGGTGAGAATGTCCCGGACAAGCCCCCGGGTGAACCCGAAACTTCCGGCTCCAATAAAGGTAATCTTGGCCATTCGTTCTCCTTCCAGAAATGGTAACCAGTAGAGCCGATTGTACCGAATTGCGGGAAAATAGTCAACGGGAATTTGCCCTGACCGGTAGCGTATGGTAGACTACAAAATCTTACAGCCAGCAACAGCAAACAGCAACAACAAACCAGGTTGTGCCCGGGGAGGAGCCAATGGAGGAGATACTATTTCAAGCCGAAGTGCGGGAAACCACAGGGAAAGGTGTAGCCAGAAAGTTGCGGCAAGCCGGCTTTGTTCCCGGCATCCTTTATGGACCGGGCGAAGAACCGGTGGCTTTGAAGGTTGAAGGAAAAAGTGCCGGGACCATTGTGCGGCGGCTGCGTTCGCACAATATTATGGCTGATCTGGTGCTGAAGGGAAGCGCCGGAGAGGAAAAGATAAAAACAATCCTCAAGGATGTGCAGAAGGACCCGCTGACCGGTGCGCTACTGCACCTTGATTTTTACCGGGTAAGGATGGACCGGCCGGTGGCGATGGAAATTCCTATTCAACTGGTGGGAGAATCAGTCGGAGTCAGCCAGGGTGGCATCCTGGAGCAGGAACTTCGGGAAGCCAAATTAGAAGCCCTGCCCCGGAACATGCCGGACCGCATCACGGTGGATATCTCCACGTTAGGTATAGGCCACGCCCTTCTGGTAAAAGACCTGAAATTGCCGGAAGGTGTCAGAGCCCTGGATGACCCGGAGCGGGTGGTGGTCGCGGTGCTGGCGCCAGCCAAAGAAGAGGAAGCTGCTCCGGTAACCGAAGAGGTAACCGCTGCCGCTACTGAGCCTGAGGTGATCAGCGAAGAGAAGGCCGAGGAACGTCGGAAGATGAAAGAAGAGGCGAAGCAGGAAGAGGCCAAAGAGTAAGGTGGGCCGGGGTGAAGATTATCGTCGGACTGGGCAATCCGGGTGCGAAGTACGAGAAAACCAGGCACAACGTTGGTTACCGGGTGGTTGACCTCCTGCGTGAGAGGAAGCCCATTATCCGCCGGTACTCCACAGACTTTTACCGGGCGTGGCTGGTGTCTTTTGAAAGCCAGTCAGTTCTGATTGTCAAACCACAAACCTACATGAACGAAAGTGGTCAGGCGGTGGGAGCTCTCCTGCAGGATTTCCACGAAGAACCAGAGAGCCTGATTCTGGTGCATGATGACCTGGACATACTCCTGGGTGGTTTGAAGATTACTGCCAGGCGCGGTCCAGGAACCCATAAGGGTCTTCTGTCCATCGTTTCTGTTCTGGGAAGGGACCAGCTGCTGCGGGTAAGAATTGGTATCGGGCAGTCGCAGATTACCATTCCCAGGATTGATTATGTTCTTTCCGAATTTGAGCCGGAGGAAGAGGCTGTGGTCAGCCAGGTATTAGAAAGGGCCGCTCTGGCCTGTCATGATATTGTCTGTCTGGGACTGGAAAAAGCCATGACCAGGTGGAATGCCGAAGGGGAAGCGAACGGAAACGGTAGCGTCAAAAAAGGAATAAAAGAGGAATGAAAAGAAAGGGAACAAACTGGCTCACTCAGAATGCTCCGGCACAGACAAGGACTACGCCGAAATCGGTCGCTCGGCGAACTCATTCGCCAGGTGGCGAATTCAGACACCGCCGAG